>NZ_JBDSNT010000098.1:0-27555 GCF_039915195.1 Gaiella sp.
GGTGGAACGCGCACTGCGACTGGGTCGTGGATCGGGACCTACTCGCTCGGCGGGCCGGGCCAGTTCTCGCTGGCGGTCAGCGGCAAGCGCGCCTTCGTCGCGCTCGGTGTCGGGCACGCGGATCTGCAGTCGGTGCCGCTCGTCGCCTCCGGCGCGAAGCTTCGCTTCCAGCTTCCCGGGCGGCCTTCCCCGCTCGTCTTCGACGGCGCGGTGTCGGGCGGGCGAATGAAGGGAACGGTGCGTCAGGGCGCCCTCCGTGGCACGTTCTCGGCGCGCGCGGGCAACGCGCCGGCGCTCATCGCCCGGGGGTTCTACTCGACTTCCGACGGCCAGACCGCCGTCGTCGACGATCCGTACGGCCCGGCTCGCATCGTCAACCTCGACTCGGGCAGAGTACGCGCGCTCTATCAGGCGGGTACCGGGTTCTCGATCGGCTCCGGCTTCGCGACCCGCTCGCCGAGCACCGGCACGATTCGGATTCGCACTGGTTCAGCCGTCATTGACGGGAAGTCCACGGCACGAGTGGGCGTGAGGCAACTCGAGGTGCAGTTCCGCAGCGGGTCAGCCTGGCTGTCGGGGACACTGCTGATCCCGCCGGGAGCCGGCAGGCACGCAGGCGCGGTGTTCGTGCACGGCTCGGGACCGACGCAGCGCGCCTACCTGCCCGAGCTCACGTCGATGCTCGTGCGCCACGGCGTTGCCGTCCTCGTCTACGACAAGCGCGGGATCGGCCAGTCGGGCGGCTCCTATCCAGGCGAGTCGGCGACGGCAGGCACCATCGACACGCTTGCGCGCGACGCCCAGGCAGCCGCGCGCTTCCTCGCCGCCCAGCCCGAGATCGATCCAGAGCGGATCGGGCTGACGGGACACAGCCAGGGGGGATGGATCGTCCCGCTCGCCGCCTCGAGGGAGGCCGCTATCCGCTTCCTCCTCGTCTTCTCCGGGCCTGCCGTGACGGTGGACGAGAACGACCTCTGGCATGACCTCGCCGGCGAGGGCGAGCGTGCAGCGACACTCACGGACGCGCAGATCGACGCGCAGGTGCTGAAGGCCGGGCCGGGAGGAGTCGACCCCATCCCGTGGGTGCGGAAGCTGAAGATCCCCTCGCTCTGGGTCTACGGAGGTCGCGACCGGCACGTACCGCCGGGGCTCTCGGAGCGGCGGCTCGCTCCGCTCGCGGCCGAGCTCGGCCGCGACATCACGGTCGTCGACTTCCCGAACGCAAACCACGCGCTTGTCGAGACGACGACGGGCCTGACCTCGGAGATGCTCCGTTCTGACACGTACGCACCGGGGCTGTTCGATCGCGTTGGAGAGTGGCTCAAGGCGAAGGGACTCGGCCGCTGAGGGGTGCGCGGACGGGCTTCAGCTCGTCGTCCGGGCTCCCGCGGACGGATGCAACAGCGGCACGACCCCATCCCAGCCTGCACGCAACACCTCGACGAGCGATGGGGGTGTGAGCACTGTCGCTCGACCGCTCGGACGAGCGAGCGCAACGTCGTAGCCTGCGGGCGCCCAGCGAAGTAGCCGGTCTCCGCGCACGACGAACGCACTCCCGTCATGGACGACGAACGTCCCGTCCGGCAGCGTCTCGACCGGTGCCTCGAAGCGCCGTTGCACGTGACCTCCGCAGGCGCGAGGAGCAACGCGCTCGTCGTGCAGCCGGGCATCGAGTCGGTCAGCTCCTTCGGAGTCGCCCGGGTGGAGCCCGCGCCAGATCGTCACAAACGTCCGGTAGTCCTCGTTGCGGCAAAGAGCGCACGGACGGTGCCCCGCGGCGAACGCAGTCGCCTCGTCGAGAAAGAAGAGCTCCGTGAACTTCCCCGGCTGCAAGAACGCTCCTCGCTGCCAGCCGCGAAACTCGAGCCGGCAGGAGATCCAGCGTCGCACCGCGTAGCGCCGCCGGATCACTCCGTGTTCGTCGTGCAGGCAGCCGCGGTTGCCGTAGACGAGGCCGCGAGCGGGATCGGCGACGAGCTCGCTGAACGGTGTGACTCTGTTCTGATACGGCATCGGCGTGACGGTATCTCCATCACGCAGCGACGGAGTGCAGAGGCACATCTTGACACCCTCACGCTCACCGAGGTCGACGGGCGGACTGCTCTAACGGTTCTCGTTCAACACCGAAACAAGGAAGGCCGTAACGGACATATCAACTCCGGAATGGAGGGCGGGATGCAGGAGGCGCTGGATCGCCTCGAAAGGGTCGCGATCTCGCTCCTCTGATGAGTGTTGCGATCGGGCTCTGCCACCGTGCACCGCTCGCTGAGCGCCTGCCCCGAACCCTTGACTTGGAGTGCAGGAGTCCGATGCAGCCCTGGCTGGCCGGAGTCTAGAATGGCCCCGATCAGACAGCCCTACCGACCTCGCCCGCCGATGGTTGAACCTCGTAGCGACAAGGAGAACGAAACGCGATGACTGAACCCGAGCACGGTACAACCCCGACCGCGAGCCCGACTGACGAGCGCGTGGCGTCGCACGAGCGCGTTGCGACGGGCGCCCTGGCGGGCTGGATGCGCTCCTGCGCGACGCACCCCTGGCGCGTCGTCGTGAGCTGGCTCGGGATCATCGCGGTGCTGATCGCGCTCGTCGCCACGGTCGGCGGCGCCCTCGAGGACGAGTTCACGATCCCCGGATCTGACACCCAGAAGGCGACCGATCTTCTCGAAGCCGAGTTTGCATCGGAGCAGGGCGGAGTCCTCAACCTCGTATTCGCTGCACCGGAGGGTGAGAGCCTCGATACACCGGTTCGTAAGGCCGCGATCGCGAAGGCGATCACGCGGCTCGAGTCGTCCGAGTTCAAGCCTTCCGAGGACACCGTGGGCCTGACGGAGGTTGCCGATCCGTTCGACGACGAGACGTTTTCGGACAATGGCCGTATCGCCTACGCGCAGGCGCAGTTCGACCAGGTGATCGAGGGGAAGGATCGCGACGCCGTCGTCGCTGTCCAGGACGCCGTCCGCGAGACGGTCGAGCCCGCCGGGGTGACGGTCGAGTTCAACGGCGACGCCGAGTTCCCGCCCGTCGAGCAAGGTGCCTCGGAGGGACTCGGCCTGCTCGCGGCGATCATCGTGCTGCTGTTCGTCTTCCGCACTTTCGTGGCGATGCTCATTCCGATCGCCCTCGCGATCGTTGCGCTCATCACCGCGTTCCTGCTGCTCTTCATCCTTGCCGGGTTCACGAAGATCAACACGATCACACCGATTCTCGTCTCGATGATCGGGCTCGGTGTCGGGATCGACTACTCGCTGTTCATCGTTACCCGCTTCAGGCAGCTCCTCCACGATGGGCTTTCGAAGCAGGACGCAGCCGCTGAGGCGGGCGCGTCTGCCGGTCGAGCGGTGATCTTCGCCGGAGCCACGGTTGCCATCTCGGTTGCCGGCCTCGCTTTCATCGGCCTCGACTTCGTCACGAAGCTCGGAATCGGGAGCGCGCTTGGCGTACTCACCACTGTGCTGATCGCGAACTCTCTCCTGATCGCGGTTCTCTCGCTGCTCGGGCACAAGGTCGATCGACTCAAGATCCCCTTCATCCGCGCCGTCGACGACTCGGAAGAGGCGCGAGACCGAACGCCCATCGCCCGCTGGGGCAGGTTCGTGACGGCCAATGCGAAGGTCGTCTTCCCCGTCCTCCTGATCGCGGGTTTCATCCTCGCGGGGACATCTGCCCTTGTGCGTCTCGGCGCTGCCGACCAGGGGACGCAGCCGCTCGAGCAGACGAGCCGTCGAGCGTACGACCTGCTTGCGGAAGGGTTCGGGGCGGGCTTCAACGGTCCGATCCCGATCGTCGTCGACGTGAACGGCGACAAGGAGGCGGCGACGCGCATCTACGAACGCGTCAAGGGTCTCGACGGGGTCGCGTCGGCCGGCGAGCCCCAGTTCAACGACCCGGGCACGGTCGCTATCGTGTTCGTGACGCCGGACTCCGCACCTCAGGACGCGGCCACGGACACGCTCGTCGACACGCTACGCAGCGACGTCGTCCCGGCGGCGGTCGCTGGCAGTGATGCCGTCGCCTACGTGTCGGGTCAGACCGCGGCCTTCAAGGACATCGCTGATCAGATCATCAGCCGGATGCCGATCTTCCTGCTCTTTATCATCGGCGTCACGTTCATCGTGCTCGCGATGGCCTTCAGGTCGATCGTCGTCTCGGCGACAGCTGCCGTGACGACGCTCCTCTCGGCCTTCATGGGCTTCGGCGTTCTCGGTCTCGTCGTCCAGCAGGGGCATCTTCTCGGCCTGACCGGCCTCGACAAGACGGGGCCGATCGAGACGTTCGTACCACCAATCGCCTTTGCGATCCTGTTCGGGCTTTCGATGGACTACATGGTCTTCATCATGAGTCGGATCCGGGAGGAGCACGTCCACGGCCTCGATACGCGGGCGGCGGTCGAGCACGGGATCTCGGCCATCGGTCGTGTCGTCGTCGCTGCGGCCTTGATCATGGGCACCGTGTTCGCAGCGTTCATCCTGAGTGCCGATCGCGTGCCGAAGGAGTTCGGCCTGCTCCTCGCGGTCGCGATCCTCACCGACGCGCTCGTCGTGCGCATGACGCTCGTCCCGGCGTTCCTCACGCTGATGGGTGAGAAGTCCTGGTATATGCCGCGCTGGCTCGACCGGGTGCTCCCGAACCTGACGATCGAGGCGCCGCACGCCGGTGCGCCGACTCCCGCCACGCCAGCGCCGGAACCCGCCGGCGGAAGCTGACGGCGCGACTCAGGGGCGAGGCTCAGGTGAGTCACAGCGGGGGCACAAGTGCCTCCGCTTGACTGACCTCATGCATTCAACAGAGAACCATCTCACTACCGGTCGCACTCGCGCCGGCATGATCGTCGCGACATCGGTGGCCATCGCAGCGCTTGGTAGGTGGACGCGTCTCTCATCCGGTCGAACGGGGTGCCCGGAGGCTCCGATCTCCCAGGGGTGGGTCAGGGTTGAGTCCGCCGAGAGCGACGCGCGACGACAAGCCGGCCGCCAACCTGTGTGAGGTGCGAGCATCCCGCGGATGCGCGAGCGACCTGGCGCAGATGGAGCTAGAACAACGAGTCCAAGCACGTCCGCGCCGTGATCGGGCGGGGCGTCGTACTGGCAGGAGCGTTTACCAGCGCTACCCCGGCGGCGTGGAGGAGCCGGTCCAGCGGAAGACGACGATGAGCGCAGCTCCTCGACGATAGAGGCTTGACGTCGAGTGGTCGGGTTAGGTGCTGCCAGGTTCGGTCAGAGTCGCTCTGACCGCTATCGCCGCAGCAGTCAGCCTGACGGAAACGCCGCGACCGAGGTGGTCGGCCACGATCGTCTTCCCAGCGACATCCGCTGCGATCTCGAGGTCTCGTACGAGCCGCTCGACCGGGAAGTCGCGACTCGCGAGGACATCGGCGAGCCAGAGTGCCTGTTCGATCAGGTCGACGGTCCCATCTCGCACGTCCTGGATCGCCCAGGCGAGCAGGTATTGGTTGTCGTGGAGGCACCAGGCCTGGCCCTCGGGGCCGTACCGCTCGTACTCGTCAGCGAACTCGTCGTGGTAGCGTCTGCAGATTTCGTGGGCGATCGGGAGCAGCTCGATCACCGCTCCGCTCGAAGTGCGCATCTCGGGTGGCGGGTTCGCTCCGCTCGGAGGCATCGGCCGCGTCATTCGGCGACGACCTCGTAGGTGCGCATGTGCTGCAGAGCTTCGAGTTCGATCGCGGTGAGGAGCGACTTGCTGATGCGGTCGTGCGAGGCGCGGTGGTCTGCACTCTTCATGTAGGCCTTGAAGCAGGCCCTGTCCTTCCAGCGGCTGACCATCATGATCTCGCCAGCGTCGCGCTCGGACTGCCAGACCTGGAGGTCGATGAACCCGGCGTTCGTGTCGACGAGGCCGCATCGCATCCGGAACGCCTCGATCAGCTCGGGTGCGCGCTCCGGATCGATCCGGAGCTGTGAAAGCGAGATATACATAGGTCAGTCGGCCGTCACGGTGACCCGGTTCCGACCATGCTCCTTGGCGTCGTACAGCGCCCGGTCACCCGCAAGGCTCGAGGCGCGGCGGCTGCTGCCTGTCCGGGCGACACCGACGCTCACGGTCACCGGCGGGTCGCGCATCGTGCCCTCGACCCTCGATCGAAACCGCTCCGCGATCGCGGCTGCCTGAGTGAGATCTGTTGCGGGGAGCAGAATCGAGAACTCGTCTCCGCCCAGCCGTGATGCGAAATCGCCAGGCCGCACGGTCTCCAACATCGCCTTTGCGACACCGACGAGGGTCGCATCACCGACCGCGTGGCCGAAGGTGTCATTGACCTGCTTGAACTGGTCGACGTCGATCATCAGAATGGCGCTCGCCGGGTCGCCGTCGGTGATGGTCTGGAACCGGTCGTCGTAGGCTCGCCGATTCCAGAGACCGGTCAGTGGATCATGGTAGGCGAGTCGCTCCATCGCATATGCGTGCCGACCGGCCACGCGGGCGGTCTCGGACGCGGCTTGAACTGTCGTCGAGAACCGGCTTTCGATGGTACGCGAGGAGTCGGACCCGGCCTGGTCCCCGGAGCGGGTCGGAGGGACGCGGGCGGCGAGCTCCGGCGGAACCACGTCGCCGATGTGGGGTAGGGAGAGAAGCCGCTCGACGACCGACACCACCTCCTCCGAGTGCAAGATCACCGGAACGTCGAGCCCTTGCTCGAGCAGCAGCGGCGCAGCTTGACCGGCAACGAGGATCTGCGGTGCGTTCGCGAGAGCACCGACGGCTTCGACCTCACGGATCAGTCCCGGGACATTCAGCGGCATCGTCACGGAGAGCCCGAGGACGGCAGGCTTATGAGCGCGGCACGCGTTGAGCAAACCATCGAGCGGCATATCCGCACCGAGGTAGAGCACGTCGAAGCCCGCTCCCTCGAGAGCGTCCGCGGCCATCCGTAGACCCAGGACATGATGCTCGCCCGGTGCGGCAGCCAGCATGATCCGTTGGCGGGAGCGCGGTGGGGCGTTGAGGCCATGGGGGAAGAGTTGGCCAAGCACGCTCGCGGAGATCGCGGTGGCGAGATGCTCGTCGGCGACGGTCATGGCATCGGACTGCCAAAGGTCTCCGATCCGCTGCATCGCCGGCGCGATCACACATGAGTGGATCGCGGGAACCGCCATCCCCGCATCGAGGGCAGCCTGACCGACCGCCTCGGCCTCCGCCGGATCACCGGCAGTCAACGCCTCGAGAAAGCGGTCGGAGAACGCGCGTTCGAGCTCGTCACCTCGACGCCGGCTCGGGCGCCCCACGGCCCCCGGCCGCTCAGCTCCCACGGCGGGAAAGCATCCGAGTCGCGGTAGCCGTCGACGGCAGCGCTCCACGGCCGCCGTCGCCTCCAGCACAGCGCACCGGTTGGGCACGAGCCAACCAGCAGCTCGGTAGCGATCGGTTCCCTCGCCGGACACAAGCACCGAATACTGCGCGCATCGCGCGACCTTTCGTGGGGCGGCCGACTGCACCGATGAGTTGTGAGAGTAGCCGAAGTATTGTGACCATGTTCACAATCTGTGTGGCAGCTCGGCTAGGATGGACGATCCACAGGATGACGAGACTCCTTGTGAGGAGGCGCACCCGATGACGACGTTCGTCCTGGTTCACGGCGGGTTCGGCAGCCCCGCCGAGCTGGCGCCGGTGATCCCCGAGCTCGAGGCGCTCGGTCACCGCGCGATCGCCATTGACCTGCCGTGCACCGATCCGGTCGCCATGCTCGAGGACTACGCCCGCACAGTGGTCGAGGCGATGGCCGGGATCGAGGGGCCGGTCGTGGTCGTCGGCCACTCGGCGGGTGGCGCGACGATCTCGCTCGTGCCCGACCGGGCGCACGTCGACCGCCTGGTCTACGTGACGGCCTTTGTCCCCGAACCGGGGCGCTCGATAGCGGACATCGCAGGCGCCGAGACCCGCGAGATGATCCTGGCGGTTTCGCACGACGACGGTGACGGCTGCCGGTCGTTTGATCGCGAGCTGCTGGCCTCGATCGTGCCGCCCGAGGAGCGGGAGGCGTATCTAGCCTTCCTCGAGGCCACGCAGCGCCCCCAGGGCTGGGCGGCTATGGAGCAGCCCTGGCCCGGCCGGTCGCTCCCGGACGTGCCCTGCACCTACGTTCTGTGCACGGAGGACAGCCTCTTGCCGCCGGAGAGGCAGCGTGAGATGGCGGCGCGCCTGGGTGTCGAGCCCGTCGAGCTCGCCGCCGACCATGCGGCCTTCACGCTGCGGCCGCGCGATCTCGCGCCGCTTCTCCTCGGGTAGGCAGATCCTCGCGTCGGCGCGAGGAGGCCCGAGGTGAGAAGCGGGAGCGACGGGACTCGAACCCGCGACCTCCGGCGTGACAGGCCGGCGTTCTAACCAACTGAACTACGCCCCCGTGGGCCGTCGGATTGTAGCGGCGCCGGTTGGATCCGGTTGAGCGAGCCGCGCGAGATCCCTACGGAGGCCCGAATCGACCGTGCGCTCGGCAAAGGTGTGGCCGCCTCACTTCCGAAAGGAGGAGGGTGTCGACCGTCGATCTGATCGCCCTCGGACTCGTTGCGCTCACCGCGCTGATGGGTTTCCGGCGCGGGCTCGTCGTTGGCGTGCTCTCCTTCGGCGGGCTCGTGATCGGGTTCTACCTCGGGACACGGCTCGGTCCCGCGCTCGTCGGGGATGCGCGCGCGCGCTGGCTGCCGCTCATCGCCGTTGGCACGGCGATGGTCGTCGCTGCGCTCGGACAGGCGCTCGGCGGCTATGCGGGCCGGGCCATCCGCCGAACGCTCATCGTGATCCCGCCACTGCGGTTGCTCGATTCTGCCGGGGGAGGGTTCTTCGGAGCCGCGCTCGGGCTCGCGCTCTGCTGGGCCGTCGGCGCAGTCCTCCTTTACCTCCCCGGCGAGACCGAGCTCCGGCGCTACGCCCAGGAGTCCACGATCCTCTCCACTCTCAACGAGGAGTATCCGGCGGCCCGGCTGATCGACACGCTCGCCGGCATCGACCCCTTCGGCACGATCGCCGGTCCTCCCGCCGGAGTCACGGAGCCCGACGCGGCCGTCCTCGATTCGGCAGGCGTCACATCGGCGGCCCTCAGCGTCGTGCGTGTGATCGGAAATGCTTGCGGCCTCGGAATAGAGGGATCGGGTTGGGTCGCCGGGCCGGGGCTCGTGGTCACGAACGCGCACGTCGTCGCCGGCGTCAATGAGCCCCGTGTCGATCGGAACGACGGTGACCTCCTCGATGCCCGGGTCGTCGTCTTCGACAAGAAGAACGACATTGCGGTCCTGCGCGTCCCCGGACTTGCCGCGCGAGCATTGCGGCTCGCCGAGGCGGTCGAGGGAACGCCGGGGGGAATGCTCGGGTACCCCGCCAATGGCCCGTACACCGAGACAGCGGTGCGCGTCGGCAGGGTCGTCAAGATCGTCGGTCGGGACGCCTTTGGAAACTTCCCGACGCCGCGCGACGTGACGACGATCCGCGGCACGATCCGCAGCGGCAACTCGGGCGGCCCGGTCGTCGATGCACGTGGTCGTGTGATCACGACCGTGTTCGCCCAGCGAGCGGGACGCGCTGGCGGCTACGGCGTGCCGACCGCCGCCGTGCGGGCCGCGCTGGCGAAGGCGGGCACAGTCGCGATCGAGACGCCCTGCGTCGAGCGGTAGGACACGGCCGACCAGACCGTGGCGACGCCAACCGGCGTTCGTTCCTCACCTACATGAGTAGGTCGAGTGCGGCCTCCGGTTGCTTGAACGGCGGGATCACGTAGACGCCCGGAACGAAGTCACGCAGCGATTCGAGGAGGTCGCGCGCGAGGGAGAGACCGACAGCGGGCGCGTCCGAGCCCGCATCGCGTAGCGCGGCAAGTACATGGTCGGGCACCGAGATCCCGGGAACCTCGTTGTGAAGTCGGAGTGCCATCACGTGCGACCGAAGCGGCCAGACTCCCGCGAGGAGGGGAATCGGTGAAGCTCCGCCGAGCCGTTCCAAAAAGCGCTCGAGCGCGTCGACGTCAAAGAGGGCCTGCGTCATTGCGAACCTCGCGCCGGCCGCCACCTTCCTTTCGAATCGCGCGAGCTCCAGGTCGGGATCGTCCGCCGACGGATTGACGGCGACACCGATAAAGAACGAAGTCGGCTGATCGATCGCCTTGCCGACGTAGTCGACACCTCTGTTCAGTCCCGCGAGAAGCTGGACGAGTCCGATCGCATCGATCTCGTAGACTCCCCGTGAACCGGGGTAATCTCCGACATGCGGTGGATCGCCGGTCACCGCAAGGATGTTGCGGACGCCCTCTGCATGGGCCCCGAGGAGCACGCCCTCGAGACCCATCACGGTGGTGTCCCGTGGCGTGACATGAGGGATCGTCTCGATTCCCACCTCGCGCTGAATCGCGATCGACGCCATGAGCGCGTTCATCCGGGCGCGCGCCATCGGGTTGTCGTTCACGTCGACGAACCCGACGGCTCCCGAGGCGAGAAGAGTGCGGGCCACCTCGATCATCGCGTCATTCGTCCCTCCCTTCGGAGGATCGAGCTCGACGCTGACAACCCATTCACCCTCCCGCAATGCACGGGCCAGCCGCGTCTCGCCTGCAGCCGCCGAGGGCTCATGCGGCTGGAAGCTCGCCTGCGTCTCGAACGCCATCCGCGGCTTTCGGTCCTCGTCGAGGGCCGCGCGGATCGCCTCGATCTGCGCGGGTGTGGTGCCGCAGCACCCACCGATGATCCTCGCCCCCAGAGCGACAGCCTGGGCCGCGAAGTCGCCGAAGTACTCGGGAGTCGAATGGGGGTAGACCACGCGTCCGCCGACTATCCCCGCGAGACCGATGTTCGGGAGGGCGGCAAGTGGAAGGCCCACGCCACCCATGGCGTCGAGAGCCGTGAGCGCAGCGAGGGGGCCGGCGCCGTGATTCGTCCCGATCGCGGCGACGTCGAGCCCGGCTAGCCTCACGGCGGCGGTGTACGCGTCGATCCCGCCCGTGGTCTCGGCTTCGTCGTCGAACGTCAGCAACGCGACGATCGGGAGCGACGAGACCCCACGAACGGCAGCGACGGCGGAACAGAGCTCGTCGAGGTCGAAGAACGTCTCGAGCATGAAAAGATCCACTCCGCGGCCCTCCATGATCCCGGCTTGCTCCGCGTACCACGGGCCGTGTTCGCCGGTATCGAAGACCTCGAGCTCACCCAGAGGTCCGATCGCGCCCGCGATCAGGACGTCCCGGCCCGATACCTCGCGTGCCTCTCGCGCGAGCCGTACCGCGGCCGAGTTGATCGCCTCGAACTCGTGCTCGAGCAGTTTTGCCGCCAGCTTGCGGCAGTTTGCGCCAAACGTGTTCGTCTCGATCAGCTCGGCGCCCGCGCGGATGTAGCTGACGTGCACGGCGACAACGCTCTCGGGAGCTCGGATGTTCGCCTCCTCAGGGCACCGCAATCCGGGCGCAGCGCCTGCAAGCAACGCGCCCATGCCGCCGTCGGCCACGATCGGCGGCCCGATCCGTAGCCGCTCGAGGAAGTCCGCCATGGCGTTGAGTCTAGGGGGAGGCGCGGGTCGATCGATTGGATGCTTCGAGGCGCATGCCTCGGCCCCTCGAGTCAACCACCGTCGTCAACACCGTCCGAGTGATTGATCAACTAGCCCCGGATGGTGATAGTGAGGTCATCTCATCGGCGCGACGGTGCGGCGGACGCGTAGATGGGCGATACGGTTCCTCTCCTCGGGAGCCTGCGAGGAGGAGGGGCGTCTGGCGGCGGCCCCTCCTTCAGTTGGAAGGCCGATTCGGGCGGCACTCAAGGTTCGTTCTCGGGTGCCGATACAGAAGTAGCTTCCGGGTCGGGGACTGACGGCAATCATTCCTGACACTGGCAGTAGAGACGGGGCGGCGAGCGATTCGCCGCCCTTCTCGTTTCTGCTTCGGAGTACGTCGCGCGTCAGGCGTCGTCGTGGACGACGCGGCCTTCCATCCCGCCAGCCACCGTGATGACCTGGCCGCTGATGTGGCCGGAGAGAGCATCGGAGGCGAGCACGACAACCTGCGCAGCGACGTCATCGGGCTGGCCGACCTTGCGAAGTGCCATCGTGCGGGAGATCCGTCGCACCGCTTTCGGGTCGACCATGCCGCGCGTCATCGTCGATTCGGTCCAGCCGGGTGCGACCGCGTTGACGCGTGCGAGGGGGGCGACGCGCGTCACCTCGTTCTTCAGTGAGAGCAGCAGCCCACCCTGAAGCGCCGACTTCGCGGCAGCGTAGTCGGCGTGGCCCGCTTCCCCGAAGCGCCCTGCCGTCGAGCCGACCAGCACGAGCGAGCCGTGACCGGTGCGCGCCACCTCGCGCAGGAAGGCCCGTGCGGTGAGGAAGGTGGCAGTCAGGTTCTGGCGCATCGTCTCTTCCCAGCGCTCGAGCGGAAGCTCCCAGACCGGGGTGTCCTCGGTCGGCCAGACGCCCGCGACCGCCGCGCACACATCCACCGTCCCGAGCGTCTCGCGCGCATTCTCGAAGAGGCGGTCGACATCGGCCTCGACGGTGAGGTCGGCCTGCGCGATGGGCGCGCCGCCGATCTCCTCCGACACGGCCCGCGCTCGTTCCTCACCACGGTGGTAGTGGACGAGAACGTTCGCTCCCTCGGCCGCGAACTGGCGCGCACACGCCCCACCGATTCCACCCGACGCGCCGGTGACGACGACCCCCTTGCCTGCGAGACCTGTATCCACGAAGGCGTAGGCTATACGGCATGAAGGTGTTCATCGTCAGCGACCTCGAAGGCGTCTCTGGGGTCACAAAGGGTGGGCAGACCACGGGCGGGGCGCCGATGTACGAGGAGAGTCGCCGCCTCTACACGGAGGAGATCAACGCAGCGGTTCGCGGAGCGAAGGCTGCGGGAGCGACAGAGATCGTCGCGATGGACTGCCACGGCGCCGGTGGGGAGTGGATGTTCAACTCGCTGATCCCTGAGCTCCTCGACGAGGCGTGCGACTTTGTCGTTCAGGACGAGTGGACGGAGTACACGGAGTTCCTCGAGAGTGGCGTCGACGCGGCGTTGTTCATCGGCATGCACGCGATGGCCGGCACACGGCGCGGCGTGATGAACCACACCGTCTCCGGTCAGGTGTGGCAGAACCTCTGGTTCAACGGTGTTCTCGTCGGCGAGACGGGGATCAACGCGGCCCTCTGCGGCAACTGGGGTTGCCCTGTCCTCATGGTCTCCGGCGACGATGCCGCCTGTGACGAGGCGCGCGAACTCCTCGGTCAGGAGCTCGTCACCGTCGCGGTCAAGCAAGGGCTCGGGTCGCAGTCGGCCCGTAACATCGCGCCGCTTCGCGCCCGGGCACTGATCGAAGACGGTGCCCGCCGGGCTCTCGCCGATCTCTCCGCCGTCGAGCCGTTCCTGCCCGGAAGCCCGTGCGAGATCCAGGTCGAGTACAAGAACACGCGAGCGCCAGACGCGCTGCGCCACAGGCCCGGTGTCGAGCGGGTCAGCGACCGCATGATCATCTCCCGTGCCGACGACTGGTGGGACGCGTGGCGGCAGTTCTTTTTCTAGGCCGGGAGTGGTCGAGATGACCACCACGGCTTGGTCGGCGCTCGAGCGGCACTTCGGCGCGATGGAGGGGCGGCATCTTCGCGACCTCTTCGCCGCTGACCCCGCCCGTGCGCAAAGGCTCACGGTCGAGGCGGCCGGGATCTTCCTCGACTACTCGAAAAATCGGGTCACGGACGAGACCCTCGCATTGCTGCTCGATCTCGCCGTCCAGGCGGGAGTCGCCGTGCGTCGCGACGCGATGTTCGCCGGTGAGCGGATCAACATCACCGAGGATCGCTCGGTTCTGCACGTCGCCCTACGGATGCCGCGCGGGAGCTCGCTCGTCGTCGACGGCGTCGATGTCGTGGAAGAAGTACACGCCGTGCTCGACCGGATGGCCGCTTTCGCGGACGCGGTGCGCTCGGGTGAGTGGAAGGGCTTCACGGGAGCACCGATCGTCAACGTCGTCAACATCGGGATCGGCGGCTCGGACCTCGGGCCCGTGATGGCGTACCGGGCACTCCGCCACTACAGCCGCCGCGACCTGACCTTCCGCTTCGTTTCCAACATCGACGGCACGGACTTCGTCGAGGCGACCCGCGGCCTCGATCCGGCCGAGACCTTGTTCGTCGTCTGCTCGAAGACGTTCACGACGCTCGAGACGATGACGAACGCGGCCACCGCACGCCGCTGGCTGCTCGACGGCCTCGGCGGTGATGAGAGCGCCGTCGCCCGCCACTTCGTCGCTGTCTCGACCAACCTCGGCGGCGTCTCCGAGTTCGGCATCGATCCGACGAACGCGTTCGGATTCTGGGACTGGGTGGGTGGGCGGTACTCGATGGACTCGGCAATCGGGCTCTCGACGATGCTCGCTATCGGGCCCGGGGGGTTCGAACGGCTGCTCGCCGGCTTCCACGCCATGGACGAGCACTTCCGCAACGCTCCGCTTGCCGAGAACATGCCCGTGCTGATGGGACTCCTCGGTGTCTGGTACTCCGATTTCTTCGGCTCGCAGACCGCCGCAGTGCTTCCGTACGACCACTACCTCGAGCGGTTCCCGGCCTATCTGCAGCAGCTGACAATGGAGTCGAACGGGAAGAGCACCCGACTCGACTCGTCGCCCGCCGGCGTCGACACCGGTCCGATCTACTGGGGCGAACCCGGCACGAACGGGCAGCACAGCTTCTACCAGCTCATTCACCAGGGCACGCGGCTCATCCCGTGCGACTTCATCTGCTTTTCGGAGAGCCTCAACCCGGTCGGCGATCACCACGACCTGCTCGTCGCGAACGTGTTCGCACAGGCTGAGGCGCTCGCGTTCGGCAAACCCGCTGAGGCGGTTGCGGCCGAGGGGAACCCCGGGTGGCTCGTTCCGCATCGGACGTTCGCCGGCAACCGGCCCTCGAACGTGCTCATGGCGGAGCGGCTCACGCCCGAGGTGCTCGGAGCCCTCGTCGCGTTGTACGAGCACAGCGTGTTCGTGCAGGGCGCGATCTGGTCGATCAACTCGTTCGATCAGTGGGGCGTCGAGCTCGGGAAAGTGCTTGCGCAGCGCATCGTGCCGGAGCTCGAAGCGACAGACGAGCCGGAGCTGACGCACGACGCGTCCACGAACGCGCTGATCCGGCGCTATCGGCGGACGCGCTGAGCGATTCGCCTGGATGGGCGACGCTTCGCCTCGCTGGCGCGAGGATCCGCATAGCCCCTACGCGCGCTGACGCGAGGCTCCGCATAGCCCCTACGAGCCAGGCGTCGGAGGGCCGGCCGGCCGCTGCCACTCGAACACCGCGATCAGGCACCTGCCGACGGTGCTCGAGTTGTGGTGCGTCCCGGCCTCGTAGCTGATGAAGCCGCCGGGGCCGAACACCGTCCCGTCGGAGTCGCCGAGATCACCTTCGAGAACGAGGAACTCCTCCATCCCGTCGTGGTCGTGCGCGATCGTCACGGCTCCGGGGCAGCCACGCCATCTCGGGCTGAACCGGTCCCTCCAGGTCGTACTCCCGAAACGGGGTCGATATGGAGATTGAAGCTGCGGCGTCCCGGTTGCGCGGTCATGGCTCCATCCTGGTCAGCGCCCGGGTAGCCAGCGCCGCACGAACCGGATCCTTTGTGCAGTGCGATTCGTGCGATCCTCGGCCGCGTCAGCGCTCGCGGCCACGGCCGCGATCGTTCGAGTCGCCACGAACCGCAGCGGCTCTGCCTCCCAGCGGCGGCTCCGGTGGCCAACCCATGGCAGGCCGGTCAGCTCGCTCTCGGTGCCGGTGACCAGATCGGCGAGTGTGCGCCCGGCAAGGCTCGAGGCGACGACCCCGTGGCCCGAGTAGCCGCCGGCGCGCGCGAGCCCGGAGGCCCGGTCGAAATCGACGCCCATGCTCCAGTCGCGCGGCGCGGCGAAGTAGCAGCCCCAGCGATGGCTGATCGCAGCGCCCGACGCCGCGGGAAAGAGTCGCCTCAACGCTTGCTCGAGGCGGGCATGGATCGCCGGCTGAAGCTCGTCTTGCTCACGGATCGCCCCGCCACGCCGGTAGGTCAACCCGCGCCCGCCGAGCGCGATCCTTCCGTCCGGCGTCCGCTGGGCGTAGACGAACTGATAGCTCTGGTCTGCGACAGGGGCGCAACCGCGCCAACCGATCTCGTCCCAGGCCTCCTGGGAAAGTGGCTCTGTCGCGAGCATGTGGGAGGCGATCGGGAGATAGCTACGGCTCTCGCCGGGCAGGCGCGTCGTAAACGCCTCCGTTGCTCGCACGACGATGTCCGCGCGCATCGATCCGCGGCCACACCTCACGGTCTCCGCTGCGATCGAGGTCACGGGTGACTGCTCGAAGATGACGACCCCGCGCCGTTCGCATGCCTCGGCGAGTCCCCGCGCCAGTCGCGCCGGGTCGACGCGGGCGCAGTGTGGGGTATACGTTCCACCGAGGACGCCGGCGACCCGCACCTCTGCGTCGATCTCGGCAGCAGTCACGAACCACGCGTCGTCCGCCGTGTAGCCGCGAGCTCGCTTCGCCTCGATTCCTGCCTTTGCCCGCGCGAGCTGAGGCACACTCGTTGCGACTCGATACGCGCCGCCTCTTGTCCAGCCACAGTCGATCGCCTCGCTCGCGACAACATCGCCGATCCAGCCGACGCCGTCGATCATCGCGCGCTCGGCCCGCACGATCCCGTCCTTCCCGTGAGACCGCTCGTAGACGCGCGCCTCGCCCGCGATGCCCGCCGAGACAAAGCCTCCGTTGCGGCCCGAGGCGCCATAACCGACCGTCTCCGCCTCGACGACGGCAATGCGAATTCCGGGGTCACGGATCGCCAGGGCATACGCGGTCCAGAGGCCCGTGTAGCCGCCGCCCACGACGGCCACGTCGACATCCACGTCCCCCGTGAGCTGCGGGCGAGGAGTGAACTCTGCAAGCGCACCGTCGAGCCAGAGGCTTCGCTGCCGGTACCGCGCGTGGTCGTCCATCTAGGGCCCCGTAGGGGCGGGACCTGTCCCGCCCTCGCGAAGCATCGAGGCCGCCGCCTCGTCGAGGATCACGGTGGTTCGCCCCTCTCTCGAGCGCACGAGGCTCGCCGGCGTGGCGTGGGACGGCTCCTCGCCGAAGGCACGACGAACGGCGGCGGCCTTCCCCTCGCCGACCGTGAGGAAGACGACGTGCCGTCCGGACTCGAGCGCGGGAATCGTGAGCGTGATCCGCTGCACGAAGGGTTCGAGTCCGGGTTCCGCGACGACGGCAAGTCGTTCCCGAACATCGAGCGAGGGGGCGTCGGGGAAGAGCGATGCGGTGTGGCCATCAGGGCCGAGGCCGAGCAGGACGAGATCGAGGATCTCGTCCGTGAGGGCCGCGTCGTAGAGGGCCGCTGCTGCGTCGGGAGGAAGCGTTGTCGGGATCGCGCGCACGGCGGGCGGGACGACGAGCCGCTCGAGCAACGCCTCGCGCACGAGCAGTTGGTTCGATCGCAGATCGCGTGGCGCGACGCAGCGGTCGTCGCCGAACCAGACCTCGGCGTCACCCCAGTCGGACTGGATCTCCGCCGCAAGCTCGTACGCGCGCCGGGGAGTAGAGCCACCCGCGAGGACGATCGAGCCGCCCGCAGCTGCAGCCTCGGCGAGCAGTGCGGCGGCAGCGGCGGCCGCTGATTCGGCGTCCGGGGTTACGAAGATGTCGGTAGCCATGCGCCTCCCATCTTCTCAACTACGCTGCGCGCTGTGAACGTGACCATCGTCCGCAGGTCGTACGACGCCTTTGCGAGGGGAGAGATGGGCGCTGTTCTTGCGGACATGGACGAGGGGATCGAGTGGGAGCAGGCGCAAGGACTTCCGCACGGCGGGACGTATCGTGGGCTCGCCGAGGTGAGGGCGAATGTCTTCGACCCGCTCGACCGCGACTGGTGGTCGGAGTTCTCCGCAGTCCCTGATGAGTTCCTCGATGCCGGCGACGAGATCGTCGTGCTCGGCCGCTACCGGGGTGTCGCGAAGGAGACGGGAAAGGTTCTCGATGTCCCGTTCGTTCACATCTGGGGACTACGTGACGGGACGGTGTGGCGCTTCCGGCAGTTCCTCGACACCGCAGGGTGGATCGAAGCGCTCGCACCCCGATCGTGAACGAACTGTCGCCAGGTTGACATGTCACACGCGTGAGTGCTTCACTCCTACGACGCGTTCGAGGGAGAGCGAGGATACGCGAGGCCGTGTGCAACAACTTTGCATGATCGACGTCCAACACCATGCACACCCATCAAGGAGGAGTAAGGGAATGAAACGACGTGGAATGTCGGTGATCGCTGTCCTGGCCGTTGTGGCCTCAGCGTTCGCCTCAACTGCGGGCGCCGGATCGACGACGGCCGCGAAGACCCAGGCAGTGAGCTGCAAGGGCACGCTCAAGATCGGCTTCACTGCACCGTTCACCGGTGGCGCAGGCTTCCTCGGCAACGAGCAGCTCAGCTGGGCGAAGTACGCCGTCAAGACGCTCGCGCCGAAGTACGGTCTGAAGATCAAGCTCATCACGGGTGATACTCCTGTCGAGCAGGGTCCGGCCATCGCACAGACGATTGCTCAGAAGTTCATCGCCGACAAGACAGTCGTCGCAGTTCTCGGACCGTCGACCTCCGGCAACGTGGCAGCCTCGAGCCAGGCGTTTTTCGATGCCGGCCTCGCGCATATCTCGCCGTCGGCGACGCGCACGTCGCTGACCAAGGGTTCGCCGAAGGCCGCCACTCCCGCGTTCTTCCGCGTCGTCCCGGGCGACTACATCCAGGGCCCCTCTGATGCCAACTTCATGATCAAGAAGGGTGCCAAGAACGTCGTCCTGTTCGACTTCCAGGAGCCGTACTCACAGGGTCTCTCGGATTCTACGCAGCTCGTCCTGAAGGCGAAGGGCGTCGCGACGACCCGCCTCTCGGTCGCCAATACGGTGACGGACTTCTCGTCATTCGTGACGAAGGTCCCGAGCGGCGCGGACTTCGTGTTCTTCCCCACGCAGAAGCCGGGCGACGCGCAGAACATTGCGCAGCAGCTGCTCGAACAGGGCAAGAAGGCGAAGGTTTTCGGCGGCGACGGCTCGAACGACAGCTCGCAGTTCAAGGTGCCGGGCTCGTTCGTGTCGAACTTCGCTCCGGACATCAGCGGGATCGCCTACAACAAGGCGGTCATCGCGGGCTGGAAGAAGGACAACCCCGGCAAGGCTCTTGGCTCGTTCGGCCCTCCTGCCTACCTCGCAACGCAGGTCGCACTCAATGCGATCAAGAAGGCGTGCGATCTCGGTAAGGGGCAGATCAAGAACCGTCGTGACGTCGTCCGTAACGTCAAGAAGATCATCGTGAAGGACTCGATCCTCGGTGGTAGGTTCCGCTTCTCGACGAAGTCGAACGATCCGCTGAACGCACAGTTCTACATTTTCGAGATCCAGAAGGACGGCACGTACAAGCTCGTTAGCTAGCCGACGTGTGAAAGAGGGGCGACCGGGCCGGTTCGGCCGGTCGCCCCTTTTTTTGTTGCTGACGCGGTTCCGCGCTAGACTCGCGATCCGCATGGACAATTTCATCCAGCTCACCCTCAACGGCCTCACCCTCGGCAGCGTGTATGCGCTGATCGCGCTCGGCTATTCGCTCGTCTACGGCATCCTCAAGCTCCTCAACTTCGCCCACGGTGACGTGTTCATGGTGGGCACGTTCATCGGCTTCGGCGCGATCCAGCTCCTCGGTGGAACCGTCAACCCGATCGTCCCGGTCTGGGCGCTCCTCATCCTGATCACGCTGGCCGCGATGGCCGGTTGTGCGGCGCTCGGTGTCGTCGTCGAGCGGTTCGCCTACCGACCGCTTCGTGACGCGCCTCGCATCGCACCTCTGATCAGCGCTCTCGGTGTCTCGTTCTTCATCGCTTACTCGATGCAGCTGATGTTCGGTGCTGCACCGAGGAATTACGACACGTTCTCGCTCAACGGTGGAGCGCTGTACACGGATGGGTTCGACATCGGCAACGTTCGGGTCCCAATGATCCGGATCATCACGATCGTCTCCGCCTTCGTGATGATGATTCTTCTCTGGATGCTCGTCACTCGGACACGGGTCGGCAAGGCGATGCGCGCGACGTCCCACGACCGCGAGGCCGCCGCAATGATGGGGATCGACATCGACAGGGTGATCGTCTTTGCCTTCGTTCTCGGCTCGGCGCTCGCAGGCGCGGCCGGGGTGCTGTTCGCCCTGCGCATCCCGACCTACGCGACGATTGGGTTTCTCATCGGTCTAAAAGGCTTCACGGCTGCCGTGATTGGCGGCATCGGGTCGATCCCGGGCGCGATGGCAGGTGGTCTCGTGCTCGGGTTCGCCGAGTCGTACGCGCAGGGATACATCTCGACGCGCTGGTCCGACCTGCTCGTCTTCGTTCTCCTGATCCTCTTCCTCGTCTTCCGCCCGCAGGGCATCCTCGGCAAAGCGGATATCCGGAAGGTGTGACATGAGCGGTGGCTACGACGACGAGCTGAGCCGACCTGTCGAGGGCGCGCTCGAAGCGTCGACGTCGGAGGGGCCGACGAGCCCGGCCGTCGGGCGCGACGAGTGGGTCGCACGACACGGGGACAACCGCACCGGCCGCACGGGCCGCATCGGCACGCTCGAGGCGCGCCTGCGCGTCGTCCCGTGGTGGGCCTGGCTGACGACGTTCGTCGCGCTCTTCTGCCTCGTGCCCGTCGCATCCGACAGCGGCTACGTCCGGCGCGTGGCATTCGACATCGCGATCTACATGCTGCTCGCGCTCGGGCTCAACGTCGTCGTCGGCTGGGGCGGTCTCCTCGACCTCGGCTACGTGGCGTTCTTCGGGATCGGCGCCTACGCCTATGCGTTGCTCAGCTCGGAGCAATACGGGGTGCATCTGCCGACGATCGTCGCGATTCCCCTCGTAGTCTTGATCGGAGCGACCGTCGGCTTCCTCGTCGGTCTGCCGTCGCGTCGCCTCACGGGGGACTACCTCGCGATCGTGACGCTGTTCTTCCTCCAGCTCTTCCTCACCGTGACGACGAACGGCGACGACCTCTTCGGTCGCAACGTCACCGGCGGGGCGAACGGGATCCTCAACGTCGACCCGCTGAGCATCTTCGATCGCGAGCTGGCTGTCTCGCGCGAAGGGGGCCTGTTCAACCCGGCCTACATGTACGTCGTGCTGGCTCTGTTCGTGGTCGTCTACGTGGCCCTGCGCTTCGTCAACCTCTCTCGCACGGGTCGCGCCTGGCGGTCGCTCCGGGAGGACTCCCTGGCGGCCGAGGTGATGGGCATGCCCGTCAACTCGCTGAAGTTGATGAGCTTTGCCTTCGGTGCGGCGATCGCGGCACTGAGCGGCACGTTTGTGACGGCGTTGAGCGCGAGCGTCTTCCCGCTCTCGTTCTCGTTCCCGCTCCTGATCATCATCTACACGATGGTCATCCTCGGCGGCGCGGGCAGCCAGCCGGGCGTCGTCCTCGGGGCAGTGTTGATCGGGATTCTGCTCGAGCTGCTCCGCGACCCGGGCGACTCGCGGGTGCTCTTCTACTCCGCCATCATCGTGGGAGTCGTTGCGATCTTCCGGTTCTCCGTCAAGCTCGCGGTCGTCGTCGTCGGGACGTTCGTCTTCGGGTTCGTCGTTCACTCGATCGCGGGAGCGGTCGACAACGCGTGGGTCAACGGCAGCGGCGGCGAGGGCGGAGGCGTCGCGGATTTCGCCGCGAACTGGGTGATCGTCCCCGTCGACGTCGCCGCCTGGATCACACCGGTCTCGTACATCTCGCTCGTGGCTCTTGCTCTGGTGCTGACACTCGTGCACGGCTGGGTTCGGATCGGGCTGCTCATTCCGGTGCTCTATCTTGCCGCTTTCGTGTGGGAGAATGTGATGCTCTCCAAGCCCGAGCCGACGAGGTACATCATTCTCGGCGTCATCCTGATCGCTCTGATGATCTTCCGTCCAACCGGGCTCCTCGGTGAGAAACGGGTGGAGATCATCTGATGGACGACAGGCTCCTCGACCTCCAGAACGTCTCGATGGCCTTCGGCGGCCTCAAGGTCGTCGACGATCTCGACCTGCACGTGAGCCGCGGCGAGATCGTCAGCGTCATCGGGCCGAACGGCGCCGGCAAGACGACGCTCTTCAATCTCATCACCGGCGTCTACCAGCCGACCGGCGGCGACATCGTGTTCGACGGGAAGAGCATCATCGGCCTCGAGCCGCACCAGATCACCGGTCGTGGAATCGCACGTACGTTCCAGACACTGCGCCTGTTCCTGAACATGTCGGTCCGCGAGAACGTGATGGCCGCGGCCTACGGTCACACGAAGGCCGGTGTCTTCCGCTCGATGCTCCGCACGCCGGGAATGCGTCGCGAAGAGCAGGAGATCCGCGAGCTCGCGGAGAAGCGCCTGGCCTTCTTTGGCGACCGCCTCATGGGATACCGCTGGGATCAGCCCGCCTACAGCCTCTCGTACGCCAACCGCCGCAGGCTCGAGATCGCTCGGGCGACCGCAACCAACCCGACCCTCCTTTTGCTCGACGAGCCCGCCGCCGGCATGAATCCGAAGGAGACGCAGGAGATCACGGAGCTGATCGAGTTGCTTCGCACGGACGGTGGCTACTCGATCCTCGTGATCGAGCACGACATGCACGTCGTCGAGGGCATCTCGGATCGCGTCGTTGCGCTCGACCATGGCCTCAAGATCGCCGAGGGCACGTTCGAGGAGGTAGCGACCTCGCCGCAGGTCGTCGAGGCGTATCTCGGTACCGGCGGGATGGCGCGGAAATGAGCGCCAACGGAACGCCGATTCTGGAGCTCGAGGGGATCAACACGTACTACGGACAGATCCACATCCTCCAGGACGAGAACATCGTCGTCCACGAGGGCGAGCTCGTCTGCCTGCTCGGCGGCAACGCCTCGGGCAAGTCGACGACGCTGAAGACGATCCTCGGGCTCGTCCGCCCGCGCACGGGCACCGTCAAGCTCGCCGGCAAGGACGTAACGAACATGCCGACCGCGCACCGGATCCAGCGCGGGCTTGCGATCGTGCCCGAAAATCGGCGCCTCTTCGGGCCGATGACCGTCCTCGAGAACCTCGAGATGGGCGCGTACCTTCGCCCCAAGGCCGACTTGAAGGCGGAGTTCGAGCGCGTCTACGAGTTGTTCCCACTCCTCTACGATCGTCGAGGTCAGCTGGCAGGGACGATGTCCGGCGGCGAGCAGCAGATGGTTGCGATGGGCCGCGCGCTGATGTCCAAGCCGAAGCTCCTGCTCATGGACGAGCCCTCGATGGGCCTCGCCCCGGTTCTCGTCGAGCGGAGTTTCGAGATCATCAAGCAGGTGAACGACACCGGTGTCGGGATGCTGATCGTGGAGCAGAACGCGAACGTCTCGCTCTCGATTGCGGATCGCGGCTACGTCCTCTCGACCGGACGCGTTGTGCTCGAGGGCAACGCCGCGGATCTCCTGCAGAACGAAGAGCTTCGCAAGGCCTACCTCGGTCGCTGATGGGTGTCGTGCATGCCGACGGGAACGTTGCTCCGCAGAGAGGATCGGAGCTCGCGCTCGAGACGCTGCACCTGAGCGCGGGCTCTTCCCGCGCGGTGGGTGACGCCGGGCATGACGTACTGCTGTTCGTCTTCGGGGGGAGCGCGACGCTTACGGGCGAACCGCTCGCCGTCGGCTCGGCGGCGCTCCTGCTGGAGGGCGAGGAGGCCACGGTCGAGGCCGGACGGGACGGGATCTCCCTCGTACGCGTCACGCTCGGCACGAGCACGGATCTCCATGCACCGATGGGTCCTCCCGAGCGCGTCGTCGAGATCGCACACGTCGAGCCGGGGGAGGCGACGGGCAGCCGCTCGTTCCAGATGCTCTTCGGCCCGCACAACGGCTGCACGCGCGCGACGATGTTCGTGGGCTACGTCCCGCCCGGCAAGGCACCGTGGCACTACCATCTCTATGACGAGATCGTCTGGATCTGGCGTGGCCCCGGCCGCTACTACCTCGCCGACAGCGTCGAGGAGCTCGACAATGGCTCGGCCTTCCGGATCACGCCGCGGGAGGTGCACATCGTCGAGAACACGAGTACCGATCGTGAGCTGGCAATTCTCGGCATCTTCACGCCCGCAGGCAGTCCGTCGGCGGCCTACCTGACGCCCGACGTCGCTGCGAGCTACGTGGTGGGGCCGTCGTGAGCTTCGCGCCACTGAGTCCGGACGACACGCCGAAGCCGGAGTCCACCACCGGGCGTGTCGGCGATGCGATCCGCGCCGAGTTCCCGATCTTCGAGCGCAGGACCTACCTCAACTCCTGCTCCCAGGGTGCGCTCTCGCATCGCGTGCGTGCCGCCTACGAGGAGTACCTCGCCGGCTGGGACGAGAACGGGGCCGAGTGGGAGTACTGGGTCGAGCGGGCCGAGGCTGCACGAGCCGGTTTCGCTGCGCTGCTTCACGGTCGGCCCGACGAAGTCGCGGTAACGACATCGGTCTCGCAGGGCGTGAGCGGCATCGTCTCGGCGCTTCCCTTCGAGCGTGGCGGGCGGAACAGGATCGTGATCAGCGACTATGAGTTCCCGACGGTCGGTCAGATCGCCCACGCGCAGGAGCTGCGCGGCGCGGAGGTCGTGCACGTGAGGCCCGAGGCCGACGGCTCGATTCCGGCGGAGAAGTTCGCTGCCGCGATCGACGAGCGAACGGCCCTCGTCTGTTGCACGACGATCTCCTACAGGACGGGCCACCGGCATGACATTGCCGGGATCGCGGAGGCAGCCCACGCGAACGGGGCGCTCGTGCTTGCCGACAGCTACCAGGCGGTCGGAGCGATCGAGCTCGATGTTCGTACGCTAGGCGCCGACTTCGTCACCGGTGGAACAGTGAAGTACTTGCTCGCGAGCGCCGGTCTCGGCTTCCTCTGGATCCGCGGTGAGGTACTCGCGGGGTTGACGCCCACCCAGACCGGCTGGTTCGCCGACGAGGACATCTTCGAGATGGACATCTCCGACTACTCGCCCCACTCAACCGCGCGCCGGTTCGACGCGGGGACTCCGCCCGTGCCGAACATCTATGCCGGCGTGGCGGGACTCGGTCTCATCGAGGAGACGGGCGTCCCCGCAATCGAAGCGCACGTGGCGGGACTGAACACGCGACTGATCTCGGGTCTCCTCGATCTCGGGGCCGATGTCGTGACGCCTGTCGATCCGGCCCGCCGTGGCCCACTGGTCTGCGTGCGTTCGACCGATGCGCCGGCCCTCGTCAACTCGCTTGCAGAGGAGGATTTCGTCTGTTCGTTGCGGGACGGGAATCTCCGGGTTGCCGCCCACTTCTACAACACTGTCGACGACATCGACGCGCTGCTCGACGCGCTCGCGCGCCGCCGCCCCCTGCTCGCCTGAGGATCGCGTATGGGACGGCAGGCCACGAACCCTGGCCCGCGAGAGCGAGCTGTCACCGGACATTGTGTTGAACTAACACAAGGGATTCCGCGCAGCGTGTGGGCGAGCAGGGAGGAGGCTTGCGGGTCTGCGGGGGCCGATCGTTTGCATTCGTGGTCGATCGACACAAGAAGGGTCAGGCGCCTGGAAGCAAGCAACTGTGTCGGCCCGGGGCTGAGGTCGTGTTGAATCAACACGACGGTCTGGAATCGCGGACGAGGTTCCCGCCCGCGCGCCAGATCGCCTACGGCGATCACCCTGACCAGGTCGGGAACCTTCACCTGCCGGTCGGAGAGGGAACCTGGCCAACGGTTGTCTTGATCCACGGCGGCTTCTGGAAGTGGGGGTGGGATCGGACGCTGATGACGCTCCTCGCCCATGACCTTGCCCGTCGCGGGTACGCGGTCTGGAACATTGAGTATCGCCGCGTCGGTCAGGAGGGCGGCGGCTGGCCGGGAACGCTCGAGGACGCAGCCGCGGCGATCGATTACATCGCCGGGATCGACGTGGTAGACCCGAACAGGATCGTCACGGTCGGCCACTCGGCCGGAGGGCAACTGGCCGTCTGGCTCGCAGCACGCCATCGACTCCCCGTGGGGGCTCCCGGCAGCGGGCCGCGGGTGCGTCCGCATGCGGCCGTCTCGCTGGCTGGTGTTCTCGATCTCGTTCGCGGTGCCGTAGCGGAGCTCGGAAGCGGCGCCTGCGCCGGATTGCTCGGCGGCGGGCCGGATGATGTTCCCGAGCGATACGCGACAGCCTCGCCTTCCGCGCTCCTCCCGCTCGGCATCCCCGTGCTCCTCGTCCACGGCGGACGCGACGACATCGTGCCTTCGTCACAGAGCCACGAGTACGCGGCCGCTGCGTGTGCCGCAGGAGACACCGTCGAGCTCGTCGACCTTCCCTGCGCGGATCACTTCGATGTCGTCGAGGCAGACGATCCGGCGTGGCTCGCAGTCGTCGAGCGCCTGCCGGCGCTCGTCGGCAATGGCGCATAGCCGTGCCGGACGTTCGGATCGCAGTGATGGGAGCGGGCCTGATCGGCCGGGAGCACGCCGCGCTCGCCGGTGTTATCCGCCAGGGTGAGGCGATCCTCGGCGACGACGTGGCTGAACTCGACTCGACCGCCCGGCTGCAGACGCGGGCGACCTCGGTGATCCTGTGCCTTTGTCTGTCGCCGATTCGGAGATGATGTAGCGCATGACATCCCCGCGCGTCCACATCAGCGACAGGGTGCCGGCCGAAGTCGAGGAGGCGATCGCGGCCTCGTTCGAGATCGTCCCGTCGGTGAGAGACGCCGGCGGGGTCGTGACGATGCTCACGGTGACCGTCGACGACGCCTACCTCGAGGACGCGGGCCCGCAGTTGAAGATCGTCGCGAACTACGCCGTCGGCGTGAACAACATCGACCTCGAGGCGGCCCGGCGACGAGGCGTGATCGTCTCCAATACTCCCGATGTGCTGACGCGGGCCACGGCTGAGATCGCGCTGACGCTCATGCTCTCGCTTTTGCGTCGGGTGACCGAGGGCGATCGCTTCGTGCGCCGGCAGGAGCCGTGGCAGTTCTCGCTCGAGTTCATGCTCGGCGAGCGCCTCGAGGGCAAGACGGTGCTCATCATCGGGAGCGGTCGGATCGGGCGGGAGACGGCCCGTCTCGTCGAAGCGTTCGGCGCCGTGCCCGTTCTCGCGGGGCGGGACGCCGACCTCGACGCCCTGCTCGGTGAGGCAGACATCGTCTCGCTGCACGTCCCGCTCACCGCGGGGACGAGCCATCTCATCGACGGGCGCCGCCTCGCGCTGATGAAGCCGTCGGCGGTTCTCATCAACACGGCGCGCGGCCCGGTCGTCGACGAGGCGGCGCTCGCCACTGCCCTTCGCTCGGGAGCATTGGCCGGTGCCGGTCTGGACGTCTACGAGCACGAGCCTCATGTGAACATGAGGCTCCTCGGCCTCGAGAACGTCGTCCTCGCACCCCACCTCGGGAGCGCTACGCGTGACACCAGGATCGCGATGGGAATGCTCTGCGTCGACGCGTTGAAGGCGGTTCTGCTCGAAGGCCGGACGCCGACCAACGTCGTCGTCTAGCCTGCACGCGTGCCCAACTACGGGAGCCAGGCGATGTGGGGCGACCTCGAGCGCGTGCTCGTTCGACCGCCCCTGCCCGCTGACACGGATCACATCGCGCGGTA
>NZ_JBDSNT010000103.1:0-3047 GCF_039915195.1 Gaiella sp.
CTCGCGCTCGGCCTTCGCGTCGACCTCGCGATCGGCGACTTCGACTCGGTCTCTGCGGCAGGACTCGCCGCAGCCGAGGCGGGTGGTGCACGGGTCGAGCGGCACCCGGCCGCGAAGGACGCGACCGACCTCGAGCTCGCGCTCGACGCTGCCATTGCTCTCCGCCCCACGCGTATCGCTGTCGTCGGGTCTGGCGGCGGCCGTCTCGACCACCTGCTCGGCTCGGTGCTGCTCCTCGCAGACGAGCGCTACGCCTCCACGGAGATCGACGCATACCTCGGAGATGCGTGCGTCTCCGTCATCCGCGGATCGCGCACGATTACAGGTGCCCCGGGGGACATCCTGACCTTGCTTCCAGTGCACGGCGCAGCGGAAGGCGTAACAACCGACGGCCTCGAATATCCACTCCGGAACGGAACGCTGCCGCCGGGCACGAGTCGCGGGATCTCGAACGTCTTCTCCTCATCCGAGGCACGGATCACGGTCGATCGAGGCTGTCTGCTCGCGATCAGCCCCGAGCACGAGGGTCCCTTGTGACGATTTGGCACAAGCTGGCGATCGCGAACCACTCGAGCACCTCGCCGGCTCGCTGTCAAAGCGACGGATCATTGTGACGATTTGGCACAAGCGCTCGGTCGCGCTGGCGCTCGTCGCGGCCTCCCTCGTCGCCGGATGCGGCGACGCGGGAGACAGCAGCGCCGGGAAGGAGGTCGTGCTCGTCACGCACGACTCGTTCGTGATTCCGAAGGCAGTGAAGGCCGCGTTCGAGCAGGAGAGCGGCTTCAAACTGAAGATCCTTCAGGGCGGGGACGCGGGCGAAGCGGTCAACCGAGCGCTGCTCACAAAGGGGAATCCGCAGGGGGACGTTCTCTTCGGGATCGACAACAACCTGCTCTCGCGCGCACTCGACGAGGGCCTCTTCGACGAGTACGAGGCAACCGAGCTCGATGACGTCGAGAGCTCGTTCGTCCTCGACCCGAAGCATCGAGTGACGCCGATCGACCACGGGGACGCCTGCCTGAACATCGACCGGAACTGGTTCGCCTCCCGCGGAATCGCGCCGCCGACCTCGCTCGACGATCTCACAGCGCCGCGTTATCGCAAGCTGCTCGTCGTCCAGAATCCCGCCACCTCGACGCCGGGGCTCGCGTTCATGCTCGCGAGCGTCGCGCGCTTCGGTGAGGACGGCTGGCGCGACTACTGGCGTCAGTTGCGAGCCAACGGCGTGCTCGTCGTGGACGGGTGGGAGGAGGCCTATACGCAGCGATTCTCGGGCGCAGGAGGGAGCAAGGGGAATCGTCCGATCGTCGTCTCCTACGCCACGAGCCCGGCGGCGGAGGTGATCTTTGCCGCCAAGCCACCCACGAGCGCCCCGACGGCAGCCGTCACGGAGAGCTGCTTCCGACAGGTCGAGCTCGCAGGCGTGCTCGACGGCGCGAAGAACGTCGACGGCGCCCACGCGCTGATCGACTTCATGCTCTCGGAGCGGTTCCAGGCGGCACTGCCCGAGAGCATGTTCGTGCTGCCGGTGCGCACGGGCACACCTCTGCCCGACACGTTCCGCCGATACGCCGTCTCGCCTTCCACGCCGCTCACGCTTCCGGCGGACGAGATCGGCGCGAACCGAGACCGGTGGATCGACGAGTGGACGCAGACCGTTCTCCGGTGACGCGCGCCTGGCGAGCCTCCGCGGTCGCCGTGCCGGCGGCTTTCGTCCTGCTCTTTTTCGCCTACCCGCTCCTCTCCATCCTCGAGCGCGGATTGACGGGAGATGGACGCCTCTCGCTCCCGACGGGGACGGGCTCGCTGCTCGTGTTTACGATCTGGCAGGCGTCCGTCTCGACGCTCCTGACACTCGTCGCAGGTCTTCCGCTCGCGTGGGCGATCGGCCGCTTCCGGTATCGAGGCCGTTCGACGGCACGCGCGCTCGTGCTCGTTCCCTTCGTCCTCCCGACCGTGGTCGTCGCCGCAGCGTTCCTCGAGGTACTCCCGGACGACTACGAGGGCGGCATCTGGGCGATCCTCGCCGCACATGTCTTCTTCAACGTCGCCGTCGTCGTGCGCATCGTCGGGGGAGCGTGGGCGACCATCGACCCTTCCTCCGGTGAGGCGGCGACCGTCCTCGGCGCGGGACCGTGGCGGCGGCTCCGTGAGGTGACCCTGCCGCAGCTGGCTCCCTCCCTCTCCGCGTCCGCCGCCCTGACGTTCCTCTTCTGTTTCACGTCGTTCGGCGTCATCCTGATTCTCGGTGGCCCCGGCCGAGCGACGCTCGAGACCGAGATCTACAACCGCGCTGCGCGACAGTTCGACCTGGAAGCCGCAGCCGTCCTCTCCCTTCTCCAGCTCGGAGCCGTTGC
Source organism: Gaiella sp. (assembly GCF_039915195.1). Taxonomy (GTDB): domain Bacteria; phylum Actinomycetota; class Thermoleophilia; order Gaiellales; family Gaiellaceae; genus Gaiella. The sequence goes on from NZ_JBDSNT010000103.1 coordinate 2,358, forward strand.
GATCGTGCTGGCAATCGCCAGCATCCTCGAGGGACGGGCCGGCGTCGCGGCCAAGCTGACGAGCGAGCGAGACGTGCTGCGACGGCCGACACCCCGAGAGCACGTCGCTCTCGTCACGGTGCTCGGCCTCGCCGCACTTGCGCTCGCTCTCCCGCTCGTCGTTCTCGTCGAACGGTCGCTCGGCAACTGGGCCGCGCTCTTCCGGGAGACGCCCGTGCTTCTCGTCGAACCGTGGCAGGCAGCCGGCTACTCGGTTGCCTTCGCCGCCGTCGCAGCGATGATCGCGCTGCTCATCGGCGGCTTCGCTGCACACGCGCTCGCGCGGAGACCTCCTGGTGCCATCGACGGCTTCGTCCTGCTGCCGCTCGGCGCCTCCGCGGTGATGCTCGGATTCGGGTTCGTGATCGCGTTCGACTCGCCCCCACTCGACTTCCGCTCGTCGTGGTGGCTCGTCCCCGTTGCACAGGCGCTCGTCGCCACGCCCTTCGTGATCCGGATCGTCACGCCCGCGCTCCGTTCCATCGAACCACGACTGAAGGAGGTTGCAGAAACGCTCGGCGCGTCGCCCTCGCGCGCGTGGCGGGAGGTAGACCTCCCGCTCGCCGGACGCGCATTCGCAGCCGCCGCCGGGTTCGCCTTCGCGATCTCGCTCGGCGAGTTCGGCGCAACGGTGTTCGTCGCCCGGGCAGA
>NZ_JBDSNT010000140.1:0-10997 GCF_039915195.1 Gaiella sp.
GATGGACTAGTAGGGGCTATGCGAAGCGGCGCCTTGGCGCCGCGAAGCGGCGCCCGGTCGGCCAGCGCTCGCGGATCGGAGCCAACACGTAGACGCTACCCTTCAAGTGCAGGCCGGGTGACCGCGGGCGTGCCGCTTCGGCGGTGCGCTCGAGGAAAGTCCGGACACCGTAGGGCAGGACGCTGGGGAAACCCCAGACGGCGAAAGCCGATGGAAAGTGGAACAGAAAGGAAACCGCCGCCGAGGCGTTCTCCGGAGGTCTCGACGGTAAGGGTGAAAAGGTGGGGTAAGAGCCCACCAGCGTCGTGGTGACACGGCGGCTAGCCAAACCCCGTCCGGTGCAAGGCGAAGCAGGTTCCGTTGACGCGGCCCGCCGAGGAACCGGGTACGCCGCTCGAGCCGTCAGGTAACTGCCGGCCCAGAGAGATGGTCACCCACGACAGGATCCGGCTTACAGGCCTGCTAAGGAAGAGCCCCGCTAGCGCGGGGCTCTTCTATGCGTGGCGGCCCTAAACAGCGCGAAGCAGGACTTCGATCGCGGTGCCCTTGCCTGGTGCCGAGCTGAGTGTGAACGCGCCCTGGATCGCTGCAGCGCGGGCACGCATGTTCTTCAGGCCCTGCCCCGCGCCCGGGTCGTCGTTGTCGAACCCGGCTCCGTCGTCCGCCACCCGAAGGATCCGACGGTCGCCCTGCTGGATGATCGAGACCTCGACCTGACGCGCCTCCGCATGCTTGCGCGCGTTCGCGAGACCCTCCTGGACGATCCGGAACACCTCGATCTCCTCATCGGGAGCGAGGCTCACCTTCGGGTCGATCTGAACCTCGACGTCGAGCGCTCCGTCGGAGACGAGGAAGTCGACGTAGCGCTTGAGGGCAGAGTCGAACGGCGCCGAGCCTGCCGCGGACGAGAGCGCGAGGACCGCGAACTGCGCCTCCTGCTGCGCCCCCGTGACCGCATACTTCAGCCGCGGCAGGATCTCATCGAGCGCCGCTCCCGACTCGAGCATGCTCACCTGCGTCGAGAGCGCGAACAGGTACTGGGCGAGCCCGTCGTGGATCTCGCGCGCTACCCGGGCGCGCTCCTCGGCAACTGCCCGGCCGAACTCGGCGCTCCCGATTGCGCGCCAGACACCGACGAGAAGGACGATGAACGCGAGGATGCGGAGGACGTCACTCTGCAGCACGTAGTCACTCGATCGAGCGGGTGCGAGCACGTAGTGCAGGTCGGCGAAGACGACGAGAGTCAGGGCCAGCGTGAGCCAGCTATCGAGATCGCGTCCGTGACGGCGGTAGCGCAAGCCGAAGCCGACGACGGCGACAAGCGACAGCACGGTGAGGAGTGCGTAGGCGACGATCACCGACGCCGTGCGGGCGCCCTCGGTCGGCCCGCGGTCGAATTCGAGGCGAAGAACGTTTGAGTCGAACCAGACACCGAGAAGGGCGACGGCGACGACGCACAGCGTCACGACAAGTGCGCGGCGCCGCTTTGTGACCCGGCGCGAGACAAACGGTGAGAGAGCCAGTAGAGCCGTTCCGAACAGGGCTGCGCCGATGGCGGCCCAAGCTGCCACCGGCGCGAGCTCATTGCCCGCGACCACGGGCGCGACGGCGAAGGTTGCCGTACCGAGCCCGATCGCGAGGAAACCAGCCGAGAGCAGCAGATCCATCCCACGCCCCTCGACGAGAAACCTGACTGCTGCGAGCAGCGCAACGATCGTGGCGACGATCGCTACCGCGGTGTCGAGAGCAACCCGTGCGTTCGGTAGTTCGTAGCCGTCTAGACGACCCGTGGCGAGCAGCAGAGCTGTCCCGAGAGCGAGCAGGCAGACGAGCAATAACTCGCCAGCCAACCACGCCCGGAACCTGTCCGAGGGCTGAGTTTGCACATACCCCTAATCGGCAGGACGCGTGCTGCCGATGAGTCCGCTATGGAAAGCATTCTGATTGCCGATGATCACCCCCTCACGCGAGAGGCTCTCGCGTCGCTCCTCGCACAGCACGGCTTCGATGTCGTCGGCCAGGCCTCTGACGGCGCCGAGGCGATCAGCGAAGCCCGCCGCCTGCGTCCGCGCCTCGTTCTACTGGATCTAACGATGCCGGGCATGGACGGGTTGACTGCCCTTCCCCATATCCGCGAAGCATCACCGGAGAGCGAGGTCGTTGTTCTCACCGCATCCGGTACTGACGAGAACCTGCTCGAGGCAATCCGGGCCGGAGCGGCCGGATACCTCCTGAAGAGCGAGCCACCCGAGAGGATCGCCCTCTTTCTCCGCGGGGTCGCTGATGGCGAGGCAGCACTCTCCGGGTCGATCGCACGAAGGCTTCTCGATCGCGTCCGCGAGGGTGGCCGCATGGGTGGAATTCCCGACGAAGTCGCCCAGAAGCTCTCGACCCGGGAGATCGAGGTTCTCCTCCTTCTCGACGAGCACCTCGGCACCGACGAGATCGCTGCCCGGCTCTACATCTCCGAGCACACTGTGCGCTCGCATGTGAAGAGCCTCCTGCGAAAGCTCGGCGTGTCGTCGCGCCGGGATGCACTCGAGCGACTCGCAACCGCGCGCACCTGACGCCCCGCTTCACCCACAGCAATCCCTCATCGTGGGCGATCGGATTCGCCATGCCCGGGCGATAGAGGCGCGGGGCTCCACTGCCGATAGATCGACCACGCAGGTTCCAACGAGGAGCTAGCTGGGTAAACCGCACCGAAACGGCCGGGCCGCACCCCGGCCGTTTCAACGTTCCGGGACAGGCGCACCGTGGCGCGTCTAGGAGGAGAATCCCTCGAGCGACGCCTCGACGAGTGAGGGGAGCGTGGCGATGTTGTAGCCGCCCTCGAGTACAGCGGAGACCCGCGAGCAGAGCTGCGTGCAACGTGCAGCCATCTCCCTGAAGCCGTCGGCTGTCACGGTCATGTCGGCAAGCGGATCATCCACGTGTGCATCGAATCCCGCCGAGACGATCAGGAGTCCGGGCTCGAATGCCTGGACGGCCGGCTCGACCAGCGAGCGAAACGCGCGAGCGTACGCCGCGTCTCCCGACCCGGCCGGAAGCGGGATGTTGAGCACTGTCGCGTCGCTCGTGTCCGGCCCACCAGTGTGCGGATAGTACGGCCACTGGTGTAGCGAGACGAACAGAATCGATTCGTCCCCGCGGACGATCGCCTCGGTGCCGTTGCCGTGATGCACATCCCAGTCGACGATCGCAACCCGTTCGATCCCGAGCTCGGCCTGTGCGTGACGGGCCGCGATTGCCACGTTGCCGAAGACGCAAAAGCCCATACCTCGACCGGGGAGTGCGTGGTGCCCCGGAGGACGGACGAGCGCGAAGCCTCCTACGTCCGCCGCGCGGATCGCACACCCGGCGGCAAGGCTCGCCGCCTCCCAGGTGCTCGGGCCGGCGGGGGTGTCTCCATCGAGCCACGTCTCCTCGGCGAGAGCCGCGATCCGTTCGACGTACTCGCCGTCATGCGCTCGCTCGATCGCGTCAACGCTCGCCGACTCTCCCTCGAGCTCTGGATCGAACGCCGCGAGAAGAGCCGCGAGCCGGCCTCCCGTCTCGGGGTGATTGTCGCCCGTCGGGTGCAGGTCGACCATCGCCCGCTGACTCACGATCTCGATCGTCAAACCTCTCGAAGCTGCCGCGCCAGACGTGCGACCCCGAGCGCCTCGGCGGCAGCCGCGCCGGCGCCCCAGTCCGGCTCGAGATCCGGCAGATCGGGAAGGGGTGCCGACGGGTCGAGCGTCGCGATTCGGAGAAAGACACGAAGCTGGTCTGCCTCGGTCTCGAAGCGGCCATCGGCGAGCATCGCCTCGAGATCGGCGTAGGTCTGCAGCAGCGTCGCCGCCGTCTTCTCTCCTATGCCTCGGGCTCCCGGAATCTTGTCCGAGGGATCGCCGCGCAACGCAATGAAGTCCGGCACCTGCCGTGGCTCGACGCCATACCGCTCACGCACTTCCCGAGGTCCGATCCGGGCGAGCTCGCTGACGCCTCGCACAGGTTGCAGAATCGTGACGTCGTCGGCGGCGAGCTGAAACGCATCTCTGTCCGAGGTGGCGACCAGCGTCGTCCCACCGCTAGCCCTTTCGGCGACGACGGCAGCAGCGAGGAAGTCGTCAGCTTCGTAGCCGCTCTGCTTCCCGCAGACGATTCCCGTTGATGAGATCAGGGCGGGCAGATGCGAGAGCTGGTCGACGATCTCGGGATCGAACTCTCTGCCCGACTGGTACGTCGGAAGCAGCTCGTTGCGATAGGTGGGAATCCCGATCGTGTCCCAGGCGACGACAACGGCGCGCGGCTGCTCGGCCTTCCAGAGGCGCAGCAACATCGACGTGAAGCCGATCAGGGTGTTGGCCGGCCCTCCGTCTTCTCGACGGAGTGTCTTCGGCAACGCGTGGAAGGCCCGATGCGCGAACGAGTCACCGTCGACGACGAGAAGAGGCTTCATGCGATTGTCTCCTCGAGCTCCGTGATGGCCGTTCGCAATCGCTCGGTTGCGACGTGGGCTGCCTCGTCCGGCGCCATGCCGACGAGGTCGTCGAGGATGATCGGGTCGCCGAAGGCCACGCGCAGCCGCCCGAACCGGAGCAGGCGCCCCGACCCATGCACGCCGGCCGGGATGAGCGGCACACCGGCCTCGAGGGCGATGCGGGCAGCGCCCGAGCGCCATCGGGCCTCACGTCGCTTCCGGAGCCCCTTTTCACGCCTGGTGCCCTCGGGAAACATGACGACGATGTTCCCTTCGCGGCAGAGACGGAGTGCCGTGTCCACCGCCTCCTGATCCTGCTGGCCTCGCCTGACCGGGAAGGCGCCGCAGGCAGAGATGAACGGGCCGAGCGGGAACCAGAACAGTTCCGACTTCGCCATGAAGCGGAGATAACGACGAGGGAACAAGGGCATCCCCACGAGCCACGGATCGAAGTTCGAGAGGTGGTTGGCCGCGAGGACGTATCCGCCCTGTTTCGGAAGCCGCTCGGCGCCTTGCCAGCGCAGTCGACCGACGACCCGGAGGACGGGGTAGCTCAGCACTCCGATGAGCAGGTAGAGCCAGCTGGGGCGTGGTGTCGAACGCATCGTCGACGGCAGTATCGTCCCTTCTGGACACTTGCGGTACGGCACGGCGCCGCTAAGGTGACGCGCGCACCCGGCCATCGGTCGGGCAGGAAGGTGTCATCCGACCCGAAAAGGGCACTCGTGGCCGAACGTCGTCTCGTGATCGTGGAGTCTCCCGCCAAGGCAAAGACCATTGCCGGCTACCTCGGCGACGGTTTCGTCGTGGAATCGTCGATCGGCCACATCCGCGACCTTCCGAATCGCGCCGCCGACATTCCGGCCGCCGTGAAGAAGGAGTCGTGGTCGCGACTCGGCGTGAATGTCGACGACCAGTTCCAGCCGCTCTACGTCGTCGACCCCGACAAGAAGAAGAAGGTCGACGAGCTCAAGCGAGAGCTGAAGAACTCGACCGAGCTCCTGCTCGCGACGGACGAGGACCGCGAGGGGGAGGCGATCGCGTGGCATCTACTCGAGGTCCTGAAGCCGAAGGTTCCGGTCAAGCGGATGGTCTTCCACGAGATCACTCGTGAGGCCATCGACCGCGCGCTCGGCGAGACGCGCGACATTGACGATCGCCTCGTCGACGCTCAGGAGACACGGCGAATCCTCGATCGTCTCTACGGCTACGAGGTGTCCCCCGTCCTCTGGAAGAAAGTCATGCCGGGCCTCTCCGCCGGGCGCGTCCAATCCGTCGCGACGCGACTCGTTGTCGAGCGCGAGCGCGAGCGGATGCAGTTCGTTTCTGCTTCCTACTGGGACATCCTCGGCGTCTTCGATCCGGAATCGTTCGAGGCGAGGCTCGTAGCCGTCGACGGAAAGCGTGTCGCACAGGGTCGGGACTTTGGCGACGACAGCAAGCTCAAGTCCGACGTCCTCACGCTCGAGGAGGATGCGGCGCTCTCTCTCGCCGAGGGCCTCGCCGGCGCGTCGTTCGTCGTCCGATCGGTGGACGAGAAGCCGTACCGCCGAAGCCCTGCCGCCCCGTTCATGACGTCGACGCTGCAGCAGGAGGCAAGCAGGAAACTGCGCTTCTCCTCCCAGACGACGATGCGGGTTGCCCAGCGCTTGTACGAGAACGGTTTCATCACGTACATGCGCACCGACTCGACGACCCTGTCACAGGCCGCGCTCGGCGCCGCACGGTCGCAGGCGGCGCAGTTGTACGGCGCCGACTTCGTTCCCGAGAAGCCCCGTCTCTACGAGCGCAAGGTCAAGAACGCGCAGGAAGCGCACGAGGCGATTCGTCCCGCAGGCGATACGTTCCGCATGCCTGCTGCTGTGCAGAAGGAGCTGTCGCGCGACGAGCACGCACTGTACGAGCTCGTCTGGAAGCGCACGGTTGCCTCACAGATGGAGGACGCGCGTGGGCAGACGGCGACGCTCCGCCTCGGGGCGACGGCCGCCGACCGACGCGACGCCGAGTTTGGCGCCTCTGGCACCGTGATCACGTTCCGAGGCTTCCTTGCCGCGTACGAGGAGGGTCGTGACGACGAAAGCAGGAACGATGGCGATGAACGACGGCTGCCCGCCCTCGAGGTCGGCGAGTCCGTGATCGCGTCTTCACTGGAGGCTGACGGCCACTCGACGTCCCCGCCCTCTCGCTACACCGAGGCATCACTCGTCAAGGCGCTCGAGGATCGGGGTATCGGCCGCCCGTCGACGTACGCGTCGATCATGGGCACGATCCTCGACCGCGGCTACGTCTTCAAGAAAGGCACGGCACTCGTACCTACGTTCCTCGCGTTCTCCGTCACCAAGCTGCTCGAGAAGCACTTCGGACGGCTGGTCGACTACGACTTCACAGCGCTCCTCGAGGACGACCTCGACCGCATAGCCGAGGGCGACGAGAACCGCGTTGACTGGCTGAGCCGGTTCTATCGTGGAACCGAAGCGGCAAACGGCAAGCCTGCCGAGGAGGGGCTGCACGCGCTCGTCACCGACCACCTCGAGGAGATCGACGCTCGAGACGTGAACTCGATCGAGATTCCCGGCACGGACGACATCGTCTTGCGTGTCGGCCGCTACGGCCCCTACCTGCAGCGCGGTGAGGAGCGTGCGAGCGTCCCGGACGACATGGCGCCCGATGAGATGACGCGCGAGAAGGCAGAGGAGCTCCTTGCGAGGGGATCGAGCGACCGGACGCTCGGGGTCGATCCCGAGACAGGCCGTGAGGTGGTCGCCCGCGACGGTCGCTATGGGCCGTATGTGAGCGAGGTGCTCGAGGAGGGCTCGACCGAGAAGCCGCGCACCGGATCACTCTTCAAGACGATGTCGCTCGAGACGCTGGCGCTCGAGGATGCGCTCCGCCTCCTGTCCCTCCCACGCGTTTTGACGGCGGCGGACGGCGAGGAGATCCAGGTCGCGAACGGACGCTACGGTCCGTACATCAAGAAGGGCTCGGAGACCCGTTCGCTCACCGATGAGGAGCAGCTCTTCACGGTCACCGTCGAAGAGGCGACCGCAATTCTCGCTCAGCCGAAGGAGCGACGCGGACGCGGGCAGGCAAAGCCGCCCCTGAAGAACCTCGGTCCCGATCCGACGACGGCCAAGCCGATCGTCGTCAAGGACGGACGCTTTGGTCCCTATGTGACCGACGGCGAAACGAACGCAAGTCTTCGCCGCGGCGATGAGCCGGAGAGCCTGACGATGGATCGCGCGCTCGAACTGCTCGCCGAGAGGCGTGCCAAGGGGCCTGCTGCAAAGAAGCGCCGCCCCACCGCCAAGCGCTGACACACGTCGGACGCCGATCCACTATCGTGCGAGGGCACTGGTCGTCGGCCCGCCGTGCCGATGGATCGGCGGAGATTGGATCCTCCCGACCGGAGGAATAACGGTTACGGAGACGGCGTTGTCAGATTGTGACAGCGCACTGGGGTCACCACCCCTGGAAAACAGGGGCGAATCACCATAGAGTCTTGAGAGATTGTGCACACCGGGGTACGCGAAAGGACTGAGACAGCCTCTTGACGCAAAACCAGCTGACCGAACTGTTCGAATCCGATCAGATCAAGGGTCTGATCGCGCGCTCGGAGGAGCGCGGCTGGGTGGATCCGATCGAGCTCGAGGCGTTCGTCCTCGAGCACGAGCTCAACGACGAGGAGGCGGAGCAGATCACGCGCGAGCTCGAGACGATCGGTCTCGAGATCGGGCAGCCACAGGCTGACGCCGATGCGAAGAAGCTACTCGCCGAGGCCGAACGCAAGAAGGAGGAGGCCGAGGCCGCGGTGTGGGCGGCCGAGCCGCTCTCCGGCGCCGCTGACTCCCTCCAACTGTTCCTCGCCGACGTCGGACGCCACAAGCTGCTCACAGCCGCTGACGAAGTGACGCTCGCGAAGCGCATTGAGCGCGGCGACCCCGTCGCCAAGCGTCGCATGATCGAATCGAACCTTCGTCTCGTGGTCTCGATCGCGAAGGGCTATCGCGGGCTCGGTGTGCCGTTTCTGGACCTGATCCAGGAAGGGACGCTCGGGCTCAACCGCGCCGTGGAGAAGTTCGACTGGCGCCGCGGGTTCAAGTTCTCGACGTACGCCACGTGGTGGATCCGCCAGTCGGTGCAACGAGCCGTCGCGAACCACGCGCGCACGATCCGCGTTCCGGTGCACGTCGTCGAGCGCCAGCAGAAGCTGTCACGCGCCGCCCGAAGGCTCGAGGTGGAGCTGGGTCGCGAGGCAACGAAGCTCGAGCTCGCCGAGGCGACGGGGCTTCCGATCCAGCATGTCGAGGAGGCGCTCGGCGCCGCACACGCCTCGGTCTCGTTGAACCAGACGGTCGGGGCCGATGACGAGGGCGAGCTGGGCGATCTCTTTGCCGATCGCGAGGCGGCGGATCCGTTCGAGGAAGCGGAGGAGTCGCTCCGCCGCCAGGGAGTGCGCAGGGCGCTCGATGCGCTACCGGAGCGGGAGCGAAGGATCCTCGAGCTTCGCTTCGGCTTCGAGGGCGAGCCCTGGACGCTCGAAGCGATCGGCCACGAGCTCGATCTCACGCGCGAGCGGGTTCGCCAGCTCGAAGGCCAGGCGCTGTCGCGACTCGCAGCGTTGCGCGAGCTCGCGTCGCTCGCCGCCTAGCACCGAGATGCTCGACCGGTGATCGCCGCACCCTCCGGCACGGCGCGGCGGGGGAATAGGACGCGAGCATCCCCCACCGTGGGTGATTTCTGCGAATTCGCGGCGGTTTGGTCTAAAGAGGTGCTTCGGTGCGCCGATACACACGGCATGGACGCAGCAGAACGGAAAGAGATCCTGAGCCGCTATCGCGACCACAGCCGTCGCTTCGAGGCGGCAGCAGCACGGAGGAGCACGAGTCGCTCCGGCGCCGTGATCCCGTTCAACCCGCCGGCCCTCCGTGAGCTTGCGCAGGATCCGACGGCCCGCGAGCTCGAGGTTCTCCAGCTCGTCGCAGACGGTCTCGTCAATCGCGAGATCGGCCAGCGCCTCTTCCTCTCGGAGGAGACCGTGAAGTCACACGTGCGGCATCTACTCGCGAAGCTTCAGGCTCGCAGTAGAGCCCACGCCGTAGCTGTGGGCTATCGGCGTGGGCTCATTGCCTAGCACTACTACTTCACTGTGGTCAGACCGTCGGACCCTGACCCCAACGACCGAGCGAATCCCCCGGAAGAGGGATGCCCACCCGGGGCGTTGAACTCAGGATCTGACGGCTACCAGTCTTTCGTGCCGCTCATGAGTGCATGAGCTGCGACACGACGAAAGTACTTACGCATCGTTTGCTCCTAGCTAGGGGACTAACGGCACGACAGATCGTATACCCCAATCGAGGGATAGCGCAAGTGGCAACGACAATCCAGCGAAGAACCCAGCGATACGTGATGGCGCTAGGTGCTGCCGCTTTCATCCTCGGTGCCGGTCTCGTTGTGTCCGGGCGCGACCTCGGCGGCGACCTGCTGACGGTAGCGGCGCTTGTGGCCGTCAACGCACTGGCGGAACGAAGCGGTGTCTGGGTTAGGCCAACAACGCAGATGACTATTGCTCTGCTTCCGACGCTGTTCGCAGCCGTTCTCTTTGGCCCCCTTGCAGCCGGCCTGGTGAACGCGGCCTCAATGCTCGGAGATCCCGACCTCTTCGCTCGCTCAGATCCGGATCGAGCTCCTCGCCTCAAGCTCGCGAGCTACGCGAGCTCTCGATTCATCACCGGAGCATTCGCCGGCCTGGTGGCGCAGGCTCTTTTCGGTGTCACTACTTCGCAGTTCGGTGGACTGCTTGTCGCTAGCCTCGCGGCCTGCTTGGTTGCGGAGATCCTCGACATGCTCTTCGCTGCGATCACCGCGCGAATCCGCGGTCGAAGTATCAAGGGAATCATCCGAACCGTGAGCCCCCTGTTGCTGACGTCTATCCCCTTCTACGCTCCCACGGTCGCTGTCCTTGCACTCGCATACACCGAGGTCTCCCCGTGGACAGCTCCCCTCTTCTTCATCCCCGCACTCGCAGCTCAGCGCCTCTTCGCCATGTACCAACAGCAACGGCAGCTCGCGGAAGACCTCAAGCGCGCCAACCTCTCCTTTGCGGAAGCGCTGGTCGCGACGCTTGAGAAGAGCGACCAGTACACGGCCGGTCACTCGAAGGCCGTCGCCATCTACGCGCGCGACATCGCCGAACGCATGGGTCTCTCCTCCGACATCCAGGAGCGCGCTTACCTCTGTGGGCTCGTACACGACATCGGAAAGGTCGGGCTCCCGCCGAGCCTGCTGCTGAAAGACGGCCCACTGAACCTGGAAGAGCGCCGACTGATGCAGGAGCACCCTGCGATCGGCGAGAGCATCCTCAACAAGGTCGACCTCTATGCCGACGTGGCGCTGATCGTCCGCCACCACCACGAACGGGTCGACGGCGAGGGATACCCCGACAAGCTCCAAGGCGACGAGATCCCGAGCCTCTCGAGGATCATCGCCGTCGCCGATGCGTACAACGCGATGACCTCCAACCGCTCGTACAGGG
>NZ_JBDSNT010000044.1:0-6578 GCF_039915195.1 Gaiella sp.
GCCGGGAACCTACGGTTCCCCGTGACCCCTCCCTCTTTGCGGAAGTGGCACGCTAGGTGCCAACCTCACGTCATCGATCATTTGTGGTCGCTTCGCGAGATCCTGAAGCCGGGAACCTACGGTTCCCCGTGACCCCTGCCATTCCCGTAGGGGCTATGCGCAGCCGAGCCTCGGCGAGGCGAAGCGTCGCCCGTCCTCGGCGTCCCCCTGCGTCCTACACGTCCGGAGCCGTCCGCAGGCGCAGGAAGGCCAGCACCGTGAGTGCCGGCACCAGGATCAGATCGTTCACCATGCACCAGATGCAGATCGCGTCGATCACGAAGAGCTGCAGGATCACGAGGTAGGCGACGAAAGCGAGGGCACCGATTGCGAGCGCGCAAGTGAGCGTTCGCGCGAGCTCGCTGTTCCAGATCGTCAGTGCAAGCGCTGCGATCCAGGCTCCGAGACCGAGTACGGCGACGGGGATGCCGATCAGAACTGCGTAGCTCGAGTCCTGGACAGCTTCGCACCCCCCCGAGCCCGTGCAGATGAGCGCCTTCGGTTCGTAGTGCACGTAGGTGAGGTAGCCGGAGACTGCGATGCCGGCGACGGAAACGAGGATCAGCGCGACGCGCAGGACACGGTCGTTCACCGGCCGAGCGCTTCGTCGAGGAGCGTTGCGAATGCCTCCCCGCTGTATGCGGTGGGCCGCACGAGCTTCGGCGCGTTCGTGCCCACCTTGATGAAGAACCACGGCGTCCCGGGCACCTTGCGTCGGTCTGCCTCGACCGCGTGTGCCGCGGCCTGCTTCCGGACCGAGAGGCTCTTGGAATCGAGGATCAACTGGTTGGCGTTGAGACCGGGGATCCCTCGCGCGAGACGTCTGACGCCCTTGTCCGTGGCGATCTCGTTGAGCTTCGCCTGGTTCTCGTAGAACACCTCGGTCATCTGCCAGAGCTTCCGCTGGCGCCCTGCTGCCAGCACGAACCGCAGTGCCGGCTCCGACGCGCGCGTGACGATGCCGAGACCCCGGAAATCGACCTTGACGAGCCCGGGTCGAACGTAGTCGTTGACGATCGTGGGGAAGGCGAGCTTCATGTACGTGTTGCAGTGAGTGCAGGCGAGGTCCTCGAACTGGATCAGGGTCACGTTCGCCGTCCTCTCGCCGATCACCGTGCCGCGTTGCGGAATCCCCTGCACGAGGTCGGTGCCGGGAGAGGCGCCGACTGTCGTGACCACGGCGAGAGCGAGTGCAGCGGCCGCGAGGGTCAGTCCCAGGCGGGATCGTGGCACGCTTAGCCCTTCAGTGCGTCGTCTAGGGCGGGTCGGAATGCGCTCGGCTCGAGAGCCGTGGGCTGGATCTCGTACGGCGGGTTCAGCCCGATCGCGATGTAGAACCAGGGCGTGCCGGGCACCTTCAGCGTCGTCGCCTCGGCCTGCACCGCTGCGATCTCCTTCGTCACGGCAGCGCTCTTTGCGTCGGCCCTCGCCTTTGCTGCATCGAGGCCGGGAACGTCCGCCAGGATCTCATCGACCAGTGCGTCTGTGACCCATCCCGAGTTCTCCTCACCCTGATTCTCGTAGAAGAGCCCGACGACCTCCCAGAGCTTGTCCTGGAACCCGGCGGCAACGGCAATCCGCAGAGCCTTCTCCGAGTCGGGGCCGAGAAAGGCGAGTCCGCGGAAGTCGATCTGGATGAGACCGGGCTTGACGTACTCGTCGACGATCGCCGGGAAGGCGTTGTCGGTGTACTTCTTGCAGATCGGGCACTGGATGTCCTCGAACTGAAGCAACCGAACGGTCGCTTCGGGGTTGCCGAGCACCGTCCCGTTCTGCGGGATGCCCGCGACGGCGGCGAGTGCAGGGCTCGTCGTGCCGGTCGTCTCGGTTGCCGTCGTCTCGGTTTCCGTCTCCGTGGCGGTTGTCTCCGCTACGGGCGCGTCGTCTCCCTTGTCGCGGGTGAGGTAGCTCCCGGCCACGAGTGCGCCCGCGATCGCGATGGCGACGGCAATGGCAATCACGAGCGTCCGGTTGCGCTTGCTCTCCGACGGCGGCTTGGGGACGGGGGGCATCGACCGAATTCTGCCTGCAAACGCACCCGGGGGTGCGAGAACGTGTTCAATGAGACGATGGACGCCAGGGCGAGACGACGGGCGCTCGTTCAGGCGGGCATCGCCATTACGTCCGAGTTGTCGCTCGACGCGGTGCTTCAAACCCTCATCCGCATCGCCGCGGACCTCACGGGGGCCCGCTACTCCGCCCTCGGAGTCATCGATGCCTCCGGCCGGGAGCTCGATCGTTTCGTCACCTACGGGATCGATGACGCGACGAGAGCCACGATCGGAGATCTCCCGCGGGGCCGCGGGATTCTGGGGGTCTTGATCACGGACGCGCGCCCTCTGCGGCTCGACGATCTGACGACCGACCCGCGGGCCGTCGGGTTCCCTGACCACCACCCTCCGATGAGAAGCTTCCTCGGCGTTCCGGTCATGACCCGCGGCGTCGCGTTCGGCAACCTGTACCTCGCGGAGAAGCAGCCGGCCGGGCCGTTCAGCGAGGAAGACCAGGAGATCGTCACGCTCCTCGCGGCACAGGCAGCGGTGGCGATCGAGAACGCCGGCAGCGTCCAGCGGGACGCCCTGCGGCGCGCGGTCGAGGCCCAGGAGGCAGAGCGGAAACGCCTCGCGCGCGAGCTACACGACGAGACCGGACAGGCGCTGACGTCGATCCTCCTCGGCCTCGCCGCCGTCGAGCGAGCTGAGACGGCAGCGGATGCGCGAGCAGCGGCCGGCGAGCTACGCGAGCTGGTCGTCGAGACGCTGCAGAACGTTCGTCGTCTGGCAGTGGAGCTACGGCCCTCTGCGCTCGACGACTTCGGTCTCGAGCCGGCGCTGCGGCGACTCGGTCAGACGGTCAAGGAAAGCAGCGCTCTGGACGTTCAGGTCGAGACCCGTCTCGGCTCGGGCCGTCTGCTCCCCGAGATCGAGACGGCCGTCTATCGCATCGTGCAGGAGGCGCTGACGAACGTCGTCAAGCATGCTGCCGCGGAGCGCGTGAGCATCGTCGTGGCACGGCTACCGGAGAAGCTGACGGTGATCATCGAGGACGACGGTTCGGGCTTCGATCCAGGCGCTCGTCCGGGCGACGGTCTCGGTCTGCTGGGAATGCGCGAGCGCGTGGAGCTTCTCGACGGCTCGCTGGCGATCGAGGCGCATCAAGGCGCGGGAACCACGCTCGCCGTCGAGCTACCGCTCCCCCGAGGGAAGCCGGGTCCGCGAGGGTGACGCCCGAGCATTCATCTGTTCATCCTGCAGCATCGCCCGCGAGCGCGGCGACCGTACGGCCGAACGCGGGTGCGAACTTGAACCCGTGCCCGGAGCATGCCGACGCGACGACGACGCGTCCGTGGCGTTCGAGGACGAACGACTCGTCCCCCGTGTTCGTATAGATGCATGTTTCGATCACGATCGGCTCCGGATCGACCTCGGGATACCGTCCGGCCGCCCAGAGGGAAACCCAGCGCACGATCGCCGGGTCGGGTGTTCCGGGCTCATCGGGGTTCGTGACGGGACCGGCATGGTGCAGGCCCGCTTTGAGCCCGATACCAGGTGCGGCCAACGCGTAGTTGATCAGGCCTGGTCTTCTCAGTCCGTGCTCCTTCGCGTTCGGAACGGCATCGTCGATCACAGGCGGCAGGCTCATCGGGTCGGGGATCCGGAAATAGGTGAGCGTCTCGCGGGTGGGAATAACGGGCAACTCGATCTCCACTCCGGCGAGCAGCGAGCGCGCCCAGGCACCTGCGGCGATGACGCAGACACGAGCCGTGAAGGTCTCCGCCCCCGCTCGGATCAGAACGCATCCGTTCGCGCGCTCGATCGCGGTGACCGCGCGATGCTCGAGAATCGTCGCCCCGGCCTCGACGGCCGACGCGAGAAGGGCCGCGTGCGCGCGGTCGGCGAGCGTCGTTCCCCCATCCGGCTGATAGAGCACGTCCTCGGTGGCGCGGGCGCTGATCGGCCAGCGGGCTGCTGCCTCGGTGCCGGTGACCAGCTCGTGGCGAACACCACACGAGGCGAGAGCCTGCGCGCATTCGACCGCGAGAGCGCCAAACGTGAGGTCTCCCGTCGGCACGATCAGCTGCTCGCCCGACTCGGCCTCGAGCTCGTTCCAGACCAGCCGAGCCCCTTGCGCGAGTCGCACGTAGTGCTGTTCGGGGTACGTGAGGCGGAAGATCCGGGAGCCGCCGTGACTCGAGCCACGCGCGTGACCGACGTCGAACTGCTCGAGGAGAACAACCCGCCGACCCGCCTGAGCGAGCGCCCGAGCTGTAGCGACTCCCATGATTCCTGCCCCGACGACGACGATCTCGGTGTCGACCGTCCTCGGGGTGCTCTGCCCCGCTACGGCGCGATCCCCCGGGCTGTCCTCGCCGCAGCGCGGGACAGCGCGCGGTAGGCGCTCGCGCGCTCCGCCTTGTCGCCTCCTGCTTCTGCTGCCTCGACCGCTCGGAAGCACTCCGAGACGGCGGGATCGATCACGTCGACGCCGAACGCGAGTACATGCTCCGAAACGCCCGTCCGACGAGCGATCTCCCGCATAACCTGAAGCGACGGTATGCGCTCGCCTCGCTCGATCCGCGAGATATAGGCTGAACTGCAGCCGGGAAAGGAGAGCTCTCGCTGGCTCAGATGAGCGGCAAGTCGTGCCTCGTGCACACGAACCCCGACGGCGGCCGGGTCGTCGTAGTGTGGCGTGCGCGCACGCTTGAACGTCAACGGTGGCGGGTCCGCCATCACGGCTCCCAAAGGTACACCGTTCTCCCCGCTCTGAATAGGGCCAGGGTTGGTTAGCCGGAGTGAGGGCCGTTGAAGACGACGAGCAGCGCGAGCTGCTCGTAGGAGGTGAAGCGATGTTCTGCACCGGCCGCCACGAAGAGCGCCATTCCCTCCGACAGAGGTGTCGCGGCTCCCTCGACCTCAAGAACACCGCTTCCCTCGAGGACGACGTACACCTCGTCCTCGTCGTGTGGCTGCTGGCGATCCGGCTCGGGGGCGACGAGCACGTAGACGCCGATTTCGAGTCCCGGCGAGCTGTGAACGACCTCGTAGCCACCTCCGCGCTCGAGCAACGCGACCCTCGTGGCGTCGACGTCGAACGGGTGCGCGGGGGTATCTGCCACGTCAGCAGTGTACGCCGTGCAATGCTCATGTCGTGCAGATCGATGGAGAGGCTCTCTTCGTGCCGGGGCACGCACGCGCGAGCGGCTGGCGCCGGATGCCTGCCGTCGCGACCGGATCGATGGTCGCAACCAGTCATCCATGCGCAACGCGCGCGGGACTGCTCGCCCTCGAGCGCGGGGGTAACGCAGTCGACGCAGCCCTCGCAGCGGCCGCGATCCTGACCGTCGCGGAGCCCACGGATAACGGGATCGGCGGAGACGCGTTCGCGCTCGTATGGAACGAAGGCGTGCTGTACGGGCTCAACGGGTCGGGACGCTCTCCCGGCGATCTCGGTGGTCGAACGGCGACCGAGGACGGGCCGTGCTCGGTCACCGTTCCGGGTGCTGTGCGCCTGTGGGACGACCTCGCGGGCCGATTCGGCCGGTTCGGGCTCGACCAGGCGATCGGCCCCGCCGCCGAGCTCGCCGCGGTCGGCCTTGCCTGCAGCGCGCGGATCGCTCACAAGTGGTCTCGGGCGGAACTTGCCCCGTGGGCGGCTCCTCGATTGGGTGAGCACTACGCTCTGCCGGAGCTCGCCGCCACGCTGCGTCAGATCGAGACCAACGGGCCGGTGGCTCTCTACGAGGGTGAGGTCGCGTCTGCGATCGCGGCGGTGTGCTGGCTCTCGGAGGACGATCTGCAGGCTCATCGTTCGGAATGGGTTGAGCCCCTCCGTCGGGCCTATCGGGGCATCGAGGTGTGTGAGTTGCCCCCGAACGGTCAGGGAGCAGCTGCGCTGCTCGCGCTTGCGCTCTACGACGATCTCGAGCCCGGCGAGCACTCGGCAATCGAGGCGATGAAACTGGCGCTCGCCGATACGCACGCCGCAGTGCACGACGGCCCCCTACCGGTGGACTTCTTCGCGGACGACCGGCTCGCGGGTCGGCGCTCCCTGGTTCATGCCGACTCCGCCATCGCCTCCGACCTCGCCCTGCCGCGGGGGGGAACCACGTACCTGTGTGCGGTGGACCGTGATGGCATGGCGGTCTCGCTGATCCAGAGCGTATACGGGTCGTTCGGATCGGGTGTTGTCGCCCCGGGAACCGGAATTGTCCTCCAGAACCGTGCTGCGGGGTTCAGCCACAACCCGGAGCACCCGAACGCCCTCGCGCCCGGACAGAGACCGTTCCACACGATCATCCCGGGGATGCTGCTCGAGGACGACGAGCTTCTCGGTCCCTTCGGCGTCATGGGGGGGCCGATGCAGCCTCAGGGCCACTTCCAGGTCGTGAGGCATCTGGTCGACGACGGCGACGATCCTCAGGCGGCGCTCGATGCGCCGCGATGGCGGGTCGAGGACGACGGAAGCGTCGCACTCGAGCCGGGGCTCAGCGATCTCGCCGACGACCTCCGCGCGCGTGGTCACGAGGTCTCGATCGC
>NZ_JBDSNT010000048.1:0-6747 GCF_039915195.1 Gaiella sp.
AGGAGGGCGACGACTACGTCATCCTCACCGACATCCAGGGCGCCGAGGATCACCTCGGTGACATGGACTTCAAGGTCGCCGGCACCGAGGCGGGCATCACCGCCCTGCAGATGGACATCAAGATCACCGGCGTCACGCAGGACATCATGCGTGACGCGCTCCAGCAGGCGAAGCGAGCCCGCACGGAGATCCTCGCCAAGATGGCCGAAGCGATCTCCGAGCCGCGTGCCGAGCTTGCGGATCATGCGCCGCGCATCTCGTCGGTGCAGATCAACCCCGAGTTCATCGGCATGGTGATCGGCAAGGGCGGCGAGACGATCCGCGGCCTCGAAGCCGACTACGACGTGCAGATCGACATCGGCGAAGACGGCACGATCCTCGTTTACGCGACCGAGGGCACGAAGGGTGACGCTGCTGTCGCCGCGATCACCGCGCTCACGAAGTCGCCGGAGGTGGGGGACACCTACACGGGCAAGGTCGTCAAGACGACCGAGTTCGGTGCCTTCGTCGAGCTGAAGAAGGGCACAGACGGCCTGCTTCACGTCTCGAACGTTGGGCCGGGCCGCGTCGCGCACATCGAGGACGTCATGGCTCGTGGCGACGTCGTCGACGTGATCGTGCAGGAGGTCGACAAGGACCGGGGCCGCATCGGCCTCAAGCTTGTCGCGAAGCACGAGGACGGCGGGCTCGTGATGCCCGACGTGCTGATCGAGCGGGCGAAGGACGCCCCGCCGCGTGAGGCGCGCCCGCCCCGCGACGACCGTGGTGGCCGCGGCGGCCGCCGCTAGACGATCTCGTCTGTGGGCTCGCGGTGGAAGAGCGTACCGCGAGCCCACAGACTCATCGCCTAGCCTTCCTTTCCGGGGAAGAGCAAGATCCCTGAAGAACGAGCAAAGTTCTGAAGAGGATCGCGTACTCGGGCGATCGGACGCTGGCGCAGGCGGCGCCTTCGTTGCCAGTTCCGTCACGCGATCACCGGCTCGGTTGGTCAGTAAATGATCTCTTCCGCTTCCTCGACGACCTTCGGGAGATCCTTGTCCGAGAAGCGCTCGAGCACACCCGAGGCCAACAGCTTCTCTCGACCTTCCTCAGCGTCCTTGACAGAGGCGAAGTCAATCACGATGAACACCTCACTCGGGTTCTCGATGCTGCGGAGAATCCTGTGTCCTTTCGCATTGCTTCTGGCGCCGGGTTCGTCCTTGTCGAACATCGTCTTCCACATGTCGTAGTTGCCGACATTGATGCGGGTCACGATGAACGCCATTCGTACCTCCTGTTGGTGCCGCTCCAGGCGGCATGCGAACCAGCCTACGTCTTGCCCGTCTCAGGCGGAGGACTGGCCCATGCCCATGTGACAATTACGAACGCTGGCGTAGGTCGTGATGGTGTGGTCTGGGAAGCGGACCCGTTAGAACGCGTCGAGGATTGTGGTCGGCGTACTCATTCGGTCATGGGGCGATGGGCTCGCCGACGAGCTCGCGGAACGCAGGTTCGTTTCGGAGCGGGTCGAAGTCGGTGTCCTGTTTGGACAGTTCGCGAAGGCTGGGCCGCCGCTCGAAGGCGTCCCGAAGATGAGCGATTGCGTCCTCGATCCGGCCGGTCTGTGCCTCGCAGCAAGCGAGGTTGTAGAGCGGCGTCGCGTAGCCGGTGGTCTCGAGGGTGCTGCGACCCCGCTCGATCACGCCCTCGTAGTCACCGGCCTCGTACGCAGGATGGAACTCGGCCCAGACCTCCCAACCGCCGGCCTCGTAGGGCTGCCCTATCCTGCTACCCACTGCGAGCACGGTCGTCTCGGGCTCAACCGCGAAGGCTGTCCGGCTCGTCTCCGGTCCGACGAACACGAGCGCTCCTGCGGGCGCGTCGACAGTCTCGCCGTCGATCTCGAAACGCGCCCGTCCGCGGAGTACGACGTACAGCTCCTCAACGCCCTCGTCCTCTGCGTGCTCGGGCATGAGCTTGTCGCCCTCCTTGGTGCTCGTCCAGGCGTTCGCCCCGAACGCTGTGATCCCCAGATGGTGACGCACGGGCCGCATGTGCGTGTCCTCCCGGTAGGGAATGTCCTGCAACTCATCGACCGTCGCAATTCGATAGCCCACAGTTGTCCCTGCTCCTTCCCGTCCAGTGGACGGTCGTCGACCTCGATATGAATCGGATCCTAGGGATTCCCTTCTTGGTTCGCGACGTAAACCGACTGGGGGTCTGTCAGGCGGAGCTGCGAACGGGCAGGTATTGAGCGCGTATCCGGGCCGTGACGACAACGATCTCCTCTGGCCGTCGTCGATCAACGCGGTTGTCACTGGCGAATCGCTCCCCGAGGCGAGCGACTGGAGATTCGAATCGATTCGATTTGCTGCCGGATCGGCGGAGGTGTAGGGTTTCGAACCCTCGGCCGGCATAGCCCTTGTCCGAACCTCCAACGAGACCGGGATGGAACGAGTTGCTTGGAAAACACCTACTACGCTGAATCCATGCGGGAACGTCGCACTGCTGCCGCCGGGTTGATCCTGGTCGCACTTGCGATCCCGGGTGCCTTCCTGTTCGAAGTCCTCACCCGCCCCGAGGGCACCGACGGCGACAATCCGGCCGATTCGCTCGTCTACCTGCAGGAACATGCGACGGCCTATGCCTTGTCCGGCGCCTGCTTCCTGCTGGCCGCTTTCGGGCTCATCGCCGCAGCAACCTCGTTCCCCGACCGCGTGCCTTTGACGGCGGCACTCGGGTCGGTGGGCGGCGGCCTGTGGGTGTTCACAGGAGCTCTGCGCCTCTCCTCACCCGGGCCGATCGCCCATATCGAGGAGATGCGGGCCAGTTGGGGGGAGTCCGCCTACCTGGTCGTCCAGATGGCAGGAACTCAGGCGGGTCTGCTGGGCGGCGCGATGTGCTTCATCGTCTGGATGGTGCTCACCTCCGCGCTGGCGTGGCGCCGCCGTAGCCTGCCACGGTGGCTCGCGGGGCTGGGGATGGCCCCCATTGCGATACTCGTCCTCGCGGTGCTCGGGCCGGCCGGGGTCGAGCTCCCCGAGTTCATGTGGCTCGCCTACATAGCGGTTCTCGTGGTGGCGCTGCCGCTTTGGCTGCTGGGAGGTGCGGCCGCGATCCTTCGACGCACCCCGCCGCTCAGCTAGAGCACGGACGGAGAGGTGGATCGACTTCCCCGCGCGGTCGATCTCATCGCCGGCCTGGGCGGAGGAACCGTCGAGGGATACCCGGAAGATGCCGGATCGGCGCCCGCCGGTTTCCTCTACCACGGTGCCCTCTCGGCGTACGAGCAACAGGGTTTCGTTCGCGGCCGCAAGATCGGCAAGCACCGCTGGGTCGTGACGTTGGTCATCGCGCCCAAGGACGCGGCGGTCTCGTCATGACGCATACTTGGCCGCATGGATGAGGAGCGCCCTCCGATCTGTCCCGCCTGCGGTGTGACGATGATCCCGGCCGACCTCAGCGCAAGGGAAACGCGTGTAGGAGACTGGATCTGTTCCGAGTGTGAGGAGACCACCGAGCCTGACGTGACGTGAGCCGAGGCCGCACCCCCGAGCAGCACGTCGTACGACGTTCGGGCGGAACGGTCACCGGCTCCTCCGTAACTGCGGGACGTCAGGCCGCTGGGTTCTCGATGCTCGAGGACCCCGACCCTGACTCTGTCTGACCGTTCGCGATACGCGGCAGCAGCGCATCCTCTCGTCCGTAGTGGCCGACGGCATCGAAAAGACGCTTCGCGTGGAGACCGATCCGCAGGTCACAATCCGCGATCACGACCCCCTCTTCGCCGTACAGCGGGCCGGCGATCACGTCCCCGTTCGACGGCTCGACGATGACCGCGCCGCCACGCCCGAAGATCTCCCTGCCCTCCGGGAGCGGCACCGGAAAGTCATCCGGAAAGGCAGACGCTGGGATGAACTGCGGAGCCGCGACGACGAACGCGCCGGACTCGATCGCGATGTGACGCATCGTCGCCTGCCAGACGTCCGAGGTGTCAGCCGTCGGGGCAACCCAGATCTGCGGGCCGCCGCGGTAGACCGCTGCGCGGGCGAGCGGCATCCGGTTCTCCCAGCAGATGAGACCGCCGATTCGCCCCACGGGCGTGTCGACTACGTCCAGGTCGTCTCCTGCGCCGATCCCGTGGAACAGGCGCTCATGGTGGGTTGGCATGAGCTTGCGGTGTCGTGACAGAAGACCGCCGGGCCCGAGTACGAGCAACGTGTTGTAGAGCGTGCCAGGGCGTTCCGACTCGCGCTCGTTGACGCCGATCGCGCAGACGAGATCGTGACGGCGGCACGCCTCGATGAGCTCGTCGACGAGCGGTCCCGGGACGTCGACGGAACTCGCCCACATCCGCTCCCAGAGCTCGTCGAGCCCGTTCGAGCCGTCCATTCCAGCGGCCGCTGCGGCCCAGGAGTTCGACGGATAGAGCGAGACGAACGTCTCGGGCAGCACGGCGAGCCGGGCGCCCGCCGCGGCGACCTCGGCGAGCAGGTCAATCGCCTTCGTGATCGATGCCTCGGCATCGAGGATCACCGGTGTCGCCTGGACGGCGGCGATACGAACGGTCGGAAACGTGGTCATGGCCCTCCTCCATTCCGAGAGTCCAGCTGCGAGCACGCACACTACTCAGCCTCACGCCGTCCCGTCGATCCTGGTTCAGGACCCGTGCACCCGCACTCGCGATTAGGGTGCAGAGCGTGAAACCCCATCGACTGACAATCCTCCCCGGCGGCGAGCGCGTGATCACAGAGCGGATCGAGGGCGTCCGCTCCGCCGCGATCGGCCTCTGGATCGGGGCCGGCTCCCGTGACGAACCCGTCACAAAGGCCGGGGTCTCGCATTTCATCGAGCACCTGCTCTTCAAGGGGACGGAACGCTACGACGCCGTCGAGATCGCTGAGCTGTTCGACACCATGGGGGGCGAGCTCAACGCCGCAACGTCACGCGAGACGACGGTCGTCTACACCCGCGTCCCGGACGACCATCTCGATGTCGCGCTCGAGGTGATGACGGACATGGTGTTCGCTCCGTCGCTGAACGACATCGACTCGGAGCGAGAGGTCGTGCTCGAGGAGATCGCAATGGTCGACGACAACCCGCAGGATCTCGTCCACGACCTCGCAGCCGAATCCGTGTTCGGAGACCACCCGCTCGGTCGCCCGGTGATCGGGAGAGCCGAGGTGATCGCCTCGATCTCGCGCAGGTCGCTGCTCGGCTACCACCGCAGCGCCTACGCGGGGCCAAATGTCGTCCTCGCCGCCGCCGGCAACGTCGATCACAAGCGCATCGTTGCTGCGCTCCGGAAGAGTCGGAAGGGGGTGGAGTCGAAGGCCGCCGCGCTTCCCCGCAAGCCCGCCGGGCGCGTCGCTGCTCCCGGTATCCGGTTCCTGAAGAAGAACACCGAGCAGTACCACGTCTGCCTCGCCGGTCCCGGGATCCGCCGGGACGACCCCCGCCGCTACGCCTCGGCACTGCTCGACGCCATCCTCGGCGGCTCGGCGTCCTCGCGACTCTTCCAGGAGATCCGGGAGAAGCGCGGTATGGCGTACTCCGTCTACAGCTACGGATCGCAGTACCTCGACGCCGGTCAGATCGGCATCTACGTCGGCACCCGCGAAGAGAACCTGCGGGAGTGCCTCGAGGTGATCGGAGCCGAGCTCCGCGACGTCGGCGCGGGCAATCTCAGGAACGGCGAGCTCGAGCGCGCCAAGGAGAACATGAAGGGCCGCCTCCTGCTCTCGCTCGAGTCCACCTCGGCCCGGATGAGCCGGCTCGGGAAGGCTGTTGTGCTGGGGATGGAGATCCTCCCGATCGAGGAGATCGAACGACGGATCGTCGCCGTGACCGAGGACGATGTGGCAGCGCTCGCCCGCGATCTCTACACGCCCGAGCTCCTCTCGGCGGCGGGGATCGGCCCGAGCGAGAAGCTCTTCCGGACGGCGGTGCAGCGCCTCAATCCCTCGGCCGTCGAGCGTGCGGCATGAGAGTCCTGATCTTCGGGCGCGAGGGCAAAGTCGGAGCTGTCCTCATGCAGGCGCTCGCCGCGGCCGGTCACGACGTCCGCGGAGTGGAGGCTGGGGAACCGCTCGACCTCGAGGGCATCGACGCGGCGGTCGACTTCACGACGCCAACTGCCGTCCTCGGCAACGCGACGGCGACACTCGCTGCCGGCGTCCCGTGCGTGATCGGCACGACGGGGCTCGGCGACGACGACCTCGCGCAGCTCGATCGCCAGGCGCGCGAGACGACGACGCAGTGCTTCGTGGCGGCGAACTTCGCGCTGGGCGCCGTCCTCATGATGCGGTTCGCGGCCGAGGCGTCGCGCTCGTTCCCGCGGGCGGAGATCATCGAGCTCCACGCCGACACGAAGCTCGACGCGCCGTCAGGTACGGCGAAGGCAACCGCTGCCGGGATGGGCGGCGACGTCACGATCCACTCGGTGCGGCTCCCGGGTCTCATAGCCCATCAGGAGGTGATCCTCGGAGGCCTGGGGGAGACGCTGACGATCCGACACGATACGACCTCGCGCGAGGCGTTCGTGCCGGGCGTTCTGCTCGCACTCGATCGCGTCCGTGGCCTTCCCCACGGGCTCACGGTCGGTCTCGACGCGCTCCTGTAGGGGCGACGCACACGCTCGCGCGGATGCGTCGCCCGAGGTGGACGCGAGGAGGGCGACGCAAGGCGGCCGACGCGAGGAGGGCGACACATGGCGGGCGACGCATGGCGGGCGACGTGAGGAGGGCGACGCGAGGAGGGTGACGCATG
>NZ_JBDSNT010000065.1:0-7793 GCF_039915195.1 Gaiella sp.
GCTGACGCGTCGTACGTGAACGGAGCTGTGATCCCGGTAGACGGGGGTCACACGATGGTCGACGTCGGCACGCTCGCGTTCGGGAGGGTGGCATGAAGGTTGCCGGGATCGAGGTCTCTCCTGACCACTTCATCGGGGGCGAGCGCGTTGCGAGCTCGAGCACGTTCACTGACTACTCACCCATCGACGAGGAGGCGCTCGGCGAGATCGCGCGCGGCGGGCAGCGGGAGGCCGACCTCGCCGTTACCGCAGCCACCGAGGCCTTCCCGGCCTGGGCCGCGCTCGGTGCGTCGGGTCGCGCGGTCTACCTGCACCGACTCGCCGACCTGATCGACGCGAACGTGGAGCGGCTCGCGCCGGTCGAGTGCGTCGACATGGCGATGCTGCTTCGCTCGCTGAAGGCGCGCCTGATCAATCGCGGAGCGCGCAACTACCGCAGCTATGCCGACCTCGCGGTCGCCTACGAGGAGCGCGTGTGGGACTCGAACGGCACTCACAACCGTGTGCTGCGGATGCCGAGCGGGCCGGCCGTCGTGATCACGCCGTGGAACGCGCCCTTCATGCTCTCGACCTGGAAGACGGCCCCGGCCCTCGCCGCCGGCTCGACCATGATCCTCAAGCCGGCCGAGTGGTCGCCTCTGTCGTGCTCGCTTCTTGCCGATCTCGTCGACGAGGCCGGTTTCCCGCCGGGCGTCTTCAACATCGTGCAGGGGATCGGCGAGGAGATCGGCGCCGCGCTCGTCTCGAACCCGGCCGTCAGTCGGATCTCGTTCACCGGCTCGCCCGAGACTGCGCGGCACATCGGTGTCGCTGCGGCGAAGAACATCGTCCCCTTCACTGGCGAGCTCGGTGGCAAGGGCCCGTTGCTCGTCTTCGAGGACTGCGATCTCGAGGCCGCCGCGCGGAAGGCTGCGGGCCAGTTCGACGATGCGGGTCAGGTGTGCCTGGCCGGGACGCGGATCCTCGTCGAGGAGTCGGTGGTAGAGCCGTTCATGGAGCTCTTCCACCGTTTTGCCGACGAGCACGTTCTCGGCGACCCGCGCTCCGACGACACGACGGTTACGCCGCTCATCCATCGCGACCACTTCGAACGCGTCGCGGGCTTCGTCGAGCGCGCACGGGCAAACGGCGACGAGATCGTCCGGGGCGGTCAGCCGGCCGAGCGCGGCGGCCTCTTCTACGAGCCGACGCTCGTCATCCCGCGTTCGAATGACAGCGAGATCGTCCAGCGCGAGGTCTTCGGGCCTGTCCTCACGGTGCAGACCTTTTCTGAGGAGGACGAGGGTGTCGCGCTCGCCAACTCGACCCCGTACGGGCTTTCCGGGATCCTGTACACGGGCTCATCCGAACGGGCGGAGCGCGTGGGGAGGGCGATCCGTGCGGGCACGGTGTGGGTCAACACCTTCCTCGTTCGCGACCTCACGGCGCCGTTCGGCGGGATCGGTATCTCCGGTATCGGCCGTGAAGGCGGCGACTTCGCGCTCGACTTCTACTCCGACCTGAAGACGCTCCAGATCGCGGAAGGAACGACGGAATGACCGCTCCCAGTACAGCACTCGTCTGGCACGAGCGGATGATGTGGCACGACACGGGGTCCGGCGCCTCCGAGTTGCCGGCCGGCGGCTGGCTCGAGCCGGGTGAGCACTCCGAGAACCCCGCCACCAAGCGTCGCTTCAAGAACCTGCTCGATGCGACCGGGCTCACGGACGAGCTCCTGCTTCTCCGGCCCACGCCGGCATCGCACGAGGCGCTCACACGCGTCCATCCCGACGAGTATCTGACGCGGATCAAGGACCTCTCGAGCGGTCGCGGCGGCGACGCGGGCAGCGAATCGCCCTTCGGGAACGGGTCCTACGAGATCGCGCAGCTGGCGGCGGG
The DNA here is from genome assembly GCF_039915195.1 of Gaiella sp. Classification (GTDB taxonomy): domain Bacteria; phylum Actinomycetota; class Thermoleophilia; order Gaiellales; family Gaiellaceae; genus Gaiella. Next base: position 1,879 of record NZ_JBDSNT010000065.1, read on the forward strand.
GGGAACCATCGCTGCAATCGACGCGGTTCTCGACGGCACCGTCGCAAACGCGTACGCCCTCGTCCGGCCCCCGGGCCATCACGCGCTCGCCGATCTCGGCATGGGCTTCTGCATCTTCGCGAACGTCGCCATCGGCGTTCGACACGCGCAGGCCGCGCGCGGGATCGGTCGGGTTGCGATCGTCGACTGGGACGTGCATCACGGCAACGGCACGCAGGCGATCTTCTGGGAGGACCCGTCGGTGCTCGCGATCTCGTTGCATCAGGACGGCCTCTACCCCTCGCGTTCCGGGCTCCTCGAGCAGGTCGGCGAAGGAGCTGGCCTGGGGACGACGCTGAACGTTCCGCTCCCTGCCGGTTCCGGCAGGGGTGCGTACCTCGCGGCGCTCGATCAGGTCGTCGTGCCGGCGCTCGAGGCGTTCGCTCCCGAGCTGATCGTGATTGCGTGTGGCTTCGACGCGGGCGCTCTCGATCCGCTCGGGCGCATGTTGCTTCCCGCTGCGGCGTTCGGGGAGATGACCCGGCGCCTTCTCGATGCCGCCGATCGGATCTGCGGCGGCCGGCTCGTCGCCTCGCACGAGGGCGGCTACTCGGCCGGGCACGTCCCGTTCTGCGGGCTGGCCGTCGTGGAGGCGATGTCCGGCCTCTCCGCCGGGATCGACGACCCGTTCGCCTATCTCGCCGGGGTTCCGGGCCAGGAGATCACCGCGCATCAGCAGGATGCGGTCGACGCGGCTGCGGCTCTCGTTGCCGGCGTGCGGGGACAGGTCTTGCATCCTCCACCCGAGGTGCCCGAGACGTGATTCCGCGAGGGGTGGGTGGGAGATGCAAGACCTGACCCCGCAGCTCGTCCTCGTCCTCTCCGAGAACTGGACGCTGACCCCGCCACGCGACCTGCGCGCCCTCGTCGAGATGGCCGTGGTCGCCGAGGAGGCCGGATTCGATGCCGTGATGGTCAGCGAGCACATCGTCCTCGGGCCGAGCGCCGGAGCGAACGGGATCATGGGCAACCCGCGCGACTACGCGCTTCCCGGGAACCAGGATCCAGCGATGCCGTGGCCGAGCTCGCTCGTGCTGCTGTCGGCGATCGCAGCAGCGACCACGCGTCTCCGGCTCGCTGCCTGCGCCGTCATCGCACCACTTCGACATCCCCTTTTGCTCGCGCGCGAGCTCGGCACGCTCGACCTGCTGTCCGAGGGTCGTCTCGTCGTGCAGCCGACCGTCAGCTGGCACCGTGACGAGTACGACGCCCTCGGCGTTCCCTTCACCCGGCGCGGCGCCCTGCTCGACGAGCATCTCGCCGCGTGGGACGTGCTCTGGCGGGACACCCCGTCCTCGTTTGCCGGTGAGCACTACGCGTTCGAGGACGTCTACCTCGAGCCGAAGGCGTGGAGGCCGGAGGGTCCCCGGCTCTGGCTCGGCGGCGAGTCGGTTCATCCGAAGCTGCTCCGACGGATCGTTCGGTATGCCCACGGCTTCCACCCTCTCGGGCAGCCATCCGACGACGATCTGACGTTGCTTCGGGAAGGGCTCGCGGCGGTCGGACGCGACATTTCGGAGCTCGAGCTCGTCGGCGGGATGCGGGCCGTGTTCCCGGACGACGACAGCCCGTCGCCCCTCGCACCTGCTCTCGCCTCGCTGCCCGAGCAGCAGGCACGTGGCTTCACGACGTTCTGCATCAAGCCGTCGCAGTTCATCGACGACATCGCCCTTTACCCGGCCTGGTGCCGCGAAGTCGTCGAGCGCGTAGGGGTGATCGACGCGTGAGAGCCGAGGTCGCGATCGTTGGCAACGGCGTCGCCGGCACCGCGTGCGCGATGCGCCTCGCGCGTGAGGGAATCCGGCCCCTCCTGATCGGGCCCGGCCTTCCCGTCGACCGGCCGCCGTTGACCAAGTCGGCGCTCGCAGACGGCGTTCCTCGGTTGCTCTCGGACGCGGCGCGCCTCGCCGAGCGCGGCATCGACCTTCTCGATGGGATGGTCGCCTCGGTCGACCTCGCTGCCTGCATGTTGACGGTCGCGACTGAGGAGGGCGAGACTTCGGTGGCGGCGGAGCGGGTCGTCCTCACGACCGGCCTCGCCTATCGGCCACCACCGATCCCGGGTCTCGACGGCGCGTTCGTGAACGCCAATCCCCATGTCTTCGACGCCCTCGGTCGTCTGTTGACGAGTGGCCCCGTCGAGATCATCGTCGTCGGTGCCGGGCTGATCGGAACCGAGAGCGCGGCAACGCTCGCCCAGGCAGGCCACTCCGTGACCCTGGTCGACCTGCTCGATCGGCCGCTCGATCGACTCCACGCTCCCCTGCCCGACCTGGGCCGCGAGACGCTCGACGAGCTCGGTGTGCAGTTCCACGGCGGCGTCGCGATCGAGAGCGCAACCGAGTACTCGCTCGAGACGGCCGCGCACGGAACGCTCGAGGCGGACGTGATCCTCGCTGCAACCGGTGGAGTGCCCTTCGCTCCCCCCGGCCTTGCTATCGATCCCGAACACCTGCCGCTCGCCGTGGCGGCGGACATGCTCGTCCCAGGGTACGAGCGTGCTTACGCCTGCGGCGACCTCGTACTCGTGCCGCACGCGCGCTTCGGGGCCATGCGCTTCCCGCACTGGGACGCTGCGATCGGCACGGGTGAGCACGTCGCCGACTCGATCGCGGGCAACGGCGGGCCGTACGAACGGCTCCCGTACTGGTGGAGCGACATCGGGCCGCGCCGACTGGCCGAGGTCGGCTTCGCGGAGGCCGCTTCGACCTGGGCAGAGGAGGACGGGCTGCACGTCGGGCGAAACACGTCGGGCGAGCCCGTCTGCGTCCTCGTCGTCGACGCGCCGCGTCGGTTGCGTGAGGCCCGAGCGATCGTCCAGGATGGTGCATGAACACGGTCGAGGAGTGGGCGAGCTGTATCACCGTCGAGCAGCTCGACGACGATCCGTATCCGATCTACGCGCGGATGCGCCATGAGGCACCGGTGTGCTTCGTTCCCGCGGTCGGGCTCTGGTTCGTCACGCGGTGGGCGGACGTGGACTTCGCGGCGTCCAACGTCGACCTGATCGACTCGTCGGTGACCCCGTCGCCGCTGAACCGGGTGATGGGCGGCCCGAGCATCCTCGTCCTCGACGGTGAGCCGCAGAAGAAGCTCCGCGCCATGCTCGACCCCTCGCTGCGCCCCCGGGTCGTCGAAGCGACCTCCCCGGATCTCGTCTCCCCGATCGTCGAGCGCCTTCTCGACACGATCGCCGACCGTGGCGAGGCCGAGCTGATGAGCGAGTACTTCGAGCCGATCTCGGTCCTCTCGCTCGGGAGCATGCTCGGGCTCGCAGAGATCGACGGCGACACGCTGCGGCGGTGGTTTCACGGCCTCGCGCAGGGGGCAATCAACTTCGAGGACGATCCCGCGAGGTGGGAAGTCGCAGATGCGACCGGGGAGGAGATCGACCGCACGCTCATGCCGATTCTCGAGCGGCTCTGGAAGACGCCGGATCCGTGCACGATCGCGACGATGTTGCAGCACGCGGAGGGGTCATTCGACGAGCGGGTGGCGGTGATCCTTCCCACGTTGAAGGTGATCCTGCTCGGCGGCATGCAGGAACCCGGGCACGCAGCCGGGACCACGGTCGCTGGCCTGCTCGAGTCGGGTCACGCGGCGGCAGTCGCGGCTGACCCTGCCGGGCTCGTGCGGGACGCTATAGAGGAGGGCCTGCGCTGGGTCGCGCCGATCGGAACGCAGACACGGCGCGTCAAGGTCGAGACCGAGCTCGGGGGAGTGAGGCTCCCGGTGGGCGCCAACCTCGGGGCTCTCGTCTCCTCGGCGAACCGCGACGAGGAGGTCTGGGGGCCGACGGCCAACGCCTTCGATCTGTATCGGCCCAAGCGCAATCACGGCGCCTTCGGCTTCGGTGCACACTTCTGCTCAGGCCATCATTTCTCGCGAGTCCAGATGCGGATCGCTGTGCAGCAGCTATTCGAGAGGATCCCCGGCCTTCAGTCCGATCCGGAACGTCCGCCGCGCTTCAATGGGTGGGAGTTCCGTGCTCCGCAACATCTGCACGTCCAGTGGAAGGCGTGATGTCCAGCGTCGATCTCGGCCCTGCCGACCTCGCGGACGGCGAGCTTCGCGCGGCGACTGCTGAGGGGCTCACACTCGTCGTCGCCCGGTCCGAAGGTCGTTACGTCGCGTTCGAGACGTGGTGCTCGCACGAGGAGTGCCCGCTCAGCGATGGATGGATCGAGGGAGCGGCGGTTCGTTGCGCCTGCCACGGCGCACTTTTCTCGCTGACTGACGGTACGGTCCTCGAGGGGCCGGCTCTCGAGGCAATCATTGTCGTCGAGGCATCCGTGACGGCGGACGAACGCGTGGTCGCAGACATCTCTACTCTGCACCCGTGACTCTCCGTCTCGACGTTCCGCGCGAAATCGCACTTCACAGCGCGTCCGAGATCGTCGTCGAGGCGTGGAACAGCTTTGACGAGGCTCGGCCACAGCAACCTCCGATCGGATCGCACCTCAGAACCCTGCTGACAGCTGCGCTGCCCGAAACACCCACGGGCGTCCTCGAGGTGCTCGAGGACGCCCGCCGAGCACTGGACCAGTCGATTGCACAGCCGCGCCCTCGCTACTTCGCGTTCGTCGCGTCGTCGGGCCTCGAGGTCGGCGTTCTCGGCGACCTGCTCGCCGCGTGCTTCGACGCGAACATGGCGGTCTGGGCGGCGGCAGCGACCGAGATCGAGGATCAGGCGATTCGCTGGGTCGCCGAGTTCCTGGGCTACCCGGCGGGCGCGGGCGCGTTTACGAGCGGCGGCACCGTGTCGAACATGACGGCGCTCGCCGCGGCGCGCGAGCGTGCCGTCCCGGGGTCACGCCGCGACGGGCTCGGGAGCGTCTCTCCGACGGTGTACTGCTCCGACGAGGCGCACTACTCGATCGAACGTGCGGCGGAGCTCCTGGGCATCGGGTCGAGCAACGTACGCTCGATGCCCATCGACGCGGACAGGAGGCTCGTACCCGAAGCCGTCGCAACCGCGATCCGGGATGATCGCGCCGCCGGCCGCACCCCGATTGCCGTGATCGCGACGGCGGGCACCACCCTCACGGGCGCCTGCGATCCGATCGAGGCGCTCGCCGACGTGTGTGCCGACGCCGGAGTCTGGCTTCACGTCGACGGCGCGTACGGGCTGCCTGCAGCGACGACTCCCTCCGCCGGGCAACTGTTCGCCGGGCTCGACCGAGCCGACTCCGTCACGCTCGACGCCCATAAGTGGCTCTACCTCCCCAAGGCGTGCGGAGTGCTACTCGTCCGCAATCGGGCAGACCTCGCCCAGGCCTTCTCGCACGAGGAGGCGTACATCCCGCACGAGCGGTCGGGGCACATGGTCGACATCACGCTCGAGTACTCGCGCCCGTTCCGCGCGCTCAAGCTCTGGCTCGCCTTCCGGGCGCACGGAGCGCAGGCGTTCCGTGACGCGGTCGAGGACAACCTTCGCCAGGCACGGCTCCTCTACGACCTCGTCGTCGCGCACGACTCCCTCGAGCCCCTCTGCGGCCCACCGCCACTCTCGATCGTCCCGTTTCGCTACCTCGGGTCCGGCGGAGACGTGAACGCGGAGAACGCTCGACTCGTGCGTGCGCTCCAGGACGACGGGCGGGTCTGGGTCGCGCCGGCGACGATCGACGAGAAGGTCGGCCTGCGTCCCTGCTTCGTCAACTTCCGCACGACTGATAACGACGTTCGCGCGCTCGTGGACATCGCCGTCGAGCTCGGGAGCTAGCGGCTAGGGGTCAGGTCTTGCATTGCAGCACCTGAGCGGCTGGACTCGGTCTCGCACTGCGTCCGGGTGTTGCAATGCAAGACCTGACCCCATTCACAGCTGGCTCCTATCGACCCGCAACTCTGACTTAACCGCGGGCAATGCGTCGTTCACG
>NZ_JBDSNT010000066.1:0-69825 GCF_039915195.1 Gaiella sp.
TGGCATATGCCCAGATCCCGCGCGCCCAGCGTGCGAGCAGGCACCTCGCCGCTGCGGACTGGTTGGAAGCGAAAGCGGGCGAGCGGGTGGAGGATCTGGCGGAGGTGCTCGCCTACCACACCGGCGAAGCACTCACGTTGGCCGAAGCAACCGGTGACACCACCCTGCAAGCCACGGTGACGCCGCGGGCGGCCCGCTATGCGCTGCTGGCAGGGGAGCGAGCGTTGGGCCTCGACACCGACAAGGCCCTTGGTCTCCTCGACAGCGCCAGGGCGCTCACGCCCGACACCGACCCGAGCTTCCCGCTTGTGTTGTTGCGGTGGGCCGACGCGGACATGCAGGCCGGACGGCAGCAGCGCGACGCGGCCGCCGCGCTCGCCCAGGCAGTCGGCCTGTTCCAGGCACAGGGTGACCTGCTCCACGCCGGTGAGACACTCAGCCTCCTCTCCACGGTCCATTGGTACCTGGGTGAATCGGACTCGCTGGCGCTCGTCGAGCAGGCGGTGGCACTGCTCGAACCAAGCCCCGGGCCAGGACTTGTCGCCGCCATCGCCCAGGTCGCCAACAACCGCATGGTGAGCGGCGCTCCCAGGGAGGCGGTCGCGGCAGCCGAAAGGGCACTCACACTGTCCGACCAGCTGGGGTTGTCGGTGCCCGGTCGGGCGCTCGGCATCCGCGGCCTCAACCGCTGCACTCTCGGTGACCTCGACGGCCTCACCGACACCGAACAAGCGCTCCGCTTACTCGTCGCCGACGGCAAGGGACGGGACGCCGCCGTGCTGATGCACAACCTCGCGATCACGCGCGGGTACCTGGAGGGACCAGCAGCCGCCGTTGCCGCGTTCGAGGAGGCCTGCCTGTTCGCCCAGGCGCGCGGCCTCACCGAAATGGCGCAGGTCGCAAGCGCGATCAGCGTCGGCGCCCTCGTCCAGGCGGGCCGGTTCGACGAGGCGCTCACCCAGACCGACCTGCTGCTGCCAATGCTGCATGCAAGCAGCAACCGGCTCGCCGAGGCCGAACTGCTCGTCTACCACGCGGTCGTGCTGGTCGAGCGGGGCCAGGACGCAAGCGAACCAGCCGAACAAGCGCTCCAAATCGCCCGCGACACCGGCGAACCCATCCACCTCGCAAACGCAGTCTGGGGCCGTGTGCCCGCGCTCCTCGCCACCGGCGACACGGCCGCCGCGAGAACACTGCTCGACGAGGTCGCCAACGCACCCACCCACGACGACCCCGAGTTCTACGCGCGCGCCCTGACAGCGCTCGCGCGCGCCGCCCATACCCTCGACGACCCCGACCTGCTCGCCCGCCTCGCTGCTGACGTGCCCGACACCCTCCCCGTCCAGCAGCACGCACTCGCCACCGTCCACGCCATCCAGACCGAACAAGCAGGCGACCACGCCCAGGCTGCCGTCCTCCACGCGGACGCCGCAAGCCGATGGGAACAATTCACCGCGGTGCTCGAACGAGCCCATGCCCTCCTCGCCCAAGGCCGCTGCCTCACCCGCACCGGCGACCCCGCAGCCGACCAACCGTTGCGCCGCGCCCGCGACCTGTTCGAGCAGATGGGCGCACGACCTCGCCTCCAGGAGTGCGACACGCTGATAAGCCAGGCCAGCAAGCTCAGCTCATAAGCATCCAAGCCTCCGATGCCGAAGGGGGGAATCGAACCCCCACGCCCTTTCAGGCGCCGGATTTTGAGTCCGGTGCGTCTACCAATTCCGCCACTTCGGCCGTGCCGCGGATCGTACCCCCGCACGACGTCCCGCGGCGTTCGCTCAGGCCGCGATCTCGGCGAGCGGGAAGGAGCGGTGCGGACGAGGCGGGACGAGGAAGGTCTGCCGTGGGTCGTCGTCAGAACGCTGTCGAACCCCTGGCCCCAAACCACTCGCCTTGCCGGGATAGCCGTGCGCCCTCACCCTCCAGCAATAGTATTGCCATCGAACAAAGACGTGGCGACTACGACGGACGGAGGCGGATGTGCGGATCGGGATCCTGACAGGAGGCGGTGACTGCCCTGGCCTGAACGCAGTGATCAGAGCGGTGGGCAAGCGATCGTTCGACAACGGACACGAGATGGTCGCCGTTCGCGAAGGATGGCGCGGGTTCGTCGATGGCATCTTTGCGCCGCTCGGGAGGCGCGAGATCTCGGGGCTCCTTCCGCGCGGTGGCACGATTCTGGGCACGAGTCGCACGAATCCGTTCAAGGTCGACGGTGGGGTCGACGCGGCGCTCGCGCACTTTGCGTCCGAACATCTCGACGCACTTGTCGCGATTGGCGGCGAGGACACGCTCGGTGTGGCGGCCCGCCTGTATCGCGAGCACAACTTCCCCGTCGTGGGCGTCCCGAAGACGATCGATAACGACCTCTCCGGCACCGACTACACGTTCGGCTTCGACACGGCCGTGACAATCGCGACGGAAGCGATCGACCGCCTCCACACGACGGCCGAGTCACACAACCGCGTCATGGTTGTCGAGGTGATGGGCCGACACACGGGCTGGATCGCCGTGATGAGCGGGATCGCGGGCGGTGCCGACGCGATCTTGATCCCCGAGCACCCGATCACCGTCGAGGACGCCTGCGCGCAGCTCATGAAGCGGCACGCGGGTGGCAAGGACTTCTCGATCGTCGTCGTCAGCGAGGGATACGAGCTGACCTACGCGTCCGGCGACACCAAACTCGTCGCGGGTGAGGCGCGCGCCACCGATCAGTTCGGACACGTCGTCCTCGGCGGCGTCGGCGATGCGCTCGCGCGGGAGATCGAGCACCGCACCGGTTTCGAGACCCGGGTCACGGTCCTCGGTCACGTCCAGCGAGGCGGCACCCCCACCCCGCGTGACCGGGTGCTCGCAACCCGCTACGGGCTCAAGGCAGCCGACCTCGTTCACGAGGGAACGTTCGGGCGGATGGTTGCGTTGCACGGAGACTCGATTGTCGACATCTCGCTCGACGAGGGAACCGCGGAGCTGAAGACGGTTCCGGACGAGTGGTACGACGTCGCGCGTGCGTTCTTCTGGTAGCGGACCGACGCTACCCGGTCCCGTCGAGGAGCAACGCGTCGGTCGGGGCGTAGTCGTCCGTCAACACCGGCACGTCATCGAAAGGCATTGGTCCAACCCACCTGTCGGCGATCGCCCGATCGAGGTCGGGAGCCTTCGGCGCAGCCTTCCTGACCGCCTGCCACCGTTTCCGCAGAAATACCGTGGACGGTGCCGCGGAGTCGGTGGCGACGAGAATCACGTTGCGCGTGAACGTCGGATTCGTCTCCGCAACCGTCTCGAATACCGGGTAGAGGAGCACGGTCGGGAACGCCGATCGGTACGTCTTCGTCAGCGAGCGTAAGAGCTTCGACTCGTCGCCCTGCAACGCACCGATCACGTTCACGACGACGACGCCGCCCGGTGCGAGTCGCGCGCGGACGAGCTGCAGGAACTCGCTGGTCGCCAGGTGGAAGGGGATCGAGTCGCCATAGAACGCATCGATCACGATCACGTCCCAACGCCGCTCGTTCCGCGTCAGCCAGCGGCGCCCGTCGTCGACATGGATGTCGAGGCGAGGATCGCGCGGCAGCTCGAACCATCGGTAGGCGGCGTCGACGACGTCGGGATCGAGTTCGACAGCCTTCATCCGGATACCCGGGAAGTCGCGCCACATCCGCTTCGGCGCCGAACCGCCACCAAGGCCGATGAAGAGAACATCCTTCGCAGCCGGGCGATGGACGAGACCCAGGTTGAGGTAGTCGGTGTAGCGGAACCTGGTCCGGTAGGGATCGTCGAGCCACATTCCGCTCTGGAACGAGCTGTCGAAGCGGAGGTACCGCGACTCGGAATCGTCGGCGACGATCATCCGGTGATAACGGGTATCGCGTGCAGCCCGCACCGTGAACTGCTCGCCGAGCGCACCGATCGACGCAGGATCGAGAGGCCCCGGTGATCGCGCCTCGCGCTGTCGGTACAGCGGCGACCAGTTCTGGGCCGCAACACCGCCGAACTGCCGTTGCTCGGGCGCGACCACGAGAGTCAGGGCGATCGCTCCGACGAGGAAGGCGGAGAGAGCGAGCGAGGCAGGAAAGAGGCGCACCGCGAGCGCGACGACAAGAGCTCCCGCGACGAGCGTCGCCGCACCGACCGCGAACACCTGATCCGTCCCGAACTCGGGAACGAGCCAGAAGGCGGTGACGAACGTTCCGAAGATACTACCCGCCGTCGAGATAGAGAACAGACGCCCCGCAGTGCGGCCGAGGCGCTCCAGCGAGCTTGCGGCGAGCCTGACCGCGATCGGTGACGCCGAGGCGAGAACGACGGCGACGAGGCCGAAAAGAATCACCGATGCAAGCAACGGATCGAGGCGCGGCCCGGGATCCCAGCCGACGATCCACGTGAGCACGCGTTCGTCGACGACGGGCACGAGTGCGACAAGCCCTGCGCCGAGTGCGAGCACCGAGATGAGGAGATACGGACTCGGCAGGCGGTCGGCGACGATGCCACCGAACCAGTAACCGATAGCAAGCCCTGTCAGGACGATCCCGATCAGCGAGCCCCAGACGAAGAGCGAGCTGCCGAAGGTCGGTGCGAGCACGCGGCTGGCGGCGATCTCCACGCCGAGTAGAACAGCACCCGAAAGGAAGACCGCGATTCCGATCGCGATGGCAGTGCGGCGCTCGCTGTTCATCGGGAGATACGGTAGACGCGCACCCACGGGCCGGCGAGTCCAGGCTCGTCCGGAGAGACGGCGAACGCCGGCTCGGAGCCGTGGCCGAGCTGCTCGTAGAAGAGTGCTTCTTGCGGATAACGGTCGGGCGCCGCGAGTACGCGATCTGTTACCGACCCTGCAAGGATCACCCACTTCACTCCCTGCGCCCGAAGCCGCTTCAGGTCACGGGCCGGATCGGACGGTCGGCCGGGCCCCGGAAGCTCGAGTCGCACCACAATCCGACCGGCGAGCGGCAGGGTCGATGGGTCTGCCGCGATCGCGTCCGCCTGAGGAATGTTGGTCGCGACCCACGCGTCTGCCCGGAGGCGCGTGTCGGTGTTCGTCAGCTCGCGCGCGTCGCCGATACTCCAGGCGAGCGGTACGACGAGTACGACGAGCGCAACCGGAACGAGAACTCGGATGCTTCCTGCAAGAACGGCGAGCACCGGCACGAGGGGCAGCGCGTAGCGGTCGAAGTGCGCGGCCTGTGGCATCAGCGTCAGCCAGTAGACAAGAGCGAACGAGAGCAGAATCAGATCGGTGCGGCTGCGGCGGACGAAGGCCGCAACGACCCCGACGACCGCCAGGACGAGTAACGGCCCGATCGCCTCCCACAGACGGTCGAGATAGGCGAGCGGCGCGATCGGATCGTTCTCGAACCCAAGCCACCCGGCCCGGGCGAGCCGTTGGACGCGCGACACATCGTCCCATGCGGCACGGGCGTGGAGGAGGACGAACGGGCTTGTGAGAATGAAGCCGGCGGCTGCGAGAGCTGCCGCCTTGCCGACCGCTCGCCATCTCCCCCACCCCGCGACGACAACGGGAACCGCTGCGAGTGCTCCAGGATACTTCGCCGACGCCGCGAGGCCGACGGCGAGACCCGCCCACTCGATTCGCCCTTCGACGGCGAGTACGAGCACGCACGTGAGGACGAGCGTGAGCAACACGTCGGTCACGGCGACTCGCGAGTACGCGACATGTGTTGTGGCAACGGCGACCGCGGCGGCACCAACGATCGCAGCGCCAGTGCCGTACGCGCGCCGTCCGAGCCACCACGTCGCCGCCACACCGCCGAGCCCGATCAGCACGGCAACAAGACGCGCTGCTTCATACGAGGGCGAGCCCGCGAACGCCTGAACGGGCGCAAGCAGGCCCATCAGGAGCGACGGATAGTCGTACCAGCCAGGGTCCAGGTGACCCTGCCCCATCCGCCACGCGCGCGGGACGATGCTCGCCTCATCGGGGTTGAGGACGGCGAGCGGCAGCCCGTAACCGATCCCGACGAGCCGAAGGAGAGCGGCAAGGCCGAGAATCGCCACGAGGGCGACCCTCCTGTCAGTGATCGGGAAGCGTGTCACCCACGAGCGACCCGATGTCGCTGCTCGAGACGATCACCGCGTCGACCCCGGCGCGCTCGAGCTCGACGACGTCGTCGTGGCTTGCACCCGCGAACTCGGCGATTGCGAGCTTGCCCGCGGGGACATCCGCAAGAAGCTCGAGCAGGCGTTCTAGCGGCGACTGCCCGTCCTCGACCTCATCAGCGGTAAGGAGGAAGATCTCCGGATCAACGAGCTCGAGCACGTCCTCGAGGTCGTCCTCGGCGCTCACGCGCAGGACGCATTCGAGTCCACGATCGTGAACGCCGGCGATCACCGCTTCGAGAGAATCCTCCGGCTCGGACCCGTCGACCACGACGGCGTCGATGCCTCCGAGCTCGTCGGCCCTACCGTAGCCGAGCACGGGGAGCTCGCAGCTCTCACGAATCGTTCCCGCCGACCCGCGCACGACAAGCCCCTCGGCACCCTGATCCTGCGCCGCCTGGGCCGCCACGGCGTCGGCCACTTCGACGAGCACGGAGATTCCGTCGCCCTCGGCTATCGCCTGACTCAGCCTTCTCGATCCGTCCACGGAGCGTGATCCTACTCCGCGCAGGAGTCGACACGCGAGACGAGTGGCGATCCTCTAGGCTGCGGCGGTGTCCGAGCCGATCAAACGCGTCTGCCTGCTCGGGGGCGAGTCCACCGGGAAGACGACGCTGGCGCGCGCGCTCGGCGCCGCCTACGACACCGTGTGGAACCCGGAGTTCGGGCGCCCCTACACCGAGATCGGGCGCGATCCGGATGCGCCCTGGACGAGTGCCGAGTTCACGACGATTGCCCGGCTGCAGTGCTGGTACGAGGACTGCCTTGCCGGATCGGCGCACGCGGTGCTCTTCTGCGACACGGACGCGTTCACGACGAAGTTGTTCCATGAGGTCTACCTGGGCGAGCCGACGGAGGCGTTCGAGGATCTCGTTGCGCGGAACTACGACCTCTTTCTCGTCTGCGGGCTCGACGTCCCGTGGCGGCACGACGGGATCAGGGAGTTCGACGCCCAGCGGGAGTGGATGCACGCCCGCTACCTCGAGCGGGCAGCCGAGAGCGGTTCGCCGTGGCTGCATCTCGAAGGCTCACACGAGAGCCGACTCGAGGAGAGTCGGCACGCGGTCGATCGACTCCTTGCGCCGTAGATGACCGTCCGCATCGTCGACGGCGGCCTCTCGACCGCGCTCGAGGAGGCGGGGCACCGGCTCGACGACCCGCTCTGGACGGCCCGATTTCTGATCGACGATCCCGAGGCGATCGTGGCGGCCCACCTCGCGTTCCTCCGTGCGGGCGCTCGCGTGCTGATCACATCGAGCTACCAGGCGAGCGAGACCGGGTTCGTCGCTGCAGGCCTTGCACCCCAGGAGGCGGTCGCGGCGCTTCGGTCGACGACGGCACTCGCCGTCGAGGCGCGGATTCGATTCACGCTCGAGGATCCGGCAGGTGCCGCAGATGTGCTTGTCGCTGCCTCGGTCGGACCGTACGGCGCGACGCTTTACGACGGGTCCGAGTACCGCGCGCCCGCAGTGGACGAGGACACGCTGGTCGATTTCCACCGCGCTCGGCTGCACGTCCTCGTCGACACACAGCCCGACCTGCTCGCGATCGAGACGCTCGCGTCCACGCAGGAGGCCCGGGCGATCGGCCGGGCGCTCGAGGGGCTGCCATCGGTACCAGCGTGGATGAGCTTCACCTGCCGCGACGGAGCGACGACGTGGGGTGGCGAACCGATCGAGGAGCTCGTGGCCGCTGCGGCCGCCGTCCCGTCCGTGATCGCCGTGGGCGTGAACTGCACTGCGCCCAACTACGTCACGCCTCTGCTCGAGCACATCGGTCGAGTCACGAACCTGCCGCTCGTCGCCTACCCGAACGGCGGGCAGAGCTGGGATGCGCACGGGAAGGTCTGGGTCGGCGCAGGGTCGGGGTTCTCGAAAGAGGAGATCGCGCTCTGGGTCACGCTCGGCGCCCGATACATCGGTGGTTGCTGCGGTGTCGGGGCGTCGGGGGTTGTGGCGCTCCGTGACGCAGTCGATCAGACCGGCGGAACCCTGGCAGCCGGCTGAAGCCGGTCACCTACCGTGCGACAGGCTCGCACTCGCAGCGAGCGCGTCGGCATGAAACTCGTGGTAGATCGGGTCGAGGTCCGTGACCGTGACGCCGGCGATCCTCGCGGCGTCCTCGATCGGCAACGCCGGATCGGTCGCGACGGCATCGAGGTAGGCGATGTTGCGATCGAGGAGCGCCGGCTCGGTCGTGTCACCGTGGCACGGCAAGACGCGCAGGGGATCGAGCTCCTGCAGGCGCACGAGTGATGCGCGCGCCTGGGCGATTCCCTCGGGCGTGTCGACGTGCGGCCAGGGCTGCTCCGCGGCGTCGCCCGCGAGGACGATTCGGAGCTCGGGGATCCAGATCGAGAAGTGATCCTCGGTGTGGCCCGGCGTGTGAACGAGCGTGAGCGTCAGGTCGCCGCCGTGGATCGTCAGCCCCTCGTCGCCGACGATGATGTTCGGTGGAGTGAGCACCAGGTCGTCGAACCGGCCCGACTGCTCCTTCTCCATCTTCGCGCGCGACGTGACCGCGTCGCCGCCACCGAGTCGCTCGAAGCACAGCGCGTGCCCGATGACGGGTGCGGGGTAGCGCGCCTCCGGGCCGCTGAAGATCTGGTTCCCCCAGGCGTGGTCGTAGTCGGCGTGCGTGTTGATAACGAGAAGCCGCCCCGCGTCACCCGGCCCGATGCACTGCTCCGCGAGCTGGAGCGCAAGCCCCGGCGTGCTGTGCGTATCGACGATCACGAGCCATCGCTCCGTCACGACGACGAACGTGTCGACCTCGTCGTCGCAGCGAAACCGCCGGATCCGCGGGTCGAGCCCGAGCGGGGCCTCGGCGACCTCGGTCGGGTACGGGGGAGCCTCCACCGAGACAACAATTTCGCGTCAGGCTTCAGCCTGACGCGCGAAATGCCCTCACTAGGTGCCTACCGGATGCCACACGGTTTTCATCTCGAGGAACGCGGAGATTTCCCACGGGCTTTGCTCGCTGCCGGCCCTGACGACACGCTTGACGTTGTCGGCGGCGAGGATCTCGAGCTCCGCGGTCTCGTCGCCCGCGCCCGTAACGTCGATGGTGTTCACATCCATGTGCGCAGCGAGGATCGGCCCCAGCTCGGAACGGTATCCCGTGAGCAGGTTGACCACTCCGCCTGGCAGATCGGACGTCGCGATCGCCTCGGCCAGCTCGAGTGCCGCGAGCGGTGACGTCTCGGATGTGACCACGACGGCCGTGTTCCCGCCTGCGATCACCGGAGCGATCCGCGAAACGAGCCCGTCGAGCGCAGGCGCCTCGGGAGCGAGCACCGCGACGACCCCCGTCGGTTCCGGCACGGTGAAATTGAAGTACGGCCCGGCCACGGGATTCGAGCCGCCGAGGACCTGCGGGAGCTTGTCGGCCCAGCCCGCGTACCAGACGACGCGATCGACGGCACGTTCGACCTCGCGCCGACCCGAACACGCACGGGCCAGATCGGTGGCGCGTGTCTCCATCATCTCGGCGAGCCGATAGAGCACCTGCCCGCGGTTGTACGGCGTCGCGTCGGCCCACGTCGGAAAGGCGGAGCGGGCGGCCCGGACGGCATCACGCGCGTCCTTGCGCGAGGCGCGGGCGACGTTCTGCCCCTCTGCCTCGTAGGTGCGGCCCGACTCCGACCGCGGGAACTTCCCGCCGATGTAGAGCTTGTACGTCTTGCGAACCGCGATCCGGCTCATCGATCGAGCCTCCGGGCCAGGAGGTGATCGTCGACCGACCGGCCCTCGAGGAAGAACTCGTCGGCGAGGACGCCCTCGGTCTCGAATCCGGCACCCTCGTACAGCCGCCGCGCTCGCTCGTTCGTCGAGAGCACGCGCAGGGACAGCTTCACCGCGCCGCGCGCGGTCGCCTCGGCGATCGAGGCGTCGATCAGTGTCCCGCCGATTCCTCTCCCCTGGAACTCGGGATCGACGGCGAGTCCACGGATCATCTGGACGCCGGCGCTCGCCGGTAGGGGCGTGGGTGTGCCGATCAGCGCGTAACCGACGATCCGACCGTCGATCTCGGCGACGAGCGTGTCCGCGGGTTCCACGTGGGGCCGGAAGAAGGCCGGCTCGGCGGGAGGCGGCGCAGGCGTGACGAGCGGCGACCGCGTCTTTCCGTCGATCTCGACGAGCCGCTCCTCATCCGCGTTCTCGGCCCAGCGGATCGTGACGTTGTTGGTCACTGTCGCGCTCATCGGTCGAACCTCAAGTACGGCTCGAGCCCGTGCAAACCGCCCTCGCGCCCGAAGCCGGACTCCTTGTAGCCTCCGAACGGGGAGGTCGGGTCGAAGCGGTTGAAGGTGTTCGCCCAGACGACGCCGGCTCGCAGCCGCTCGGCCATCCAGAGGATGCGCGAGCCCTTTTCGGTCCAGACGCCCGCCGAAAGACCGTAAGGCGTGTTGTTGGCCTTCTCGACCGCCTCCTCCGGCGTGCGGAACGTGAGCACCGAGAGAACCGGCCCGAAGATCTCCTCCTGCGCGATCCGTGAGCTCTGCCCAACGTTCGTGAACACGGTCGGCGCGAACCAGTACCCCTTCTCGGGCAGGCGGCAGGGCGGCTGGTACATCTCGGCGCCGTCGTCCTCCCCACTCGCCACGAGCTCGCGGATGCGGTCGAGCTGCATGCGAGAGTTGATCGCTCCGAGGTCGGTGTTCTTGTCGAGCGGGTCGCCGACACGAATCGTTCGCAACCGCCGCTTCAGCTTCGCGACGAGCGGCTCGTAGATCGACTCCTGCACGAGCAGGCGCGAGCCGGCGCAGCAGACATGGCCCTGGTTGAAGTAGATCCCGTTGACGATGCCCTCCACCGCCTGGTCGAGGGCGCAGTCGTCGAAGACGATGTTCGCCGCCTTGCCGCCGAGCTCGAGTGTGAGCTTGACTCCCGTCCCTGCGAGCTCGCGCCGGATCGCCTTGCCGACCTCGGTCGAACCCGTAAAGGCGACCTTGTCGAGGTCGGGATGCCTGACGAGATGTGCTCCGGTCGAGCCGTCGCCGGTGATGATGTTGACGACCCCCGCAGGCAGGCCCGCCTGGCGGCAGATATCCGTGAAGATGAGCGCCGTCAACGGCGTCGTCTCGGCGGGCTTGAGCACCACGGTGTTTCCGCAGGCGAGCGCCGGCGCGATCTTCCACGAGAGCATGAGCAGCGGGAAGTTCCACGGGATGATCTGCCCGGCCACGCCGAGCGCGCGCGGCTTGCGGTTCGGGAAGGCGTACTCGAGCTTGTCGGCCCAGCCGGCGTAGTAGAAGAAGTGCGCGGCCGCGAGCGGGATGTCGACATCGCGCGACTCCTTGATCGGCTTGCCGCCGTTCAGCGACTCGGCGACGGCGAGCTCGCGCGAGCGCTCCTGGATGAGACGGGCGATCCGGAACAGGTACTTGGCACGCTCCGACGGCCGCAGCGCCGTCCACTCTCCCTCGAAGGCCCCACGGGCAGCCTGCACGGCAAGGTCGACATCGCGAGGGCCGGCGAGCGCAACCTCGGCAAGGTGCTCTTCAGTCGCGGGCGAGATCGTCGGGAACCACTTGCGCGAGCGGGGGGTGACTTGCTCGCCGCCGATGTAGAGGCCGTAGCGCTCCTCGAGCGCAAGGATGTCGCGAGCCTCGGGCGCCGGGGCGTACTCCCACTCGAGCGGTGAGGGAACGGCACGCGTGGCTGGGGGCTTCGCTGCCATCTCAGTCGATCGTGAAGTAGTCGCCGGATTGATAAGAGCCTGTGCGCTGCTTACGGATCTGCATCAGCACATCGTTGAGCAGCGAGGACGCGCCAAAGCGGAAGAGCTCGGGCGTCATCCAGGACGTACCCAGAGTCTCGTTGAGGACGCAGAGGTACTGGATCGCCTGCTTCGCTGTGCGGATTCCACCGGCGGGCTTCATCCCGATGATGCGCCCGGTCTCGTCGTGGACGTCGCGAATCACCTCGAGCATGCAGAGCGTCACCGGAAGCGTTGCTGCGGGACTGACCTTCCCGGTCGAGGTCTTGATGAAGTCGGCGCCTGCGGCGATCGCGAGAAGCGAGGCGCGACGAACGTTGTCGTAGGTGCCGAGCTCCCCCGTCTCGAGGATGACCTTGAGGTGGGTGTCGCCACACGCCTCCTTGACGCGAACGATCTCGTCGACGACCTTCGCGTAGCGTCCGGAGAGGAAGGCACCGCGGTCGATCACCATGTCGATCTCGTCGGCGCCGAGCGCGACGGCCTCGCGAACGTCCGAGAGCTTCACCTCGATCGGCGACTGGCCGGACGGAAACGCGGTAGCAACCGAGGCGACGCGAACACCCGAGCCGGCAAGCCGGCGCTTTGCCACGGCAACGAGGTTCGGATACACGCACACGGCCGCAACGGACGGAATCGTCGGATCGGCAGGATCCGGGTGCATCGCCTTGGCACAGAGCGCCGCGACCTTGCCCGGCGTATCGGCTCCTTCGAGCGTCGTCAGGTCCATCATCCGGATCGCGAGGTCGAGCGCCGCGAGCTTCGAGCCCTTCTTGATCGAGCGCTTCGCAAGCTCACCCGCACGCGCCTCCAGAGCAACCGCGTCGACGGCTCCAACGCGCGGCAGCCGCAGATCGAGCGGAAGCTCGAGGTCACGCGGGAGGAGCTGGGCCTCAGCCATCGTCGGCAAGTCTAGCTCGGAGCGAATTCGAGGCAGTTGCGCTCGTGGCTTCTGCCGCTATAGAGTGCCCGCCATGGGCCTCGGCGCTTCCGGCAAGACCGATCTCCTCCAGCGGGTGCCGCTCTTCGAGCAGTGCTCGAAGAAGGATCTCCAGAACATCGCGCAGATCGCCGATGAGCTCGATCTCCGCGCCGGCAAGGTGCTGATCGAGGAGGGCGAGCGGGGCCGCGAGTTCTTCATGATCGTCGAGGGCGAAGTCGAGGTTCGGCGCAAGGGTCGCAAGGTCGCCACGCTCGGCCCGGGGAACTTCGTCGGTGAGATGGCGCTTCTCTCCAAAGTGCCGCGGACTGCGACGGTGACGGCGCTGACCGACCTCGACGTGCTGGTGATCACCGATCGCGCCTTCCTCGAGTTGCTGAACCGGATGCCCGACCTCTGGCTCAAAGTGGCACGCGCGCTCGCCGAGCGCGTCGGCGCCAACGAGATGAACGACCAGAAGTAATCGCCGGCGCACTCGATCCGACGATTCGCGACCTTGCGCAAGCCGCAAACTTCGCCGCGTTCACGGTGCGGCTCCTATCGGGGGACGCGATGACGCACGTCATGTGGGTCGACGCCGACGACGACCAAGTCCTGATCAACACCGAGGTGCACCGCGCGAAGTTCAAGGCGGTCGAGCGCGACCCGCGCGTGACGGTGATGATCTGGGTGAAGGACGATCCCTACACGTACGGCGAGGTGCGGGGGCGCGTCGTGGAAACGACCCGTGGCCCGAAGGCGCGCGCGCACATCGACGCGCTATCGCAGAAGTACCGCGGCCGCGACTTCGACCCCGGCAACATCACCTCGGAGCGAGTGATCCTCAAGATCGCACCCGACCTGCAGCGGTGCCACTGACGGCGGAGTGCGGGGTCAGGTCTTGCATTGCAACATCGCGAATGCGTGATTGCAAGACCCGACCCTACATCCCGAGGCGCTCGATCATCTTTGCGTCACGGCGCCACTTCGAGCGCACACGCACGATCAGCTCCAGGAACACCGGATGCCCGACGAGATGCTCGACCTCCGGCCTCGCACGCTGACCGATCTCTCGCACCATTGCGCCTTTCTTCCCCACCAGGATGCCCTTCTGCGACTCAGTCTCGACGAGCAGGAACGCCTGCACGACCTTGTCGCCGATCTCCTCGACGACGACCGTGATGGCGTGCGGAACCTCGTCGCGCGTGAGGTGGAGTGCTTTCTCGCGAATCACTTCGGCGACGCGATTCTCGATCGTGAGATCGGTTGTCTGGTCGACCGGGAAATACATCGGCCCCTCTGGCAGGAGATGGACGAGATCCCCGCGGAGCTCGTCTACCCCATCCTTCGTCACAGCGCTCACCGGGTGGAGCGCGTGGAAATCACCCAGCGTGGCCGCGGTCTTCATCTGCGACGCGACATGGCCGAGCTTGAGGTTGTCGATCTTGTTCAGCGCGATGATCACCGGAATCCCGAGACCGAAGACGCGGCGCGCGACGTAGCGGTCTCCGGCGCCGATCCGGTCGCGCGCCGAAAGGACGAGCAAGACGACATCGATGTCCTCGAAGGACGAGTCGACGGTGTGCTGCATTCGCTCGGTGAGTGCATCCATGGGCCGCTGAAAGCCAGGAAGGTCGGCGAGTACGAGCTGCCAGTCGGGGCCGTTCGCGACGCCGAAGATGCGGCGTCGGGTCGTGTTCGGGACGTTCGAGGTGATCGCGACCTTGTCGCCACAGAGGGCATTGACGAGGGTCGACTTGCCAACGTTCGGCCGCCCGGCGACGGCGACGAAGCCTGATCTCACGCGAGCTCGCCGGCGTCGAACTGCTCGGGCAGCAGCTCGTCCACGGTCATGTGCACGAGCCGACCGCCGTTGCGAAAGACGACGCGCTCGACCTGCATCTCGGCGAGCCACTGGCGGCACCCCCCGCAGGGAGAGGCTGTTATCGCAGCCACCGTGAAATCACCGGGCAAGTACCCCTGAACGATCGCGCGCGAGAAGGTCGTTCTCTCGGCGCAGACTCCGAGCGGATAGGCGGCGTTCTCGACGTTGACGCCCTCGATGACTACTCCGTCGCGGGTGAGCACGGCGCAACCGACGTTGAAGTTCGAGTACGGCGCGTAAGCACGCGCCGCAATAGCGTCCGCGCGCGCGAGGAGCTCCTCGTCGGTCATGCCGCGAACACCTGGAAGATTGCGAACGTCACGATGGCGCCGAGAGTACCGCCGGTGACGACCTCGAGGGTGGAGTGGACACCCGCCTCGACGCGGGTCTGCGCCACCAACAGGGCCATGATAAAGGCGAGCGAGGAGACGAGGAAGCGGTGCTCCGACCCGTCGAGGGTCAGCGTCACGGCCATCCACCCTGCGAACGCGACGGCGGCGTGGCCCGAGGGCCAACCCCCGCGGAGCGGAGTGCCGCGTCCCGAGAGCGCCTTCATCGCGATCACGAGAGCGACAACGAGGACTAGCGCGACGAGCGTCAGCTCCGCCGGCGTCTTGGAGAGCCGGTCGAGGAAGTCGTTCGAGCGATCGGCAACCTGGCCGGAGAAGACGAGGTACCCGACCGCCAGCGCGTTGACGGAAGCGATCAGCACTGCGCCCGCCGCGATGTCCTTCGCGAGCTTCGCCATGGGGTCGAATGACGTCGACGCGATGTCAACAGCCGCCTCGATTGCCGTATTGACCATCTCGGCGATCAACACGAACGAGATCGACAGAAGCAACACGATCAGCTCGATCTTGGAGACGTCGACCGCGAGAGCGGCGATCAGCACAGCTCCGGCGATGAGAAAGTGGATCCGCATGTTTCGCTGCGTGCGGAGGACGTGGATGATCCCCTCGAAGGCGACGTTGAAGCTCTCGAGAATCGAGGGTGGGCGGCGGCCGGGGATCGGACTCACGCTGCTCGCTCCAGGATCTCCTGCTCGCGGCGCTCCATCTGGTCGCCGTGCTCGTACCCGAGCAGGTGGAGGATCCCGTGCACGAGGGGCCATCGCCAGTCGTCACCCACCACCTGCGGGCAGATCACAACGTCGCCAAGGGCTCGCGGAACTCCCTCGGGTAGATCGTCCAGACCGTCGATCGGGAACGAAAGAACGTCGGTTGGCTCGTCGATCCCGAGATGTTCCGACTTCAGGGCGCGGATCTCGTCGGGAGGGACAAACGCGAGCCCGAGCTCGGCGGCATGGAGGCCCTCCTCGGCAAGGGCGTGGCAGGCGAGCGCCACTGCGCCGGACTCGTCGACGTCAACGCCACTCCGATTCTCTAGCTCGACCTCGATCACTTCTTGCGGGCGGTGCCGGTCTCTTCGGCGTGCAGCTTGTACGCCTCGACGATCCGCTGCACGAGCTTGTGGCGGACGACATCCGCATGCCCGAACTCGACCACCCCGATCCCGTCGACGTCACGCAGGATGTCGCGCACCTGGATCAGCCCCGACGCCTGCTCTCGAGGCAGGTCGACCTGGGTGATGTCGCCCGTGATCACCATCTTCGAGCCGAAGCCGAGCCGCGTCAGGAACATCTGCATCTGCTCCGGCGTCGTGTTCTGGGCCTCGTCGAGGATGATGAACGAGTCATTGAGGGTACGGCCGCGCATGAAGGCGAGCGGCGCGACCTCGATCGTGCCTCGCTCCATGTAGGCCGTCAGGCGGTCGGGATCCATGGTGTCGTAGAGCGCGTCGAAGAGGGGCCGCATGTACGGGTCGACCTTGGCGAGCATGTCGCCCGGGAGAAACCCGAGACGCTCCCCGGCCTCGACCGCAGGACGCGTGAGAATGAGGCGCCCGACCTGCTTCTCGCTCAGGGCCGCGACGGCGAGGGCGATTGCGAGGTACGTCTTCCCCGTCCCCGCAGGGCCGATCCCAAAGGTGACCGTGCTCGAACGGATCGAGTCGACGTACTTCTTCTGCGTCACGGTCTTCGGGGCGATCTTCTTGCCCCGGTGGCGCCAGACGACGTCCTCGAAGATGTCGCGGATGTCGGCCGACTGATCGAGTGCTGCGGCGACGGCGCTCACCGTGTCCGGGCCGATCGCGTGCCCACTCTCGACGAGCTCGACGAGCTCGTCGACCACCGCGCGAGCGGCCACCACGTGAACGTCGTCACCGTCGAGCGTGAGCTTGTTCCCGCGCAGCGAGATCGAGCAGCCGAGTCGCTCGCGCAGCGAATCGAGCACGCCGTCGGTGACTCCTGCGAGCTCCGCGGCTACTTCATTCGGGACGACGATGACGTCTTGCATGGCTCGAAGTGTAGGTGTCGGCGCGAACGGAGCCGCCTACCCCGGACGCAGGAGTCTCGGAGCTCGGCTCAGCCAACCGCGAGCAGGTCGACCACAAACACGAGCGGCTCGTGCGGGGCGATCACGCCGCCGGCGCCGCGGGCGCCGTAGGCCATGGCGGATGGGATCGTAAGCTTTCGCCGACCGCCGACCCTCATGCCCTGTACGCCCGCGTCCCACCCCGGGATCACCTGGCCCTTGCCGAGCTTGAACTCGAACACCTGATCGCGGCTCCACGACGCATCGAACTCCTCGCCCGTGGAGAAGGCGGCGCCGACGTAGTGCACGGAGACCTTGTGGCCGCTCGTGGCCTCCTCACCGTCGCCAACGACGATGTCCTCGATCACGAGGTCGAATGGGATGTCGCCTTCCGGCATGTCGATCTGTGGGCGTTCGAGAGCCATGCCGCCTATCCTACGCGCGACCGTCGAGATACATGCGCAGGCGCAGGCGCGTGCTCTCGACGCTCGGCTGAGAAAGACGGCTGTTGACCGCTCGGCAAAGCCACCCGAGCTTACGCGCCGTCGCGGACAGGTCAACCAGGTCTGCAGCCGAGAGGCTGCGGAACGGCGCCAGGTAGGCGTCGCGGTACACCTCTGTCGGCTCAGATGCCTCCACGTCGTCGGCGCCCCACTGGATCACGCCGTCGAGCGTTACCGCGAGGGTGAAGAAAGGGTGCGAGACACATGCGTCACCCCAGTCGAGAAGGCGGTAGCAGCCGTCGCGGACGAATACCTGCGCGTCGTGTAGGTCGTCGTGCTGGATCGTCTCCGGGATGCCTGCCGAGGCAAGCTCCTCGCAGGCGGCGTTCGCCCAGGGCAGAGAAGCCTCGAGACGCCGGCGCTCGTTGTCGGGGAGGCGGTCGCCGATCGCGGCGAGCAGCGCCTCGAACCGGGCAGGCAACTCGGCGAGCCGGAGGTCGGGGACGCCGAGCTCGAGCAGTTCCGGCAGGTCGGGGGCGAGGTCGATCTGCAGGCTCGCATAGAGTGCGAGGACGTCGCGCCAGCGCCCGATCCCCCGATCTGCCTCGACGATCGAACGCAGCGTCTGGCCGCCATCCTCGAGGAGCAGCCATCCCTCGTCTCGGTTCACCGCGAGCGGCGGCGGAACGCAGTCGGGTCGCCGCCGGCCGAGGAGCTCCGTCAGCCCTGCCTCGTGACGGAGCACCGGTATCACTGCCTTGAAGAAGACGGCCCCGCCGCGCGTCGGAACGCGGATTACCGTCGACCACGGCCGGTCGTGGATCCGCTCGCCCTCCCCGGTTGGCTCGAGCTCGAGGCGCGCGAGCTGATCGTCGACCCAGCGGTCAGCGGTGGCGCGCCAGGCGGAATCGGTCCAGACCGACGCTTCCGGAACGGGCATGCGCCCGTCCCCTACGCGAGCTTCTCGCGGACGATCTGGCTGACGGCCGAGCCGTCCGCGCGACCGGAGATCTGCGGCATCACATCAGCCATCACGCGGCCGATGTCACGCAGCGACGTGGCGCCGACCTCGGCGATAACGTCGTCCACGATCTCGTCGATCTCGTCGTCGGAGAGCGGCTCGGGCATGAACTCCTCGAGCACTTCCAGTTCGAAGTCTTCCTTGTCGGCCTGCTCCTCACGTCCGGCGGCCTCGAACGCGGCGAACGCCTCGACGCGCTTCTTGCGCTCCCGCTGCAGGACCTGCAGCTCCTCGTCCTCCGACAGCGGCCGCTGGAGGTCCTTCTCGGCGGAACGGAGGCTGGAAAGGATCAGGGTCAACGCGTCGCGACGGTCGTTGTCCCGCGCGAGTCGCGCCTGCTTGATCTCGTCCTCGATCGTCGAAATGAGTTGCACGGTGACAGTCTGCCCGCAATTTCCGCTCAATGGAACCCGGGGAGCAGTTTTCCGCCGAGAACGTGCCAGTGGAGATGGAACACGGTCTGACCCGCGCCAGGCCCGACGTTGACGATCAGGCGGTAGTCGTCGAGCTCCTCGGACGCCGCCGCGTCGGCCACGAACCGCAGCATCCGGGCGGCCTCGTCGTCCGGAAACGCGGCAATGTCACGGAACGTGTCGATATGGCGGCGGGGCAGGACGAGCAGGTGCGTCTCCGCCGCAGGTGCGATGTCGCGGATCGCGACGAACTCGTCGGTTGAGAGAACATGGTCACCGCTTTCGACGAGTCGACAGAACAGGCAGTCGGTCACAGAGCCTCCGCCAGCACTCCGTCGTTCGTCACGCCGGTGGCACGAGCCCGGACGAGCGAACCGACGGGCGCCTCGACGAACCACGGCGTGTAGTCGTCCGCGTAACCGAGGCCCGGTCGATCGACGAGGACGATGTCCTCGCTGCCCACCCGACTCGCCCAGCGGGCTCGACACGCGGTGTCAGAAGCGGCGCGAAGACGTGCGCTTCGCTCCCGCTTGACCTGCGGCGCGACGGGATCTTCCCCGGCGGTGCGTGTCCCGGGCCGTGGCGAGTACGGGAAAGCGTGAACCTTGGTGATCCCGATCTCCGCGATCGCCTCCAGCGTGTTCTCGAAGGCACGGTCGTCTTCGGTCGGGAAGCCGACGATCACGTCGGTCGTGAGGTTGAATTGGTCACAGCCCTCGAGGCGTGCGCGATACTGGCCAATGGAGTAGCGGCGGCCCATTGCCCGCAGGACACCGTCGTCGCCCGACTGGAGCGGTATATGGAGGTGCCGAGCCACGATCGGAGTGTCGCGCATCGCGTCGACCAGTTCCAGCGTTACGTGGTTGATTTCGATCGACGAGAGCCGGAGACGCGCGAGACCGTCAATAGCGCCTGCCTCCCTGATCAGGCCGCCAAGCGTGAGCCCGGCGACGCGATCTCGGAAGCACCCGAGGTTCACGCCGGTGAGCACGACCTCGTGGTGCCCCTGGGCGACCCGGCGGCGGATCTCGGCCAGGACTGCGTCCGCGGTCCGGCTCCGCGTTCCGCCCCGGACCAGTGGGATGACGCAGAACGCGCAGGAGAAAGAGCAGCCGTCCTGGATCTTCACGAAGGCTCGAACGCGCTCGAGCCGATGATCGGCCTGAACGCACGCGATCGCTCCGACGTCGCCTGCGATGGTCTCGACGATGTCCTCACTGCGGCGCGCGACGACCTCGACGTTGCCGGGCATACCTGCGAAGGCGTTACTCGAGAGGTTGGCAGCGCAGCCAGTGACATAGACGCGCGAGTGCGTTCGAGCGGCCTGCGCCGCCGCCTGCCGCGACTTCGCGACGGCTTCGTTCGTCACGCAACAGGTGTTGATGACGGCAACGTCGGCAGCGCCGCGCGACTCGGTGTGCCCGTCGGCAAGCAGCCGTTCCCGGATCGCCTGCTCGTCGGCGAACGACACCTTGCAGCCGAGGAACCGAGTCGTGAAGGTCGCCATCGATCAGAGAGCGTAGACGTTCCAGACGGGAACTGGATCGAGCGCGCGTCGCTCATTATCCTGGCGGGATGGTCGGATCGGAACCATCGTTTCGCGCGTGCCTCGCGGGCGCGCTCGACGTCGCTGAGGATGAACTCCCGCGACCCGAGTTCGACCCGGAGATCTTCTGGCGTCACTGGCTCGCCGCACGGAACCTCGGCCTCGTGCCGATCGCCGATCCCACCGGATTCGAGTGGCCCGGGTACTGGATCGCGACGACGGCGCGGGACGGCGGTCTGCGGGACGCCGTGCTGATGTTCGGTGCGCCCTCAGGCCCCGTCCTCGATCCGTCCGGAGCCTTTCGGACCAATGATTCGATCGTCGAGGCTGTCGTCCTCGCTCCGTTGGATCTGGGCCTCGCGCCGTCGTCACCCTATGGTGCAGCTCCCGAAGCGAACGGCATCGTCGCCGCCCTGCTGATCGCACCCGCCGCGACCGCCGCGCTGGTTTGCGTCGACGAGGCGCGTGCTGTCGCCGGTCGGGGGATCCTGGGAGACCGGTACGCGGACTCCGTGGGAACCTTCTCGGGAACGGGACGGGGCTATCAGTTGACGCTCGTCGAATCCGAGGCGCTCGAGGGAGTGCGCACCGACGGCATCGAGATCACGTGGGAACAGGCACGGAGAAACGTGGTCACCAAGGGGATCCACCTCAACGCCCTCGTCGACCGCCGGTTCCGGATCGGCGAGGTCGAGTGCGTAGGACGCCGTCTTGCGGAACCGTGCTCGCACCTGCAATCACTCTCTCCCGCGGGTTCATTGCGGGCGCTCGTGCGCCGAGCGGGTCTGCGTGCAGACATTCTCGGCGGCGGGACGATGCGGATCGGCGATCCGGTCGTGCCGCTCGACGATGCGCCGGGAAAGGCGAGCGGCTAGACCTCTCGCTCGAAGCGATCGGCCGCCCAGCCGTCGAGCGTGACACGTTCGGCCGAGCGCCAGCCCGGCGCGAGGGGATGATCGGTGTCGAGGTAGCCGGACGTGATCACGATGCCGCTTTCGAGCCGCGAGAGGATCGTTTCGACCGGGGCGAGGAGAACGTTCGCGACGGTCGTCTCCAGCACCGGAAGTACGTCGATCTCGCCGTCGAGGAGCGACGCCTCGATCGTGACGTGGTTCGCTGCTGCATTCGCGATCGTCGTCTCGACCGCGACCGGATCGTTGTCGACGGCCCGAATCGGGCCGAACCCGAGGCGCGCGGCAGCGATCGACAGCACACCCGAGCCGCAGCCGATGTCGAGGAGCGAACCTCTCGCCGACCGCGCGAGGAGCTCGACGCAGGCGCGTGTCGTTGGATGAGCGCCCGTTCCGAACGCGCGACCCGGGTCGATAACGACCGCCCGTTCGCCTGGCTCTGGCTGCTCCCACGGCGAACCGATCCAAAGGCCGCCAACGCGTGCGGGCTTGTGGAAGGCCCGCCACGCGTCCTCCCATCCCGGCTCGACCCGGGTCACCTCGACGACGGGGAAGGTAGCCTCGATCGAGGCTACCGCTCCTTCGTCGACGTAGAGCGACAGTGTGCGCGTCTGGCCATCCTCGGACTCCTCGAAGCCGCCGGGCGAGAGATCGAGCGCAAGGGCCCAGGCCTCTTCGGAACGCTCGAGCGGCACCTGCACGGAGACGCGAACGACGCCGTCGGTCATCCGAGCCCGTACCGCGCCGTAGCGCGCCAGGTTGCATCTTCCCGCTCCTCGAACAACGAGACGCTGTCGACGGTAAAGCGGAACGGCAGCAGTGGTTGCAGCTCGCAGCGGGCGATGCCGGTGATGGGCTCCGTCGCTGCCGAAGCATCGACAGCCGCGATCGTGAGATGAGGCTCCGGCTCGCCACCTTCGCCCTCATAGGGTGGGAACTCGGGGAAGCGGCTACACGTCGACCCGATTAGGTCGACGAAGCGCTCGCGGGGCTCCGGAGCGAGCCAGACGAATCGGTCGAACTGCCCCACGCCCGTCAACTCGGCTTCGAACGGCCCGAAGGTGGCGAAGTGAGCAGTGAGAACGGCGTCGTACGTCTCCGAGACGTTCGCACCCCGTGCGAACGGGAAGAGGATCGTTACGTGCGGCGGCAATCCCCGAGCGACGGTGGCCGCGTTGTAGCGGTTGCGGAAATCACCGACCAGGGAGTCGGCGTCCACCGGGATCAGCAGCCCGCTTCGGCGCTCGTGCGGAGCAAGGCCTGGCATGGTCAGCGGAAGGCGTTCTTGATCCGCCCGAAGAATCCGCCGTCTTCCCCATTGTCCCCGTCGTCCTGATAGGCCTCCTCGCCGAGCGCCTCGCCGAGCTGGTCGACGAGCGTGCGTTGCTCATCGTCGAGTCGCCGGGGGATGTGAACACGGACGTGCGCGTGGAACGCACCGCGACGGCGTCCCTCGAGGGACGGCATCCCCTGGCCCCGGAGAACGATGACGTGGCCGGGCTGCGTGCCCGCGGGGACCTCGACCTCGATCTCACCCACAGGCCCGGGCACCATTAACGCGGTACCGAGAGCCGCCTCGGTCATGGTGAGCTCGACGGCCGTGTGAAGGTCGGCTCCGTCTCGTTCGAGCCCCGGCAGCGGGGTGACGCGCACCTGGAGGAAGAGATCGCCGTTTGGCCCGCCGAGAGCACCGGCGTGCCCTTCGTTCCGCACGCGGATTCTCTGCCCATCCTCGATTCCGGCCGGAACGTCGATGTCGATCTCGCGGTCGTGAAGCGTGCGGCCGACGCCGTCGCACGTTTCGCAGGGCGTCTCGACGACGCTTCCGATTCCCTCGCAGCTGGGGCAGGCACCGGTTCGAACGAACTGGCCGAAGACGCTCTGTGACACTTGCTGGACGCGGCCGGCACCGCCGCACACGTCGCAGATGCGCGGCGACGTCCCGGGCGCAGCCCCGTTTCCGTCACACGTTTCACAGGTGCTCGCGACGCGGGTCGAGACGTTCTCGGTGACGCCGGTGAAGGCTTCAGTGAGCGTGATCTCGGCGCTCGCCGTGACGTCCCCGCCGCGGCTCGGGCCACCGGGGTGGGCGGCCTGGCCGAAGAGCGACTCACCGAAGAAGGCGCCGAAGATGTCCGAGAGGTTGCCGAGGTCGAAGTCGGCCGGGGCGAATCCGCCACCGCGCAGCCCCTCGCGCCCGTACCGGTTATAGGTGGCGCGCCGCTCCGGATCTGAAAGGACCTCGTACGCCTCGGCCGCTTCACGGAATCGCTCCTCGGCGTCCGGGGCCTCCGATACGTCCGGATGGAGCTCGCGCGCTAGCTTCCGGAAAGCGCGCTTGATGTCGGCGTCCGGCGCCTCCCGGTCGACGCCGAGGATCTCGTAGTAGTCGCGTTCAGCCGTCGCCATCAGAGAGTCGAGGGTACCGGCAGTCGCCGACGGATAGCCCCGCCAGGACTCGGAGTGCGTCGTCTACTGCAGCGCCGTGACCTCGACGACGAACGTCACCCGGGCGTTTCCGGCGTTTCCGACGACGTGCCAGCAGCCGGCCGTCGGGAAAGTGAGACCTGTTGGCTGGAAGCCGAGTGACGCGCCGATGTCGTCGGCCGGACCGTACCCGGACGGCACGTGAGACCGGAGGGGTGGGGCTGCCCGGTCGAGACGCCGCCCCATGATCGAAAGCTTTGCGACATCGCGAACCCACCAGCCCACCTTCGCGTGAATCGAGCCATCGCGGCTGATGGTCGCAATCGAGCCGCCGCCGGGGAGGGTTCCGGCTCGAAGGACACCGTTTGACCACAGGTGCACGCGCAGGCGGCCATTCCCGTAGTTGAAGCCGTCCGGGCCGGGGCCTGCATTCGCTGCCACTGGTCGTGCCGGAACCGTGACGACCGGGCAGCGTGCGCCGATCGACCGATCTGCAACGTGTGATGACGACCCTGCCGCCCCGACAGTGAACGCCACGGGCACGGTGAGCCAACCAACAATCCGAAAGACCTTCGATGGATCACAATCCCCATGTGAGCTGCTGGGTACCGACAGTCCAGCACATCGCGACGACGGCTCGGCTTCCCTCGAACCGAGCCTGGTTGACCACCTATTCGTCCTCGTAGACGTCCTCGACGAGACGCGAGAGCTCCAACGCAGCGGCACGAACGGCACGAATCGCCTTGTCGTAGTCCATCCGCAGCGGCCCGAGCAGCGCAACCGAGCCGAGCGAGCGACTTGCGATCCCGTACGTCGCGCCGACGTAGGAGACGTCGTGCAACTGGCCGCCGTCGACCTCCGGGCCGATGCGGACGACGGTGCGCCGCGGATCGAGCGCGTCGGAGAGGAGCTCGAGCACGGCGGCTCGCCGCTCGAGGACGTCGAGGAGGTGCTGGCAGGCCTCGAGCTCGGCCCCCCGCGCCTCACCGAGCAGTCCGGCCGCACCGCCGACGTAGAGTTGCGGCCCGTCGGACGCAACGGCGTCGACGAAGGCAGCGCGGAGTCTGAGCAGGAACGAGCGCTCATGATACGGCAGGGCTGGATCCTCGAGTCGCCGACGGAGCGTCGCAGAACCGAGCCGGAGTCCCACGATCTGCTCGTCGAGGTAGCTCCGCGCCCACTCGACGAGCCCGGGATCGACCGGTTGCTCGAGCTCGAGGACCCTCTTCGTGACCCCTCCCGTGGATGTGATGACGACGACGATCACTGCCCGTGGTTGCAGCTGGAGCACGTCGACGTGGCGCACCGAAGCAGACTCGAGCGCGGGCGCCGAGACGAGCGCAAGAAGCCGCGTGGCCTGGGAGAGCGTCTCGGTCGTCGATCGAAGCGCCTCCTCGAGCTCACTTCTGACCGCAGCGACATCGACGACGGGCGGATCGGGCCGCTCGTGCAGCGAGTCGACGAGCTCCTCCGCGTAGACCCGATACCCGTTCTCGGTGGGAACGCGTCCGGCAGAGGTGTGGGGATGCGTCAGGAGGCCGAGCGCCTCTAGCTCGGCGAGCTCGCTGCGGACGGTCGACGAGGAGACGTCCATGCCCGCTCGCTCGACGAGCGATTTCGACCCGACGGGCTGGCCGGTCGCGACATGCTCTTCGACCACCCGTCGCAGGATCTCGCGCCTGCGGGAGGAGAGCGGTTCCATGGTCAGTGGATCCTATCGGGGAAGGCCTCCGTCTCCGAGGGCGGCTTCGATCCTCCGATCCGCTCGTTCAATCCCGAGACGCGTACGCGACCCGCTCGAACGGCCATTCCCTGCTGAGCCACTCCGTGACGGCAACCCACACCGAACGGTCGAGGCCCGCGTGGGCTTCCGTGACCCACGAGCGAACGAGCGCATCGTCGTGCGTCCGGTTCGACGATCGATCCGCATCCGCTGTTCCCAGGGGATAGATATAGACGCACCCGACCACGTCGCCCGCCGACCGTTCGAGCACCGTGTACGTGAACCCGCACCGTTCCACGAAGTGACGAGCGTGCATCTCGAGGTCGGCCAGGTTCTCGGCGAGCGTCATCGCGTGCGGCCACGATCGACCCGCAAACCCCGGTGTCGCGCGGATGTGTTCCAACGACCCCGTCCACGCTCGGTAGTCGGCCTCGTTGTGCTGCGGGCCGAGTGGCTCGAGGACGAACGCCGGCGTCTCGAGTCGTAACGGCGGCTCGAAGCCTGCGGGAACGAACGGTCGGGCGGATTCCATGGCGGGACGCTACCGGTGCTCGCGGCTACGAGAGGCCATTGCTCAGGCAAGCAGCTCGGCGGTGACGCCTCCGCCCAGGAAGCGGCCGCGATCCGTCAGCGACAGCGACCGTCGATCATTGACATCCGACTCGCCGTGGACGACTGCGAGGCCGCCGGCCACCATCCGTTCGAGGCCGAGGCGGTCGATTGCGTGCTCGACCCCGGTGAGCGGGAGCGGTTCGTCGAGGCGGAGCCCCAGCATGAGCCGTTCCTGCGCCTTCGTCAGCGGCTCGAGCTGCTCGAGCTCGCGCGGGGGCGCGCCGCCGTCCCCGTCCTTCCCGAGGGCGCCGAGATAGCGGCCAATCGAAGCGCCGTTCCGTCGCCGCTGCTCACCGAGGGTCGAGACCGCCCCGATCCCGACACCGAGGTAATCGCGCCCCTGCCAGTAGCCCAGGTTGTGTTGTGCGCGGAGATCACGCCCGCCCGCGCGGTCGCCCGAGACGCAGAAGTTCGCCGTTTCGTACCAGCGATAGCCCGCGCCCCTCAGCGTCTCGACGACGCGCTCGAAGTATCCCTCCATCGCCTCTGACTGCCGCACGAGCTCGGTGCCCCAGGCACGGGTGAACCGCGTCCCTGGCTTTGCTTCGAGCTCGTAGAGTGAAAGGTGCTCCGGCGCGAGGGCCAGAGCCTCCGCGAGGTCATTGTCGAGATCGGGGGGCTCCTGCCCCGGGATGCCGTAGATGAGGTCGAGTGAAATGTTGTCGAACGAGGCATCACGAAGAGTATGCATCGCACGTCGGATGTCGTCCGGACCGGCAACGCGCTCGAGCACCCCGAGGAGTCGTGGGGCAAAGGTCTGGGCGCCGAGCGAGATCCTGTTCACGC
The DNA here is from genome assembly GCF_039915195.1 of Gaiella sp. GTDB lineage: Bacteria > Actinomycetota > Thermoleophilia > Gaiellales > Gaiellaceae > Gaiella. Next base: position 26,900 of record NZ_JBDSNT010000066.1, read on the forward strand.
CGCCCTCACGAAGGATCGCGGCAAGCTCCGGCGTCACGGTCTCGGGGTTCGCCTCCACGGTCACCTCCGTCGCCGGCGGCAGCGCTGCGAGGATCCTGCGCAACGTGTCGGGCTCGGTGAACGTCGGGGTTCCACCGCCGACGAAGACGGTGTCGACCGCGTCGGCCAACGAACCGCTCTCGCTTGCGAGTTCGGCAAGTAGCGCATCGGCGTAAGCCTCGTGCTGATCGATCCGGCCGACGACCGTGACGAAATCGCAGTAGCCACATCGGTGAACACAGAACGGGAGGTGCACGTACAGATGTCGCGCTCTCGGGTTGTTCGTCACTGGGCCCCACCTCGGGCGGTGCGATAGGCCCTGACCAGCTTCCGTGGCGCGCACTCGGCCCATGCGTCCTCGACGAGCCCTCGAACGAGGTCGAGCGACGCGTGCGGGAGCGCGACGAGCCCCATCGGCCAGTTGCCGTAGTGCGGCGCCAGGAAGAGACAGTCGGGCTGCGTTTCGAGCAGGAGCGGCCGTTCATCGGGATCACAGCGGATCGCGAGCGTCTTGCCGTCCTCCCGCAAGCGGCCCATGCACTTCCCCTGCACCCGTAGCGGGGGCGTCCCGTATCCGGTTCCGACCTCCACCTCGGGCAGCGCCTCGGCAATCGTGACAACGTCGCTCCAGGTCATTTCGCCACTTTCACGAGGCCCGCATCGGGCAGCAGCGGCGCGAGCGCCTCGGCCACCGCTGCCTTTCCGACCCCGAAAGCGCCGTTTGATCCAGACGACGAGCGGCTCGGGCCGACAACCACGTGTTACTTCTTCTTGTCCCCGTCGAGGTTGAGCACGGCGAGGAATGCCTCCTGTGGGACCTCCACCCCGCCGACCTGCTTCATCCGCTTCTTGCCCTTCTTCTGCTTCTCGAGGAGCTTGCGCTTGCGCGAGATATCGCCGCCGTAGCACTTCGCGAGCACGTCCTTGCGGCGCGCCTTGACGGTCTCGCGGGCAATTACGCGAGACCCGATTGCAGCCTGGATCGGGACGTCGAACATCTGCCGCGGGATCTCCTCACGCAGCTTCTCGACGAGGAGCCGGCCACGGTCGTAGGCGAACTCGCGATGAATGATCAGTGAGAGCGCATCGACAGGCTCACCACCGACGAGCACGTCGACTCGCACGAGCTTGCCACTCTGGAAACCTGAGAGGTCGTAGTCGAAGCTCGCGTAGCCACGCGTCCGCGACTTCAGCTGGTCGTAGTAGTCGAGCACGACCTCCGCAAGTGGCAGCTCGTAGATGAGGTGCACCCGCTCCGGCGAGAGGTACTCGAGGTGATCAAAGGTGCCTCGGCGCTCGTTGTTGAGCTCCATGATCGTCCCGACGTACTCCTTCGGGACGATGATCGACGCCCGGATATAGGGCTCCTCGACCTCCTCCAGCTCAGCCGGCATCTCGGACGGGTTGTGCACCTCGCGCCACTCGCCGTTACGTTCGAGCACACGGTATGCGACGTTCGGTGCGGTCACGATCAGGTCGAGATCGAACTCGCGCTCGAGGCGCTCCCGCACGATCTCCATGTGCAGGAGCCCGAGGAACCCGCATCGGAAGCCGAACCCGAGTGCCTGCGACGTCTCGGGCTCGTAGAAGAGAGCAGCGTCGTTCAGCTTGAGGCGCTCGAGCGCGTCGCGCAGCTCGGGGTACTCGTCGGAATCACTCGGGAAGAGGCCTGCGAAGACCATCGGCTTGACTTCCTTGTAGCCGGGCAGTGGCTCCTCGGCCGCCGCTCCCCGGCGCGTCGTCAGCGTGTCGCCGACGCGCAACGCGGAGACGTCCTTCAAGCCCGTGATCACGTAGCCCACCTCGCCCGCGACGAGTGCCTTGACCGGGACGCGCGACGGCGACATGAACCCGAGCTCCTCCGCGTCGAACTGAGTGCCGAGCGCCATCGCCCGAAGCGGCGCTCCGGTCTCGAAGGTGCCGTCGACGACGCGGATGAACGCGATCACGCCGCGATACTGGTCATACGACGAGTCGAAGATGAGAGCGCGGGCGGGCGCGTCGGGGTCACCGGCGGGCGCCGCGATCCGCTCCACGATTGCGTCGAGAACCTGGTCGACGTTGATGCCGGTCTTGGCCGAGATGCGAACGACGTCGGCAGCATCGCCGCCGAGGAGCTGCGTGACCTCGTTCGCTGCGCCGTCGGGATCGGCCGACGGTAAGTCGATCTTGTTCACGACGGGGACGATCTCGAGGTTGTTCTCGATTGCGAGGTAGGCGTTCGCGAGCGTCTGCGCCTCGATGCCCTGCGCGGCATCGACGACGAGTACGGCCCCTTCACATGCCTGGAGCGACCGCGAGACCTCGTAGGTGAAGTCCACGTGTCCCGGCGTATCGATGAGATTGAGCTGGTGGCCCTTCCAGGCGACCCGCACCGCCTGCGCCTTGATCGTGATTCCCCGCTCGCGCTCGAGATCCATCGAATCGAGCAGCTGTTCCCGCATGTCGCGGTCGGCAACGGTGTCGGTGAGCTGGAGAATACGATCGGCCAGGGTCGACTTCCCGTGGTCGATGTGGGCGATGATGGAGAAGTTGCGGATGCGGCTCTGGTCCATGGGAATCAGGCCCGGATGCTAGCTGTCATGCGGTTTTGCCTGGATCTCGGCCCGTTCTCGCGAGCCGCCGATCCACCCCTCGTGCAGTAGGAGTCACGATTTCTCGTCCTCGTGAGTCACTCTGCCGGAAGTGAAGGAGCTTCCCGGCGACGGGCGCGCCCGCGTTCACGGGGCCGCGTGCACAGGGCGCGTGTCGACTGTCGGCTGTCGGGTGGATGGCGATCCGGTTGCCATGTGGAAACTGGCTCGATCATGGCGGGAGAAGCGATTGCGGAGACCGAGCGCGAAGGTGATCAACGCCGTAGAGTTCGCGACCGTGGCAGCAAACGACCCTCCCGACGAGATCGGGTCGACGACGCTGCCGACGGAGAGCGAAGCACTTCGGTTCTGGCTGAGGCTCGGAATGATCAGCTTCGGTGGTCCTGCAGGGCAGGTCGCGATCATGCACGACGAGCTTGTCGAGAAGCGCGGCTGGATCTCGGAACGCCGCTTCATCCACGCGCTCAACTTCTGCATGGCGCTGCCGGGGCCGGAGGCGCAACAGCTTGCCTCGTACATCGGCTACTCGATGTACGGAGTCCGCGGAGCGATGACGGCCGGAGGACTGTTCGTACTGCCCTCGTTCGTCCTTCTGTGCCTGATGAGCGCCGTCTACGTCGAGTACGGCGAGGTCGCAGCCGTGGAGGGCGTCGTGCGTGGCCTCGGCGCCGCTGTAATCGCTCTTGTCGCGGCGGCGGTGATCCGAGTCGGCCAGCGGGTGATCCGGACGCCGACCGCGCTCGCGATGGCCTTGATCGCGTTTGCGCTCTTGATCGTGGGAGTCCCGTTCCTGGCGATCATTGCGACGGCCGCACTGACCGGTTATGTGGTGGCGCGCTACCGGCCGACCCTCTTGCGTACGCCGTCGAGCCACACAGACGACGACTTCGACCCCGTCCGTCTGGAAAGCGGGTTACGGCGCCGGTTCATCAGGACGATCCTCGTCTGGCTGATCCCCCTCACCATCCTGCTCCTCATCGGGGGCCTCGTCGCGGAACTCGCTGGATTCTTCACGCTCGCTGCGCTCGTCACCTTCGGCGGCGCCTACGCGGTGCTCCCGTTCGTGGCTGACGCGGCGGTGGATCGGTTCGGGTGGCTTACAGCCGACGACATGGTCGCCGGCCTCGCCTTGGGCGAATCCACTCCAGGGCCTCTCATCATGGTCAACACCTTCGTCGGGTTCCTCGCCGGCTACAACGTCGAGGGCGGACTCGCCTGGGGGCTCGCAGGTGCCACGATCGCAACGCTGTGCACCTTCGCCCCCTCGTTCGTCTTCATCATTAGCGGTGCACCGCTGATCGATCGGGTCCGCGCGACGGGGGCATTCGCTTCTTCGCTCAATGGCATAACGATCGCCGTCGTCGGCGTGATTGCGGCGCTGGGAGTCTTCGTCGCACGCCACGCCGCCGTCGTTGACGGGCAGCCGGACTGGCTCGTCGTCGCCCTCGCTGTGGCCGCCTTCGTCTCTGTCGTACGCTTCAACGTGGGCGTCATCGACATCGTTGCGTCGTGTGCTCTGGTTGGCCTCATCGCGAGCACGGTGGGCTAGAGAGCCGCCCGCAGGACTCGGAGCCTGTGGAGCACTCGCGAGCATCGATCACGCTCACCGTATCCAGCAACGTCGTGCCAGCCCCTACGGCTCCGGTGGACGAGCGAACTGGCACGATTGCGTCGTTCCAGTGGACTCACCGCAGCCGACCCCTGGACACGGGATCGCCGAATGCCGCCGGCCGCTCCCATCCGGACGAGGCAACGGTACGCGAGCCCATCACCTCAGCGCTCGAGCACCCAGCTGCACCCGGAGGAGAAAGGCCGGTAGCCGAGCCGCTCGTTGATTGCCATCATTGGCGCGTTCGTCTCGTCGTTCTGGGTGATGACTCTGACGATCCCGGCCTCGGCGGCAGCCGCAAGCGAACGCTGCTTCATCAGCAGGCCAAGCCTCTGCCCTCGGAACGCGGGAGTCACTCCTGTGCCGACGTTCACAGCCCGTCCGGTCGCGCGGTCGGAGTCCAGGAACGAAACGCCCACCGGAACGCCGGCTGCGACAGCAACGGAGCTCAACTCGCGGTCACACTCGGGGTTGTCCCAGGTGAGGCGGCGCCAGCTCTCGTACGTCATGCCGGACGCGTCGCCCGGCCCGGGCTCGTCGAGGAAGCTCTCATAGTCCGCCACGAAGACACGTTCCGGGTCGTCGGCGAATGCCCCCAGAGTCGCGATCTCGATCCCCGGCGGTACTCGAGCAAGTGAAGCAACACTCCTAGGGTCGACAGCCAATCCGGTGATGGTTCCCGCGAGGCCGAATCCACATCTGCCGACGAACGCCTTTGCGTCGGCGTCGGCTCGACTGTGGGCGACGATGCGACGGGCTCCGATCTCATCGAGGTGTGCCGAGAGGACATCCCAGAGCGCGGAGCCGATCCCCCTGGCGCGATGCTCCGGGTGGACAGCGATTCCCGCAAAGGCTGTCGTCCGGACAGAGGCGAAGGCATCGATCCCACCGACAGCCCAGCCGACTACCTCGCCGGCGTGCTCTGCGAGCCAGTAGCCGACCCTATCCTCGGTCGGTGCGCTCTCCCGGCGGTAGCGCATCCCCGCGGCCGTGATCACACGATCATCGAAGACGGCGCTGAGAAGAGCCGCGACGCGTGGGCTGTCGTCTGGCGTTGCCGGGGTGATCATCGTCCCGAGAGTACTCCGTAGAGACCGAAAAGCGAGCGGTGGCTGCGTCAGCCGGCGCGCCGCGAGATCGCCTGGCGAAGGACATCGGTCTCCCGGACCCGGAGTGCACGACATGCCGCCAGATACACGATCGCTCCGAGCGCGAGAGCGGAGCCGAGCGAGATGATCTGGGCGACCGTCGAACGCCCGAGAGCCTGGTCGAGGCCGTACCAGACGCCGAACGCAGCCGCACCGAGGACGATCGACGCGAGGGTCACCCGAACCACGGCATCGATGATCCGCGCCAGGTCGACGCCACCGACGCGGCGCCGGAGGAAGAAGACGAGACATGCCACACCGGCGATGTTCACGAGCGACGTCGCAAGCGGGATGCCCCAGATGCCGACGCGGTAGAGCGCCACATCGAGCGCGGCGTTCAGGACGAGCGTGCCGACTCCGACCACGGTCGGAATCCAGTTCGACTGCAACCCGTAGAACCCGCGGCTCAGCATCAGCATCCACCCGTTGAAGGCGAGGCCGAGCGAGAACGCCGCGAGGCATGCGGCAACGACGGTGACATCGGTCGCCGTGAACTCACCCCGCTCGTAGACGAGCCGCACGATCGGCTGCGCGAGGACGGCCGACACGATCGAAGCCGGGATCAGCAAGAACGCGATCTGGCGCAGCCCCGTGCTGATAGTCGAACGGAACGCGTCGAGGTCGTTTTGAGCGGCGTAGCGGGCAAGCGCAGGGAACAGCACCGTCGCCACCGCAACCGAGAACATGCCTTGCGGAAGCATGTAGAGGCGGAATGCCGCGTTGATCGCTGCGGGCGCGAGGTTGGGATCGAGTAGGCGCGATGCGAACAGCGTGTCGATGACGGCGTTCATGTTGATCAGCCCGAGCGTCAGCGTGACGGGCAGCATCAGCTTGAAGAACCGCCGGACTGCCGGATCGCGCCAGTCGATCACGACCTGGAGTCGCCCGTCGAGACCCCGGAGCCACGGAACCGGCAGGAGGAGCTGGATTACCGTGCCCACGAGGATCGCCCCCGCATAGACGTAGAGCTGGGCATTCTCGCCGGAGACGCGCGGCACGCCGAGCCAGAGACCGACGATGATCGCGAGGTTCCAGGCGATCGGCGTCAGCGCCGGAACCGTGAAGTGGTCGTACGTATTGAGGATCCCGACGATGACGCCGCTCAATCCGAGCAAGACGACGATCGGGAACAGAATCCGCGAGAGACCAACGGCGAGGTCGAAGTCGCCGTCGGGAACGCCGAATGGTCTGATCAACAGTGGCGCGACGAGAATGAAGAGCGCCGTGAGTGCACCGAGTACGAGGAGGACAAGCCAGAAGATCGTCGAGGCGACACGCCAGGCTCGCTTGCGCTCGCCCTTCTCGAGCAGGTCGCTGAAGACGGGGACGAACGCCCCAGAGAGAGCAGCGTCAGCGAGCAACGCGCGCACGAGATTAGGGATTTGAAACGCAACCGTGAACGCATTGATCGCGCCGGTGACCCCGAAGTAGTACGCCGCGACCATTTCGCGCACGAGGCCGAGCACGCGAGAGACCCCTGTCGCCACCGAAAAGACGAGTGTCGAGCGGGCGAGCTTGCGGTGAAGCCCGGCGGCAGGATCGGGCGAAGGCACTCCCCCGGGGTCGGCAGCGTCGGTCATGCCGGTCGAATTCGGCGCGGACACGCCCCTCACCTTCGCATGAACCGCAGGCTCGCGTCAGCGCTCAGGCCGCCTCAGCGCTCTGCTACCATCGTTTCGCCCGCAAGCTGCGGGCATTCCTACGCTCGAGGGTAGATGCCGAACATTCAGCAACAGAAAAAGCGCGTCCTGGTCGCCGTCCGCCAGCGGGACGAGAACCTCCGCTACCGCTCGACGATCAAAACGCTGACCAAGCGGCTCGAAGCAGCCGTTGTAGCAGGCGATGCCGATCTCATCGCGGCCGAGCATCTCGCGCTCGTCCGCCTGATCGACAAGTCCGCGTCGAACGGTTCGATCCACAAGAACACCGCCGGGCGCAAGAAGGCCCAGGCAGCTCGTCTTGTGACAACGACCGCCGCCTAGTCCTCGACGCCTCATCGGCGTCGTCAGCGGATGCGGCCGCGCGCTCCGCTAGGTCTGCCCTGGCTCCGCGCTGACCGCGATGAGCGCTCTCTGCAGCTCGACATCGGCGGCGAGCCTACTGCCGCCTTTCAAGGCGAGGTCGAGTTCCGCGAACCGCACCGTCGCGCTCGCGAGCTCCTCGCCGGAGAATCCCTCCGCGTGGCGATACGCCTTCTCGCCGGCGAACGGGTGCATCTTGAGAGCGAGCGCAGCGTCCCGCGCGGCAACCCCGTCGTCAGCAAGCCGCTTGAGCTGGCGCATTCGGTTGAGGTGCCCGTTCAGCGTGGCTGCGAGCCTCGGGGCCGTATCGCGTCGCGACTTGTCGGATCGCTCGAACATCGTCTCGCAGAGATCGAGCAGCCGCCCCTGGCGCCGCTCGGCCCACGCGTCCGTGAGCGCGAACGGGGCGACGTCGGCGATCGGGGCGACGAGCTGCTCGACCTCAGCCACCCCGATCGGCTCGCCCTGAGCCCACGTCGCGATTTTCGTGATCTCGTTCGCGAGTCCGTGGAGATCCTCTTCCCCGATGTACTGGATGAGCAGTGCGCACGCGTCGGGCTCAGCCTTCACCCCGGCCCGACGGAACCGTTCAGCCACCCAGGCCACGCGGCCTCGCCTGGCGGCATCGAAGATCAGAAGATCTCCGACCTTTACGCAGGCCTTTGCGATCGCTGCGTCCTTCTTGATCTCGAGGCCGACCACGGCGAGCACCGTGTGAGGTGCCGGCGCTGCGAGGTACGCCACGCATGCCTCGATGTCGGCTGCCTTCCAGCCGCCCGTAGGAAAGCGATTATCCTCCTTCTTGCGTCCGTCGACGTCCGTGACGAGCACGAGTCGGGAGTCACCGAAGAGGCTGCCGGAGTTGCACAGCGTGACGACGTCCGCGCCCGTGACCTCGAGGGCGGAGACGATCTCGACCGCCTCGTCGAGGAACCTCGCGCGAAGGCGTTGCACCGCATGTTCAACCTTGGGGCGATCGCTGCCCGAGATGAGATAGGCGGACTTCAGCGTGGGCTTCTCGCTCATGCGCTTACCGTACTGGACGGTCCGTACGGACGGTCAGCGACCTCCCGTCGGACTCGAGCACGACCCGACCGTGCTCGTCCGTGCGATACACGGCAATCCCGGCCCTGCGTCGCAAGGTGGAGAGCGTTTCGGGCCGCGGGTGCTCGTAGTCGTTGTGGGCGCCGACGGAGATCACCGCGACCCGCGGCCGAAGTGTGGTCAGCAAGTCGTCGAGCCGCACATCCGCCGAGCCATGATGCGCGACCTTGAGTACCTCTACCTGACGGAGTGGAAGCGATCGAGTCACGTCCGACTCGGAGTCCCCCGTGAGGAGCAGGTCGATCGACCCGTAGCTCACGAGGAGCACAGCGCCATGCAGGTGCGGATCCTCGCCGCTCGAGCCGGCGCGGTCTGGCCAGAGGATGCGGACGTGCAGCAGCCCGAGCGAGTACGTCCGCCCGACCCGCGCCGGAACCAGAGGAACGCCGAGCAGGCGTGCCGTTCGGCGCAGCTCACGTTCGTCGGATCCGACACCCGGCTGCATCGGATCGACTACCTGCCCGACTCTCAAGCGACGGAGCACGGCCGGGCCGCCTCCGACGTGGTCGCGGTGCGCGTGCGTCGTGACGAGTGCCGTGAGTGTTGTCAACCCCATCCGCCCCAGCTGGAGATCCACTCGGGCCTCGGGCGGCCCGGCGTCGACCAGCATTGCTCCCTGCGGCGTCTCGAGGAGAATGCCGTCTCCCTGCCCGACATCGAGGAATGTGACCCGTAGCCCCGCCGGCGGCGACCACATGGGTGGCGGATGGAGCGCCCACCAACTCACAGCACAGAGGGGGACGACTGCTAGAGCGGTGACGACGGCCGCCCGACGCCGATAGCGCGGAAGGGCCCGGAGGGCAGCGGCGACGCCGATCGTGCCTGCGAGGGCGAGGACGAGAGTCCTCGATGATGTCTGTGCGTACGGGAGCGACGCGATGAAGCGCGCCGAGAACGCGATCCACGCTGCAGCTCCCCCGGCGATCCAGGAGAGCGCGACCGCTGCCGGCGGAATCACGGGCGCGATGATCGCGGCCGCGAGACCGGCGCCGAGCAGCAGCGGCATCGCCGGTTCGGCGAGAGCATTCGCCGGCACGGTCCACAGGGGAATGGTGCCGAACTGGAGGAAGAGGATGGGCGCCGTCACGAGCCCACAGGCGGTAGAGATGCCGACGACCTCAACGAGCCAGCGCGGCAGCGGATATCCCTCGTAGATCGGCCGCAGACGGGGCATGACGAGGAAGATCGCCGCGACGGCTGTGAACGAGAGCTGGAAGCCGGGCTCGAGCAACGATCGTGGCGTCCATGCCAGCAGCACCACCGCCCCGACTGCCATTGTGTGCCAGCGATCGCTCGGGCGTGAAAGGAGCCAGGCCAGCGAGGCGAGGCAGCCGGCCACCGCGGCACGCACCACCGACGGTTGCCACCCGACGGCGAGGGCGTATGCGAGGATCGCGACGATCGCAAGTGAGTGGCCCACGGCCCTCGGGAGACCGAGGACGTACGCCAGGCCGAGAACTCCGAAGCCGATGAACACGATGTTCTGACCCGAGACGGCGAGTAGGTGATAGAGACCAGAGGTCTTGAATGCGTCGCGAAGATCCGGGTCGATCCCCTCGTCCGCTCCGAGCACGACCCCGGTCACGAGCGATCGACGCTCGCTCGATGTTCCGAGCGCGAGCGCTCTGGCAATTGACGTGCGCAGCCGGTCGCCGACGCCTCCGATCCCGCCCCGCCGGCCGACGATCTGCCAGGAGCCGCTCGCGTGGAGAACGACGTGAATTCCCTTCCGTTCGAGCCAGCCTCGCTCGTCGAAGCCGGTCTCGGGCCCGCGCGGGGCGACCGGGCGCGCTCGGAGCTCGAGCACGGATCCCTGAGGAGGCGCGCGACCGGCGGGCAGCTCCAGAAGTACGCGTTCCCGGACGGCAACGCCGTCGAACCGCCGAACCTCCGCAAGAACTCTGATCGCAAACGGCGACCGGGATGGTGTCCCGCTGACAACCACCCGGGCGCTCGATGGCTCACCGATTCGCGCTACGAGCACGCTGCGATCGAGCTCGTGGAGGCGGAGGCCTCCCCACCAGAGCCCGGCGGAGCCCAGAGCGAGGGCAGCAAGGCCGAGCCGCACCGATGCCGGGAGGGCGAAGGAGGCCGCGATTGCCGTAACCCCGGCGACGACACCAGCGAGACGCGGGAACGACAACCAGTTCGCCGTTGACAGGCCCAGAGCAAGCGTGGCGAGCAGAACAGCCGGCCAGCCACGATCGAGCGCGTTGCGGAGGCCAGTCACGGCGTGACGAGCCCCCGAAGCTGCTCGACGCGTGCAGGGCCGATTCCCGGGATCGCATCGAGATCCTCGACCGAGCGAAACGCTCCGTGCGACTGCCGCCAATCGAGAATCTTCTGCGCAGTTACCGGCCCGATGCCCGGCAGCTCGTCGAGCTGCTCAAGCGTCGCGCTCGCAAGGCTCACCGTCCCGGAGCTCGGTGCAGCACCCGTGCCCGCGGACGATCCCGCCACGACACGGGCGGGAACGATCACCTGTTGCCCATCCGCCACCGGCGCCGCCAGGTTCACGAGAGCAAGATCCGCTCGCCGGGTCGGGCCGCCTGCTTGCTCGACCGCGTCTGCAACTCTCGCACCTTCCGGGAGTCGAACGAGGCCAGCGCGACGTACGGCACCGACGACGTACACGACGAGCTTCGGAACAGCGGCAGTCCCGTCGGTCGCCTCCACCTGGTCGAACGCCGCTGCCTGAGGCGCAGGAGTCCGCGCCGTCCCCGCTGCTGCGAGGCGCTTCCCAACGAGGCCGAGCACGCACAGACAGACGACGAGAAGGATGGCGGTGTGCCGCCGGGGAAGCCTCTCGAGAATCATGTCGTCAATAATGGCAACTGAACTGTGGCGTGTTCGAGCCAGATGTGCGCCGCGATCGTGCCGGTTTCTCCACACGGATCGGAAGGAGGGCTTGCGTCTCCGAACACCTGTTCGCTAGAGTCTGGAGCCGCCCACCTGTCGAGCAATCGCCGAACGAGGAGCGTGCGCCGCTACGCGACCGCCCCGTTGTCGACGTTCGAGGACACCTTCGACCGTGCCCGGAGCGGCACGATCAGGATCGAGGCGGCCAAGTACCCGCCCGTCTGCGCGGTGAGCTCGGGTGAGATCACGTTTGCACTGGGCCAACCGAGGCGTTGATCATGCACGTCTGACCCGGCGCCTGCAGCTCACCCGAGTTCCGCCTGCGCCTCCTTTTCGAGACGGGAGCTTGCGTCTCTTCCTCGCCGCAGGATCTCGGCCACTTCTCGCACCGGCCTGCTGGCTGCAGGCCCGCCCGTCACCGTCCGCGAGGAAACGAGGGAACGCCAGGCCCGCTAGACACCGTCGCGAAGCGCCCGGCGGGCCTCAGACGACGAGTGATACGAGCTTGCCCGGCACGACGATCGTCTTCCTGAGCTCCTTGCCGGCGACGTGCGCTTGCACGCGTTCGGACGCGAGCACAAGCGCGAGTAGGTCGTCGTCCTCGATCGTCGCAGCGACAGTAAGCCTGTCCCGAACCTTGCCGTTCACCTGCACCACGATCTCGACCTCATCCCGGACGAGAAGTGCGGGGTCGGCCACCGGCCACGGCTGTTCCCACAGCCGCTCCCTGCCTAGCACGCCCCAGAGCTCCTCGGTGACATGCGGGGCGTACGGCTGGATCAGCGAGACAGCGGTCTCGGCCGCGAAACGCGCGTCCTTGCCCGACGGATCCTTCGAAAGGTCGTTGACGAGCTCCATGACCGCGGAGATGCCCGTGTTGAAGGCGTAGCGGCGGCCGATGTCGTCGGTCGCCTTTGCGATCACCGCGTGCGCCTTGCGGGCAAGCGACCCGTTCTCCGGTTCGCCATGCGGCGCGCTCGCCGCAACTTCGTGCACGACCCGCCACAGACGCCGAATGAACCGGCTCATGCCTTCGGCTGACTCCTCCGTCCACTCCATGTCCTCGTTCGCGGGGCCGAGGAAGAGGATGCACATCCTGAGGGAGTCGGCGCCATAGCGCTCGACGAACGTGTCCGGCCCGACTGCTGCGCCCGAGCGCTTCGAGATCTTGGTGTTCCCGAGCGTCACCCACCCGTTCGAGAAGAAGCTGCGAAACGGCTCCCGGAAGCCGAGGTAACCGAGGTCGTTCAGCACCTTTGTCCAGAACCGCGCGTAGATCATGTGCATCGTCGCGTGATCGACGCCACCGATGTAGAGGTCGACCGGATTCCAGAAATCGACGATGTCGCGCGAGAACGGAGCCTCGTCGTTGTCCACGTCGCAGTAGCGCAGGAAGTACCACGAGGAATCGACGAACGTGTCCATCGTCTCGACCTCGCGCCGACCGGGCTCGCCGCAGCGCGGACATGGCACGTTCACCCAGTCCTCTGCCTGCGCGAGCGGCGGCTTGCCCTGCGGCTTGTAGTCCTCGACCTCCGGCAGCACGACGGGAAGTTGGTCGTCCGGGACCGGGACGATGCCGCACGTGTCGCAGTAGACGATCGGGATCGGGCAGCCCCAGTAGCGCTGCCGCGAGAAGCCCCAGTCGCGCAACCTGAAGTTGATCGTGAAGCGGCCCTTTCCTTCCGTTTCGAGCCGCTCGACGATCCTGCGCCCGCCCTCCGGGGCTGGCAGCCCGTCGGCGTCACCCGAGTTGACCAGAACCTCGCCCGTGGTGTGCGACGCATGGGGAAGCTCGACGTCGCCGTCACCGTCGACGGGACGGATGACCTGCCGCACGGGGAGCCCGAACGTCTCCGCGAACTCGAAGTCGCGGGTGTCGTGGGCGGGCACGGCCATGATCGCGCCCGTGCCGTAGTCGGAGAGGACGTAATCCGCGACGTACACCGGCAGCCGCTCGTCGTTCGCCGGGTTGACGACGTGCAGTCCCGTGAAGACGCCTGTCTTCTCGGTCGCTGCGGCCCGCTCCTCCGTCTTCTTCGCGGCGGCGCGGCGCACGTATGCCCGCACCTCCTCCGAGTCGACTCGCGAGACGAGCTCGTGCTCGGGGGCCAGCACGAAGAACGTCGCGCCGTAAAGCGTGTCCGGACGCGTCGTGAACACCGTCACGTCCTCGTCCCACTCGTCGATCCGGAAGGCGACCTCTGCTCCCTCGGAGCGACCGATCCAGTTGCGCTGACGCGCTTTGATCGACTCCGGCCAATCAACAGTCTCGAGGTCGTCCAGAAGCGCCTGAGCGTAGTCGGTGATGCGGAAGAACCATTGCTCCATCACCCGCGACTCGACGAGCGCGCCGCACCGTTCGCAGGTGCCGTCGGCGAGCACCTGCTCGTTTGCGACGACCGTCTGGTCGTTCGGGCACCACTTCACGGGCGCGCCCTTGCGGTACGCGAGACCACGCTCGAGGAAGCGGAGGAACTGCCACTGCTGCCAGCGGTAGTAGCCGGGATCGTGGGTGGAAAGCTCGCGGGGCCAATCGTGCCACCAGCCAATCCGGCGCATCGAAGCGCGGATATTGACGATGTTCCGCTCCGTGATCGGGCGCGGGTGCCCACCTTCTTTGATGGCCGCGTTCTCGGCCGGCAGCCCGAATGCGTCGAAACCCATCGGGTGGAGCACCCGGAAGCCGTTACGACGTCGGAAGTGCGTGACCACGTCGCCGATCGTGTAGACGAGCATGTGACCCAGGTGCAGGTTGCCCGACGGGTACGGGAGCATCTCGAGCACGTACGACTTCCTGACCTCTCCTGCGGCGATCTCCGCCGGATCCGGATTCGGAACGTGAGAGGCCTGCTCGTCGGCCCAGATCTTCTGCCACTTCAATTCGATCGATTGGGGTTCGTAGCGCTCCATCGTCTCCGTCATGTTCGTCGTCGGGGCCCAGAATCCGGGTACAAAAAAGCCTCTCGCGAGAGAGGCTCAGGGGAGATCGCTGCGGCTCCCGCCGCACTTGTCTCCTGATCTATGGAAGAAGCAGCACCATCTTTCTCATCCTACCACTGCCCGTCACACGCGACCAACCGCTTCGCGCCGCCGACGCCGTTGCGGGTGAGTACGCTGGAATCGAAGACGTCCACCACACAGGGAGACCGGAAGATGCCGCTCGTCTCGATGCGCCAACTCCTCGACGAAGCCGCACGTGGCGGCTACGGCGTCGGAGCATTCAACGTCAACAACATGGAGCAGATCCAGGCGATCATGGAGGCCGCTCGTGAGACGTCCTCGCCAGTGATCATCCAGGCGTCGCGGGGCGCACGGTCGTACACGAACGACCTCTTCCTCTGGCATCTGATGCAGGCAGCGGTCGAGCTCTACCCGGAAATTCCCGTTTCGCTACATCTCGACCACGGGAACGAGCCCCAGACGTGCTTCTCTGCCATCGACCTCGGCTTCACGAGCGTGATGATGGACGGATCGCTCGAGGCAGACGGAAAGACCCCGGCGTCGTTCGAGTACAACGTCGCCGTCACGAAGGAGGTCGTCGCGTACGCACACGCGCGCGGCGTCACGGTCGAAGGTGAGCTCGGCACGCTCGGTGGGATCGAGGATGGGCACGGTTCGGGTGAAGTACATCTCACCGATCCCGACGAGGCGGTCGAGTTCGTGGCCGCCACGGGCATCGATGCGCTCGCCGTCGCCATCGGAACCTCCCACGGCGCATACAAGTTCGCCCAGGCACCCGACGGCGAGGTGCTGAAAATGAGCCTGATCGAGGAGATCCATCGTCGACTGCCCGAGACACACCTCGTGATGCACGGCTCGTCGAGCGTGCCTCCCGAGCTCGTCGAGCAGATCAACCGCTACGGCGGTGCGCTCAATCCTGCGTGGGGCGTACCCATCGGGGAGATCCAGCTCGGGATCAGGAACGGAGTTCGCAAGATCAACGTCGACACCGATTCCCGTCTTGCCGTGACCGGCGCAATCCGCAAGGTCTTCGCCGAGTCACCGGAAAAGTTCGACCCACGCGATTATCTCAAGCCAGCCCGTGCGGCGATGCAGGAGCTGATCGCCGGACGGATGCACGACTTCGGGCAGGCAGGGCACGCGGAGGACTACGCGGCGATCCCACTCGACGCGATGCGGGCCGGATACGAAGCGGCAGCCGCGACGGTCTAGTGGGAGGCGTCGACCACGACGTGCTCGACCTTTTTCCCGATTCGGCACGGATCAAGGGCGCAACGCTGACCCTCGGCGGGCTGACTGCCGATGAGCTCGCGGCCGAGTTCGGCACGCCACTCGTCGTCTACTGCGAGGAGACGCTCCGCGCCCGCGCTCGATCCCTCAGGGCGGCCGTCACTGGCGGCCACGTCGCTTTCGGAGCGAAGGCGTTCTCGAACGTGGCCGTCCTGAAGCTGTTCCGTGAGGAAGGGCTCGGGGTCGACGTCGCGTCGACGGGCGAGCTGGCGTTCGCACGGGCGGCGGGATTTCGGGGAGACGAGATCATCGTCCATGGCAACAACAAGGATGCGGCACTCCTCGCCGAGGCGGGAGCCGAGGGCGCAACGGTCGTGCTCGACGCGCCGGACGAGGCCGAGCTCGCCGCCGCCGCGGGCGTGAAGCGGGTTCTGGTGCGGGTGACCCTCGGCGTCGACGCGGACACGCACGAAGCAATCCGCACCGGCCATCATGGATCGAAGTTCGGTCTGCCCGTTACCCAGGCGCGATCGCTGATCGAGGGTGCGCTCGAGTGTGGCCTCGACGTTCTCGGACTCCACGTCCACATCGGCTCGCAGCTCGCTGACTTCGACGCACAGGCCGAGACGATCGTCCGGCTCGCCTCGTTCGCCGCGGGATGTCGGGACTCGCTCGGCTGGGTACCGAAGGTCGCGGATCTCGGTGGCGGGTTCGGGATCCGTCACAACACCGACGAGCACGCCCCCGATGCGGCGACCCTGGCGGCCGGAGCGGTCGAGACCGCCCAGACCGCCTTTAGGGAGGCCGGCCTGCCGACTCCGGAGATCTGGCTCGAGCCGGGCCGCTCTCTCGTCGGCACCGCGGGCGTCACGCTCTACCGGGTCGGCGCGGTCAAGCGATTGCCGGAGCGCACGTGGGTGGCCGTCGACGGCGGCATGTCCGACAACCCGCGGCCACAGCTGTACGAGGCTGTCTACACAGCCGTCTCCGCGACGCGCGCAGACGAGCGCGCGGGGGAGCACGTCAGCATCGCGGGCATGCATTGCGAGTCGGGGGACGTCCTCATCGACGATGTCGCCCTCCCCACCCCGCATCGGGGCGATCTCCTGGCGGTGCCCGCCACTGGCGCGTACACGCTCGCGATGGCATCGAACTACAACGGGGTCACGCGCCCCGCCGCCGTCCTCGTGGGCGACGGAGCGGCGCGCCTCATCCGGACCCGCGAGACGATCGCCGATCTGCTCCGGGCCGAGGTCTGATCACGGCGAGCTTCGAGGATGCGGCTGTTCTTGCGCCGGTGTTCCGGGATGAGGACGGTGTCCTTCGAATCCTGCTCCTCGTGCGCACCGACCGGGGTATCCACGGCGGCCAGATCGGGCTGCCCGGTGGCCGGCCGGAGCCGGGCGACCATGACTTCCTGGCGACCGCGTTGCGTGAAGCCGAGGAGGAGGTCGGACTCCCGCCCGAGAGCGTCGATGTCCTTGCCACACTGGAGCCGGTCGAGACGAGAGAGACGGGCTTCCGCGTGCACCCTTTCCTCGGGCGTGTTCCCGCCGCGTTCGACTGGAAACCACAGCCGACGGAGGTCGCCGCCCTCCTCACGCCGGCTGTGGCAATGCTCGCAGACCCCCTGCTCCGCGGGCGGCATCCGTTCAGATCGACGTACTTCTCCACGCCACTCGAGGTCGAGGGAATCGACGTCGAGGGTCATGTGCTCTGGGGAATGACCCTGCGCATGCTCGATGACCTGGTGCCCCGGTTGCTCGCAGGCGAATGGGATCTCGGCTGAGCTGTCACCCACGGGTCATCACTCTGCGATTGGCTACGGGCCCTCCGGTAACGGCCCGACGAACTCGATGCCGTACTCGCCGACCGCCTTTCCGATCAGGGCTCCCTCGACCGGCGTGCGCGGCGGCAGGCCACCTGTATCCGACGGCAGCGTGATTGCCTTGTAGAACTCCCCGTGACGCGGCGTCGTAAGGATGAGATAGCGGGCGGTCTCCGATTCGATTCGAAAGCCGTGAACGGTTCCGCCGGGGACATGAACGAACGAACCCGCCCCGACCCGAGCGCCTGGCTCGTCCCCGACGTAGAAGCTGATCTCGCCGTCGATCACGTAGAACGACTCCCTGTCATCCGGGTGACGATGGAGCGGAACGGTCTCTCCGCGGTGTGCTCGCTCGTCGACCAGAGCGAATGCGTCATCGGTCTGATCGCCCATCGCCAGAAAGCTCGTGGACGTCTCTCCCATCCAGCGCACCTCGGCCTCGCCCGGCCGATAGACGTAGGCACTCGTGACAGCACTCATGTCTCCTTCTCCTCTCGTTCGATGGTGTTTGTTGGCTGGCGTGAAGGCGCTCTACCGGTTGCCTTCCGTCCAGGCTCGATGCCGAGCCGGCTCGCGACGATCCGCGACGCCTCCTTCGCAGCACGGCTGGAGGAGATTCCCCGCGCCCGGAACGCGCTGTACGTGCGGAAGTCGTAGAACACGCTCACGAGCTGCAGTGTCCGCGCGTCGATCTGCCGACCGCGGATTGCCTCGCGGACGAAGGCCGTCACCGTGGCGCGCAGGTACTCCTCCCACTCCTGAACATCCGGCAGCTCACGCTCTCGAGCATCGCTGTCGATGTGCGCTCCGGCGCGTTCGTAGAAGGCGAAGAGCGCCGAGCCGGCGCGCTCGAGCCGAGCGATGGGATCGACACCGTCCCCGATGACCTCCCGGGCATCCTCGGGGGATGGCGGTGCCGTTCGCTCGAAGAGCAGCTCGCCGCAGGCCGGAACGAGCTCTGCCAGTGTCGGAAAGTGTCGATACACGGTTCCGATCGACACGTCGGCTCGCTGCGCGATGTCCTTCCAGCTCGTTCCGAAGATCCCCTTCTCGGTGTGCAGCGCGAGCGTCGCATCCAGGATGCGACGCCGCGTCGCCTCGCGTGCAACCTCCCGAGAGCTCATGTCGTACTGCCTGGGATTCATCGACCCTTCAAATTAAATGAATACTTCATTCAATCAAATACGACTTCGAGATGCAAACGACCGGCCTCTCTTTCCTCTCACCTGCGTGGCCGTGCCAGGACTGCATCTCGCCCCGTCCTGGCTCAGTGGCGCTCGGCCCGTCACGGAGCGGGCCGCCCATCCTCCCTGTGGAACACGTCTCAACTGGCCTGCCGCGAGCGACGGGGCGTCGGTCGCCGGGTTACTCCGGGCGTTCCGCCGGCGCGGAGAGGAACCGGGTTACGCGGAGCCTCCGTGCCTGCGTCGAAGCTCCTCCTCGACCCGCTCGGGATCGAGGCCGCGCGCAGCGAGCAGGACGTAGCTGTGGAACCACAGGTCCGCGAGCTCCTCGACGAGGCGCTCGTCGGTGTCCGCGACGGCGGCAAGAGCGGCCTCGACGCCCTCCTCTCCCACCTTCTGCGCAACGGCTGCAACGCCCTTGTCCAGGAGCGAGACGACGTACGAGCCTTCCGACCGGGTCGCTGCACGTTCTGCGACCACGCGCCACAGCCACGGGGCGAAGCACGACTCGGCACCCGTGTGACAGGCCGGGCCGGCCGGGTTCACGCGGAGGAGGATCGCGTCGCCGTCGCAGTCGTCGCGGATCTCGACGACCGCCATCGTGTTCCCCGACGTCGCGCCCTTGTGCCAGTACTCCTCCCGGGAACGGCTCCAAAACCACGCCTCGCCTGACTCGCGGGTGCGGCGGAGCGCCTCCTCGTCCATCCAGGCAAGCATGAGCACTCGGCCGCTCGCGGCGTCCTGCACAATCGCGGCCTTCAGCTCCCGTGCGCTCAGATCCTGACGTTCCATCCCATCTCCTTCAGCTCGATCTTCAACTCGGGGAGCCGCTCCGGTCGCTCGTGCACGATCGACGCAATGATTGCTGCCTCCGCGCCGACGTCGAACGCCTCGGCAAGGTGTCTCGCCTCCCCGGCTCCGCCGGATGCGATCACCGGGACCTCGACGGCTGCCGCAACCGCGCGCGTCAGCGGGAGGTCGTACCCCTCGCGGGTCCCGTCGGCGTCGATCGACGTGACGAGCAGCTCGCCGGCACCACGCGCGACCGCCTCGATGGCCCAGTCGACGGCATCGCGTCCACGGGGGGTTTTGCCCGCATGGGTGACGACCTCACCTGCTCGCGCGTCGATTGCGCAGACGACTGCCTGTGAACCGAACTCATCCGCCAGGGCAGTCAATATGGAAGGCTCATCGAACGCGGCGCGGTTGATCGCGACCTTGTCCGCCCCGGCCCGCAGAAGCGACCGCGCATCGTCGAGGCCGGTGACGCCGCCTCCCACGGTGAACGGGATCGTCAGTTCGGCGGAGGCACGCTCGATCAGCCCCAGGATCGGCCCACGGCCCTCGAGCGTCGCGGTGATGTCCAGAAAGACGAGCTCGTCGGCTCCCAGTTCCGAGTACCGCGTGGCAAGGTCGATCGGCTCACCCATCTCGCGCAAGTCGACGAAATTGACACCCTTCACGACGCGCCCGCCGGCGACATCGAGACAGGGGATTACACGCTTCTTGACCATGCCAGCGCGTTCTCGAGAATGCGGGCACCCGCTCGAGCGCTTCGCTCGGGGTGGAACTGGACGCCCGCCACGGCTCCCCGCTGGACTGCCGCGACGATTCTGCCGCCATGGTCTGCCACCGCGACGACGACGTCGTCGTCCGCCGGCTCGACGGCGTAGCTGTGAGCGAAGTAGACATCCTCGCCCTCGAGGCCGTCGACGAGATCGGCGGCCTGGGTTACCGCGAGGGTGTTCCAGCCCATATGGGGCACCCGGGTAGCCTGGACGCGTCGCACCGGGCCGGCGAGGATCTCCATGCCCGTTCCTCCCTCGTCGCTCGCGCCGAAGAGGAGTTGCATGCCGACACAGATGCCGAGTACGGGCCGGCCGGCCGTGACGCGATCGAGAATCGCTTCGTCGAGACCGTTCAGCTCGAGGCCACGCGCCGCGCTCTCCACGTGCCCAACGCCCGCAATCACCGCGAGTGGCGCCTCGCGCACCTCGGCGGGATCGACCGTGATCGAGGGCGCCGCGCCCGCACGCGAGAAGGCGGCGGCCACCGAACCGAGGTTGCCGGCACCGTAGTCGGCGAAGACGACCCTCACGCAATTCCCTTTGTGGATCGGATTCCGCCGTCACCGGGGGCGACAGCGTGACGAAGAGCCTGACCGAGCGCCTTGAAAGTCGCCTCGGCGATGTGGTGGTCGTCGGCTCCCGCCGACTCGACATGAACGGTGCAGCCTGCCTGCATGGTGAACCGCTCGAGGGCATGAGGAAGTAACGAGACGGCGAGTCCGCCAACCCTGTCGCCCGTGAACGCCAGTGAGATCTCCGCATGGGCGCGCCGCACGAGATCGACCGCTGCCATCGCGCGCGCCTCATCCATCGGCACGACGGCCGAGCCGTAGCGGGTCACGCCCTCGCGCGTGCCGAGGGCCTGCTGGAGGGCGTCTCCGAGCGCCGCAAGGACGTCCTCGACGGTGTGGTGCTCGTCGACGTCGAGGTCACCACCGGCAACGCAGGCGAGATCGAACCCGGAGTGGAACGCGAACAGCGTGAGCAGGTGGTCGAGGAAGCCGATGCCCGTGCGGATGTGCGACCGTCCGCTGCCGTCGAGGCCGAGCGTGATCCGGAGTGCCGTCTCGGTGCTCGTACGGATAATCGTCGCCTCTCGCCCCGGCGCAGCGCCTGACGCGATCCCGAGCGCCGTCAGGAAGACGTTGTTCTCGGACGGTCGTCGGAGGGTCACGCGGATGCCGTTCGGAAACGAGCGAACGATGATGCCCTTCGCCTCGAGAGCGCCACCCAGGTCGGCGTCGGAGCGAATCCACACGAAGTTGCCGGCCACAGGAGGGGCGTCGAAGCCGCCAGCTACGAGGGCAGCACGGACTCTCTCCCGCTCTTCGACCTCCGAATCGAGGTCGTATCGCGGATCGAGGAGCGCGGCCGCTGCGATGCGCGCCACAGGAGACGAGATCGGCGCCGGGGCTCGGCGCGCCTCGAGCACGGCGGCAGTGTCGGGTGCGGCGACGGCATAGCCGACGCGAAGACCCGCGTAGCCGAACGCCTTCGACATCGTGCGCAAGACGATCAGATTCGGGCACTGGTCGAGCCAGGGAACGACGGACTCGCCGCCGAACTCGATGTACGCCTCGTCGACGATCACCGCGGCGCTCGGGTGGCGCCGGGCGAGCTCGACGAGCTCGCATGCTGGCGTCACTTCCCCGGTTGGGTTCTCCGGGTTGCAGCGCCAGATCAGGCTCGCCCCTTCCGTCTCCGCCACGGGATCCGCCCCGCTGAGCAACGTGACGGTGCGGTAGAACGAGTAGGTCTGCGGGAACATGGCCGCGGTGCGGCCCGGCCCGAGATACGTGCGGGCACAAAGCATGATGAGGTCGTCTGCGCCTGCACCGATCACGACCTGCTCCCACCCCACGTGCGTACCCGAGCGGTCGTTCACGTAGCCGGCCGCTGCCTCGCGAAGCTCGCGGTAGAGGCCGCTCGGGTACTGATCGACCGTCGCGAAGCTCTCGGCAAGAGGGATCTGGGCAACGCCTGGAAACGGTGGCGTGTTCTGATCGAACTTCAGCACCTCGGCAACCGCGAGACCGTAGCGCGCGGCGACCTCATCCACCGTCGCCGCCCACTTGTAGGGGGCGAACTCGTCGGAAAGCGGGATCGCGTCGGGACCACGCGGGGCATCGGCACGCGTGCTCATGCTCGCCCCAGTACCCGCTCGGCCGCAGCTGCATGGAGCGGCAGCCCCTCGGCCCGCGCGATCGGCCCGACGACTCGGGCAGCGGCCTCGGCGCCGGCAGCCGTCGTCCGAACGACCTGCAGGGGCTTCATGAACGTCTCGAGGCCGAGGCCACCGGAGGAGCGCGCGAGCCCGCCCGTGGGAAGCACGTGCGTCGCTCCCGCTGCGTAGTCCCCGATGACAGCCGAGCCACCGATGAACACCGAGCCAGCATTCCGAACACCGGTGAGGAGAGCCTCGGGATCGGCAACGTGAAGCTCGAGGTGCTCGGGCGCGAACGCCTCGGACCGCGCCAGCGCCTGAGCCAGAGAAGCAACCGTCTCGACGCTGACGTTGTCATATTGAGCAACAAGCTTAGAGACCCTGTCGGACAGCATGGCATCCGTGCTGAGCAGCAGCGCCTCACTGTCGCTGCCGTGCTCGGCCTGGGCGAGGAGATCAGCGGCGCACGCGTGCGGGTCGGCCGACCCGTCGGCGATCACGATCACCTCGCTCGGGCCTGCCGGGATGTCGATGCCGACACGAGTCGAGACCAGAAGCTTCGCGGCCGTGACGTAGGCGTTGCCCGGGCCGACGATCCGGTCTACCGCCTCGATCGTGGCCGTCCCGTAGGCGAGTGCTGCCACAGCCTGCGCCCCGCCGATCGCATACACCTCGTCGAGGCCGAGCTCGCGTGCGACGACGAGCGTGGCCGGGACGGGTGTTGGCGTGACGACTGCGATGCGTCGCACTCCGGCAACGAGCGCCGGAACGGCCGCCATGACGAGCGACGAGGGCAGCGGGAACGTACCGCTCGGAACGCAGATGCCGACCGAATCGAGAGGAAGCCAGCGTCTCTCCGATACGATGCCCGGTGCCGCCTCGACGGATGTATCGATCGGCCTCTGCGCCTCACTGAACGTCCGAACAGCGAGAATCATGGCCCTGAGCGCGCGGAGCACATCGTCGTCGACCGAAGCCTCTGCGATCGCAGCCGCCGAAACCCTGAACCCATCCGGGCGAGGGCCGTCGAAGCGCTCTGTCCACTCGAGCACGGCCTCGTCGCCTCGCGCCCGAACGTCCGCGACGATCGGTGAGACGACGCCGATCGCGTCATCGAGTCCTGCCCCCCTCACGGAACGAGCCGCTCGATCGGCAGTACGAGGATCGAGGTCGCCCCAGCATCGCGCAGCGCGGGCAGTAACGACCAGACGTCGTCTGCCGCCACCGCAGCATGCACCGCGATGTCGCCCTCGCTCGCCAGGGTGAGCACCGTGGGCGCGCCCATGCTCGGGAGCACGGCGCGAATCGCAGGCAGCGTCTCGCTCGTCGCGTTCATCATCACGTAGCGCCGCCGCCGGGCTGCGACGACGCCGGAGAGCATCAGCTCGAGCCGTTCGACGAGATCCGCCTGCTCGCGCACCGCCAATCGACCGCCGATCAGGACGGCCTCCGACGAGAGGAGCGTTCCGATCAGACGCAGTCCATTCGCGCTTGCGGTCGAACCCGTCGAGACGAGATCGACGATGGCATCGGCGAGGCCGAGCCTCGGAGTCGCTTCGACCGAGCCCGAGACGGTGATGATCTCCGCTTCCACTCCACGCTCTGCAAGGAGCATTCGCGTCGAAACGGGGTAGGCAGTGGCGATCCTGAGTCCTCCGAGACTCTCGATTGCGGTCTGCGGCGCATCGTTCGGAACGGCAGCCTGAAGCGTGCACCGAGCGAATCCCAGTTCTGCGAGCGTGACGACGTCTGCCTCGGCCTCGACAACGAGGTTGGCACCCGTGACGCCCAGATCCACGACGCCGTCCTGGACGTACTCCGGGATATCGCTCGGCCGGACGAGCAGCAGGTCGACCGGCGCGTTGGCGCACGGGACTACCAGGGAGCGCTCCGTCGCCTCGAAGGAAAGACCGGCGTCGGCGCAGAGCCGAAGGGTCGTCTCCGCCATGCGCCCCTTCGCCGGCACGGCCAGAGTGAGCCTCCCGTTCTGGCCTGCGCGCGTGAAGGCACTCATCGCTTCACCCGGTCGAGCGCAATGCGGTAGCCACCAGCGCCGTGACGCACCCACTGAGCCACACGCGTCACCGTTGCCGTGGACGTCGGAACCCGCTCTGCGATCTCCACGTAGGGAACGCCCTTATCGACGAGACGGGCCGTCTGCCACCGATGCGCTAGGGCCTCGAGCTCGGACCGCGTACAGAGATCGCGCAGGAACGCCGTCACCTCGCCGTCGGTTCGAAGCGTGCGAAGCGCCGCCGCGAGCTCGGAGATCCCATCGGCCATCTTCTCGGGATCCACGGGCCGCGAGCGGTCGGCAGGGGTCTGCGAGGATGTGTTCGTGCGGGCCATCTCCTACATGGTAGCATGATAACGTGCTAACACAAGAGTTCGACGTGATTCCCGCGATCGACGTCCTCGAGGGGCGCGTCGTCCGGCTCGCGCAGGGGCGGCGCGAGGCCGTCACGATCGAGGGCGGAGACCCGGTCGAGCTCGCTCGCCGGTTTCGCGACGAGGGAGCCCGCCGTCTCCACCTCGTCGACCTCGACGGTGCGTTCAGCGGCACGCCGACGCTCGATCTCGTCGAACGGGTCGCGCGGGCAGGAGGCCTACCCCTCCAGGTCGGCGGTGGCTATCGGACACCGGAAGTAATCGCCTCCGCACTCGATGCGGGCGCCGATCGCGTCATGGTCGGAACGGCTGCGCTTTCCCCCTGTTTCCTCGCGAACGCCACCGACCGGTTCGGCGCTCGCCTCGTCGTCGCGATCGACTCCCGTGACGGCAAGGTTGCGGTAGACGGGTGGACGCGCACTGCCGAGGCAACGCCGGCGGACTTCGCACGCGATTGTGCAAGGGCCGGCGTCGCGCGACTCCTCGTGACGAGCACGGCGCGCGACGGTTCGCTCGCAGGGCCCGATGTCGAACTGCTCGCCGACGTCCTCACCGCGTCACTCCCCGTGATCGCGGCGGGCGGCATCTCTTCGCTCGAGGATCTGCTCGCAGTACGCGGGCTCGGCTGCGAGTCGGCAATCGCCGGGAGCGCCCTCCTCGCGGGGCGCTTCACGCTCGTCGAGGCGCGGGCACGGCTCGCGCAGTCCGACGAGCACGAACGCCCTCGGTAGAGCCCGATCCCGTGGCTGATGCCTGTGCAGTTACCGATCCCGCAGCAGCAGAACCAGCGCCACCTCGGACGCGCCCTCGTGCCCGCAACTCGGAGCAGCACATCCCTCGGCCTTGCCACGGGCACGAGGAGCGCGATAGAGGACGACTCGGCCGTCCGGCGCGTCGACGTAGCGGTGCGGGACGGCCCAACGAACGCGACCGCGAAAGACGCTGCGTCTGAGCACAGACTCGCCGGGCACGAACGGAGGGTGCTCAGCGTGGTCGCCGCCGGAAACGCGATCAGCGTCCCCGGAGGCTCTCTCGCTACCGGCCAGGCGGGTCGGCCTTCCAGCTCGCGACGACACCGGCCTCGAGTTGCTGCCGCTCCGTGTCCGTGAGGCGTGCCTCGGCATGAAGCGCGCGGTAGTAGAGAGGCGGCATCTCCTTCGCGCGGATCACATCGATGACGTCCTGCAGGTCGGCCTCCTGGGGCCGCTGCCATTCCGAGAAGTTCAGCTTCGCGCGTCCCTCCTCGACGTCACGGCTCGTCAGCCAGGAGATCGGAGCGATGCTCGTGTACCACGGCCAGTTCGTGAGATTCGAGTGACAATCCATGCAGCCACCGCCTGCAAGCGTCCGCGTGTCGGGCTCGTTCCACTTGATCTCCCGGACCGTCTTCGGATTCCGGTGGTCGCGACCAGAGGGCACGAACTGGATGACGAGGACGACAAAGACGAGAAGAAGAAAGAGTCGGAAGAGGCTCCGCATCGGGCAAGCATGACGCATGGAACGGACGTGCGGCGCGCCGAGACGCGATCCCGCGAGCCGCGAAGCGTTCGAAGACCGGCCACGCGCGCCGGACACTGTCGCCTACGCGGTCGTGACGAGCCCGGGGCGAACGAGACGCGTAGGACGCTCGAGGCCGGCTTCACGGACGGGCGGGTTGAGAGGCTCACTGAGCGGAGTAGCGCCGAACGACCTCGCCACCTGCTCTGCCGGAGGCACCCCGTAGGTCGTTGTCCGTTGGCGCGGCACCCTCCCCGCGGACCGGATCAACTCCTCCATCTGCTCGGGCGGGAGCTCCTGCCCCCACTCCGACCCGGCAGCGCGGGAGATCGACTCGTTCATCAGCGTTCCACCGAGGTCGTTCACACCGGCAGCGAGGGCCTGCCTGACCCCCTCCGGGCCGATCTTGACCCATGAGACCTGGATGTTCGTGATCAGCGGATGCAACGCGAGTCGGGCGACTGCGTGGGCGAGCAGCGCCTCACCAAAGGTCGGCCCACGGCGCGCGAGCCCCTTGAGGTACATCGGGGCCTCCATGGGCACGAAGGGAAGGGGCACGAACTCCGTGAACCCGCGGCTGCGCACCTGCTGCTCGCGCGTTCGCATGATGTGACGTGCCCAGTGCCGCGGGCGCTCGACGTGGCCCATCATCATCGTCACGTTCGAGCGCAAACCGACGCGATGGGCCGCGTCATGCACCTCGAGCCACTGATCCGTCGAGACCTTGTCCGGGCAGATGAGGGCGCGCACGTCGTCATCAAGGATCTCGGCCGCGGTGCCGGGCAACGAGCCCAGCCCGCAGTCGCGGAGGCGCGCGAGGTACTCGTCGAGGGAGAGGCCGAGAGTCGCAGCACCTTGCCAAACCTCGAGCGCAGAGAAGGCGTGGATGTGGATGTCCGGCAACGCAGCCCTGATCGCCGTGACGACCTCCGCGTAGTACTCGCCCGTGAACGCCGGATGGATCCCGCCCTGGAGGCAGACCTCAGTAGCGCCCCTCTCCCACGCCTCCTCGGAGCGACGCACGATCTCGTCCAGGGGTACGAGGAAGGCGGGGCCGCGCAGGTTCTCGGCGAGCTTGCCCTTCGAGAAGGCGCAGAAGCCGCATTTGAAGTAACAGACGTTCGTGTACTGGATGTTTCGCGTCACGACGTAGGTGACCTCGTCGCCGCAAACCTCGCGCCGAAGTCGGTCGGCCGCAGCGAACACGCGCTCCCGCTCGGCTCCTCGCGCCGCGAAGAGCCGCTCGAGCTCCGCAGGGCCGAGCTCCTCACCCGACAGCTCGAGCGGAAGCGCATTCCGACCGACGAGAAACGGCACGGTCACAGGCTCACCCGGAGCCCAACGATCCTCGCGCGCGAGCCCGAGCGCATCTGACGCTCGACGAACGCCAGGACGAACCTTCGGGTCGACCCAGCGATCGAGATCGGCGACGTATTCCGGATAGAGCGGCAGGCGCGGAGCAAGTGCGAGGCCACGCGAGGCGACCGCTTCGCGCAGTCGCTCCACTGCGGGCCACGGTGCCTCCGGATTCACGTGATCGATCGTGACGGGCGAGACGCCCCCCCAGTCGTCGATTCCCGCGTCGAGCAGGAGCGGGAAGTCGTCATAGGCGAGATTCGGCGGTGCCTGAAGGTGGCAGCCGGAGCCGAGCAGAACGCGTGCAGCGGCGATCGTCCAGAGTTGCTCGCCAAGGGCCGCATCCGGATGATCGGCCATTCTCGTGGCGGGCTTCGCGCGGAAGTTCTGCACGATTACCTCGCCTACGTGCCCGTACTCCTCACCGAGATCCCTGAGAGCGGAAATCGCCTCGAGCCGCTCGAGCCGTGTCTCCCCGATACCGATCAGGATGCCGCTCGTGAACGGGATCGCGAGCTCGCCAGCGAGGCGCATGGTCTCGAGGCGAACGGCGGGGACCTTGTCGGGCGACGCCCAGTGTGGGCCTCCCTTCTCCGAGAGACGGTCGGAAACCGACTCGAGCATGATCCCCATCGACGCGGACACTGGCCTCAGAAGCTCCAGTTCTTGCCTGCTCATCACTCCCGGGTTCAGGTGAGGGAGGAGGCCCGTCTCGTCGAGGACGCGACCTGCGCAGTACGCGAGATACTCGATCGTGCTGCCAAAGCCAAGTGCAGCAAGCTCCTCACTTGCGGCCCGGTAGCGCAGCTCGGGCTTGTCGCCGAGCGTGAAAAGCGCCTCGGTGCACCCTGCCGCCGCGCCAGATCGCGCGATCTCGAGCACCTCGTCGACCGGCATGTACGCCCGCTCCCCACGCCGGGGCGGCCGAGCAAACGTGCAGTAGCCACAGACGTCACGGCACAGGGTCGTCAAGGGGATGAAGACCTTCGGCGAGTACGTGACGAGGGGCGAACGACGGAGCGCCCGCGCCTCTGCCATGAGGTCGTCGAGGGGTGCGGCGAGTATCTCGGAGACGAGGTGGTTCATCGGCGCGGTTCTCGGTTCGCCGGGCGGTCTCCTCGCGCCGGAGTCTCAGCATAGCGGGGTCAGGTCTTGCACGTTCCCCTCACGAGCCCTGCCGCACAGACGAGTGCGGATCGGAGTGGAACGTGCAAGACCTGACCCTACGAGGCGCGGTAACCCCAGAGCCCGCCGAACGAGCTCCACGCGTTGTTCTGCCACTTCTGCAGGAGCATCTGCTCGACCGGGTAGTGATCCTTCCCGGCCGTCTTGACCGCGATACCGGGGAGCATGAACGGGTTCCCCGCCGACGTGAAGGTGTCGAGCGTCTTGCGCAGGGACTCTCGGGTCAGGTTCTTGCCTGCCTTTTTGAGCGCGTCAGAAACCGTCCAGGCGGACGCCATGCCGTAGACGTGAAGCGGATCGGAGGCGTTCGCGCTCGGCGCGTACTTCTTCATGATCGACCGATAGAGCTTCATCGCCGGGTCGTTCTTCCACTTCGGGTCGGTCGGATCCTTGAGGAACTGGATCGAGATCGTGCTGTTGACGAGCTTGTTCTGGCCGGCCGACGAGGCGATCTGCATCGTCGTCGACGCGGAAGCAACCGCGTTGTTGATCACGTGCTTCGGCTTCCAGCCGAGCTTGTTCGCGAACTGGTACGCCTGAATCGCGAACGTCGGCGTCGCGAAGATCGCGAGCGTATCGGCACCCGACGCCTTCAGCTTCGCGATCTGCGAGGCGACGTCCGGTGACGTGACCTCGTACGGCTGCGCTGCGATCACCTTCACCTTCGAGCGCTGGAGGCCTCGCTTGAGGCCGCCGAGGAGATCCTTGCCGTAGTCGTCGTTCTGGAACAGCACCGCGATCTTGGCGCCAGGGGCAGTGCGCGCCAGGTACTTCCCATACACCCAACCCTCGGCCTGATAGCTCGGCTGGAATCCGATCGTGTACGGGTACTGCGAGTAGTCCCTCCCCCACGTCGTCGCGCCCGAGGCGACGAACAGCTGGGGCACCTTCATGGCGTTCAGATACGGCCGAACCGCGACGTTGTGGGCGGTGCCGAGCGAGTTGAAGACCGCGAAGACCTTGTCCTGCTCGACGAGCTGCCGCGTCACGGGAACGCTCTGCGCCGGGTTGTAGGCGTCGTCGGAGTACTTGTAGGTGATCTTCCGGCCGTTGACACCGCCCTTCGTCGCGTTCAGGTACTTGAAGAAGGCCTCAGCTCCTCGCGCGACCGAGGCGTACTGCGACGCCGGCCCGGTCAGCGGCGCGGTGCCACCGAGGAGGATCGAGTTGTCCGTGACGCCCGGGTCGGCGCCGCCGCGCACGGTCCCGGCGATCGCCGCGGTCACACCGAGGGCGAGTGCTGCAACGAGCGAAACGCAGGTCATGATCAGCTTTCGGTTCATCGGGGCCGGTCTCCTTGATAGTGCTTCACGTCGGTTTCATCGAATCTCACGCACGATGGTAGCCCTTGAGTGTTAGGGCTTCGGAAAGATTCTCAGCGCCGTACGAGCTGCTGCAGCCGGGCGATCACCCCGGACGCCCCTCCCGGCAGCACAAGGATGAGCAGGATCAGCGCGACGCCGTAGACGACGGCCGGCGCACCGGGTGACTTGGAGACGTTCTGAGCCCAGAGAGGCATGAACTGGATGAAAATCGCGCCGGCGATGAGCCCCTTCAGCGAACCGAGACCCGCGACGACGATGCCGACGAGGAGGAAGATCGAGAGCGTGACCGGGTACGTGTCGGGGTTGACGAATGTCGTCGTGATCGCAAAGAGCGAGCCCGCAGCACCCGCGTAGGCCGCGCTGATTCCGAAGGCGAGGACCTTCGTGCGCGTCAGGCTGATCCCCGATGAGACCGCAGCCGTCTCGCTGTCGCGGACGGCGCGGAACGCGCGGCCCGTGCGCCCTCGGAGAATCAGCCACGCGACGACATACCCGACGAGTGCGAGAGTCCAGCACAGGTAGTAGAGCCAGTTGTTGAAGTCGAGCCCGAATCCGATGATCTCGACCGGCGTGAGCGACGCGGTCAGCTCCGGCGTACCGAACAGGTTGACGCCCGTGCCTCCTCCCGTGAACCCCTCGAACTTCTTGATCACCGCGGGGGTCGCAAGCGCTACTCCGAACGTCGCGAGGGCGAGATAGAGCCCCGAGAGCCGGGCTGCCGGCAGCCCGAACAGAACGCCGGCAACGCCGGCGACGACGATCGCGAAGGGGATCGTGGCGATGTCCTTGACCCCGTGATCGATCATCAGGATCGAGGTCGTGTAGCCGCCGATCGCCATGAAAGCGCCGTGACCGAGTGAGATCTGGCCCGTGTAGCCCGTGAGGATGTTCAGCCCGGTGAGGGCCACGACGTAGACGCCGACGTAGGCGAACTGCTGCGCACGGAAGTCGTTCACGAACGCGGGAATCACGAAGACGACGCCGCTGAGGGCCGCAAACACCGCGAGCGTCTTGAGCGTTGCCCGACTCATCAGACCTTCTTCACCACGGTCTTACCGAAGAGGCCGGCGGGACGCAGTAGGAGAACGCCGAGGATGACGAGCAGCGCCGCCGGGAGCTTGAGTTCGGATCCGACGAAGTCGACGTACGTGCCGAGGAGGTTGAGACCCACGCCGAGAATCAGACCGCCGACGACCGCGCCGATCGGCGAGTCGATTCCGCCGAGCAGCGCAGCAGCGAAGGCGTAGATCAGCACCGCCTGCATCATGTTCGGATCCAGGAAGACGTTCGGCGCGGTCAGCATGCCGGCGATCGCTCCGAGCGTCGCAGCAAGCCCCCAGCCGAGACCGAGCATCCAGGGCACTCGAACGCCGACGAGACGGGCTTCCGATGGGTTGACCGCTGCCGCACGCATCGCGAGGCCGATCTTCGTGAACCGAAAGAAGGCCGACACGACAAGGACAGACGAGAGACACACGGCGATCGTGCCGATGTCAGACCACGAGATCGCGACACCGCCGATGTCGATCGTGCCCGCCGGGAAGGGACTCGATACGGCCCGCACTTCGCCCGACCAGATCCAGAATGCGAGGCCGTTGAGCAGTAGGAGCAAGCCGATCGTGATGATCACGACACGGATCTGCGGGCCTCGCTCGACCGGCCGGATTACAGCCTGGTGGACTCCGACGCCGCCGAGAAACGACACCACGAGGGTTATCGCAAAGGCGGGCCAGTACGAGATGCCGTGGTTCGTCGTGAGCGTCCACGCGATGTACGTGGAGAACATCGCCATCTCGCCCTACGCGAAGTTGATCACGCCCGTCGCGCGGTGGATGAGGACGATCGCGAGCGCGAGGGCTCCGTAGATTCCGCCGGAGGCGAGACCCGAGACGACCTGCTGGAAGAAGGCAGCCATCAGTAGCCGAGATAGCTGCGCCGCACAGCCTCGTCTCCCTTCAGCTCGGCGCTCGTTCCCGATAGGGCAACCGTCCCGACCTCGAGCACGTACGCCGTCGCCGCCGAGTCGAGCGCGATCCGCGCGTCCTGCTCGACGACGAGCACCGTGAGCCCTTCTTTCTCGTTCAACTCACGGACGATCCGAAAGATCTCCCGCACGATCAGCGGCGCGAGACCGAGTGACGGCTCGTCGAGCATCAGCAGTCGTGGTCGCCCCATCAGCGCTCGGGCGAGCGCTAGCATCTGCTGCTCACCCCCAGACAGCGTTCCGGCGCGCTGCTCGCCGCGATCGAGGATCCAGGGGAAGTACGTTGCCATCCGCTCGATGTCGGCCTTCACGGACCGGTCGCGCCGCGTGTACGCGCCGAGTCGCAGGTTCTCGATTACGGAGAGGTCCGTAAACGTCCCCCTTCCCTCCGGGACGTGAGCAATTCCCGCCTTCGCCACTGCCTCGGGCCCACTCCGCAGCGGCTTTCCTGCGAACGTAATCTCGCCGTCTCTCTTCACGGTGCCGGAAACCGCGCGGAGCGTCGTCGTCTTGCCCGCTCCGTTGGCCCCGAGAACAGCGACGACCGTGCCCTCGGGCACGTCGATGTTGACCCCGCGGAGGGCCTGCACCGGGCCGTAACGCGCCTGTACCTTCCGGAGCTCGAGCAGCGCCGTCACTCGTCGACCTCGCTTCCGAGGTAGGCCTCGATCACGTCTGGATTCGCCCGAACCTCGGCCGGAGCCCCGTCCGCAATCTTGCGGCCGAAGCTGAGCACGTTGACGTGATCGGAGATCCGCATCACGAGCCCCATGTGGTGCTCGACGAGCAGCACGGTCAGCTCGTGGTCGTCACGGAGCCGGAGGATGAAATCGCCGAGCTCCTCCACCTCCTCGTGGTTGAGGCCACCCGCGGGCTCGTCGAGGAGGATCAGGCGTGGCTTGGCGGCGAGCGCGCGCGCGATCTCCACCCGCTTCTGGACGCCGTAGGGCAGCGACGCTGCGAGCTCGCCGGCGCGGCCGCTGAGGCCGACGTAGTCGAGCGTCGCGCGGGCCTCCTTCTCGCCGACCCCTCGCCCCCGGCCGTGCGCTCCGACGAGCACGTTCTCGAGCACTGACATCGACGTGAACAGGTTGATGTTCTGGAACGTACGGGCAATCCCGTTCTCGACGACTCGATGGGCAGGCACATCGAGAAGCGATCGCCCCTCGAGCTCGAGGCGACCGTCGTCCGGCGTGTAGAGACGCGTGATGACGTTGAACGCGGTCGTCTTCCCGGCACCGTTCGGCCCGATCAGCCCCGAGATGTGACCGGCCGCGACATCGAATGACACGCCGTCGAGGGCAACGATGCCGCCGAAGCGCAGGGTGATTCCCTCGACCGAGAGCATTGTCGCCACTGAATCGGGGAGCCTACTGTTCTGAGCGGTTGAGGTGAAGTGCGACTTGTCGGCTCTCGGGAACGAGCGCGACTGCCTGGTCAGGGAAGTCGCGGTGCCCAGAGACCAGCGAGACCGATTCCCGCCGCCAGGAGCGACGCTGCCGCGAGGACGAAAGCGGAGGTCACCTCGCGCGGCTTCTTCTCCGTCGCGACAACGCGACCCAGCTGCTTGTAGACCGCGGCCAGCCGATCGGCGTCGGTGGCTTCGAATGTCGAAGCGCCCGTCGCCTCCGCGATCCGCGCGAGCGTCAGCCGATCCGGAGGTACGAGGACGACGAGGTCGACGCCACCACGGTTGATCGTGACGGTTCCCTGCTGCGTGCCCAGCGCGATCGTATGGACCGGGATCCCCGCCTGTCGAGCGATGTCGGCGCCTTGCAGAGGATCGAGGATGCCCCTGGTCTGCGAGCCGTCCGAGAGGAGGACGACAGCGCCCGCCTTGGTCGCGGCGCCCGCCGTTGCACCCTCCTCCCCCGTCGATAGCCGCACCAGGTCGACACCACGCGCAACCGCGTCGCCGATCGCAGTCCCGTAACCGGGCGCGAGTGATGCGATCGCGCCCCTCAACGCCTCCTTGTCCGTCGTCGGAGAGGCCAGCACAACCGGCTCGTCCGAGAAAGCAATGAGGCCGATCTTGACCTGGGGCGGAACGCGGTCGACGAACGACCCGATTGCCTTGCGTGCGGCCTCGAGTCGACTGGGCGTCACGTCAACGGCATTCATCGAGACCGAGACGTCGACCACGAGCACCACGGTCGAGCGATCGACGGGGGTAGCGCGCGACACCTTCGGACGGGCGACGCTCACGCAGAGGAGTATGAGTGTGCTGAGAACGAGCACTGCTACGAGATGGCGCCTCCAGCTCGACCTGCCCTGAATCGATGCCACCACGGCGAGATTTGGAAACGAGATCGCTCCACTCGGAGGCGTGCGCTCGATCCAGAGGTAGACGAGCGTCGCCGCGACTGGAACGACGAGCGAGACGAGCAGGAGCGGCGAGCCGAACGTCATTGCGCCCTCCCGCACAACGCACGCACCTGAACCTCGGCCGTCGGGCCGGAGGCCGCCGTCGACGTAACGCGGGCGACGAGCACACCACTGACGACCGTCCGATCGACGCGAACGGCGCCGAGCATCGTGTCCGACGGCGAAAGCCGCTGCCGGAAGGCGACCGCGTGGGTCGAGCCCACGAGCCGCGAGCCCGCGGGGCACGTGATTCGGACGACGAAGGCACGCGTGCGAACCGGGCGTGCCACGACGACGCTCCGCACGGGCTGTCCCGGCCTGACGCCTGGCGAGCGTGCCGAGCGGGACGTGAGCGCGCGCCCACCACCGCCCCGCGTCGGGATGCACCCGATGAACGGCCTGAAGCTCGACGACCCCGCACCGGCACGAGAACGCGACGCCTGGAAGACGACGCTTCGCCGCGTCGTGACGCCCGGGCCGATGGGACTTCCGGTTTCCCCGCGGAAGGAGACATCGATGTCGCGCGTTGCGACGCGGGCGTCGGTCCCGGCGACGATGTACCCGGGTAGAGGGCAGGCGAGCTCGTACTCGACGCCGCCGACAGGAACGACGACCCAGGGACCTGGAAACGGGAGACAGACGCGAAGGCCCTTGCACTCGTCGGCCGCCCCCGCCGCCTCGACCCCGATGGCCGCGGTTGCCGCGAGCAGGGCGAGCGCGAGTGGAGCGAGTGCGAGGCGCGTCCTCACAGAGGTCTCCTCGTCCACGCGACGGAGAGCCCTGACGCGATCAGGAGCAAGACAACCCCGACACCGGCGAACCCGGCCGTGATCTCGCGCTCCTCTCGCTTCTTCCCGAGCCGGCCGCCGAGGTCACGGTAGATCTCCTCGAGGCGCTCGGCCGTGGGAGCCGCCGTGAACCTGCCGCCGGTGACGCGGGCGATTTCCTCCAGCGTCCTGGCGTCCGGCGAGACCGTGACGCGCTCCTTGAGGCCGTTCTTCAGGGGCACCTCGACGACCGCGTCGCTCGTGCCGAGCGCGACCGTGTTCACCGGAACGCCGAGCTTCTTCGCCTGCCCGGCTGCAGCCCGGGGCGTTCTCGTCCCGGAGGTCTGCTCTCCGTCGGAGAGCAGCACGACCGTCGCCGGCGGTGCGTCTGCGGGAAGTGGTTGCAGAGGGCTCAGGCCGGAGCGGGCAGCGGCGACGGAGCGATCGACCGCGTCGCCGAGCGCCGTTCCCGAGCCGAGCCGGATCTGTTCGAGTGCGGCGCGCGCGGCATCGCGGTCGGTGGTCGGATCGAGCGCGACGGACGCAGAGGTCGAGAACGTGACGATGCCAACTGCGAAATCCTTCGGCGCGACGTCGAGGAACGCCCGTGCTGACGTCAGAGCTGCGGCGAGGCGGGACGGTTTGACGTCGGTCGCGGCCATCGAGCGGGACGTGTCGAGGGCGAGAACAACGGTGGCGGAGCGATCGGGGACGGAGAGCGTCGCGCGTGGCCGCGCCACGCCCACGATCAGCGTCGTCAGCGCGACGAGGGCAAGAGCGAAGGGCATCAGACGCCTGGTCTTCCGCGGCATCGGAAGCGAGGCAGCGAGCAGGGCCGGTGTCCCGAATGCCGCGGACTGGGCGCGCCTCCGCCTTTCCCCGATTGCGAGCATCACGATCAGTAACGGGACGACGAGCAGCCCGAGCAGTGCGAGCGGAGTGCCGAAGCTCATCGGCGCTTGCCTCCGAGATGGGCAGCGAGGTCGCCGAGCCAGTCGCCCTCCGTCGAGAGCACGATGTGCGAGGCGCGGGCGCTTGCAAGATCGTCTGCAACGCTGCGGCGCTCGAGCGCTGCGGCCTCCGCGAATCGCGACCGTAGCCCCGCATCACCGGTATCGACGCGGAGTCGCGCACCCGACTCGGGATCGGAGAACCAGACCTCGCCCACGTCGACGAGATGATCCTCGCGGGGATCGCGGATCTCGACGGCGAGTACATCGTGGTGCCCTGCGAGGTCGACGATCTGGGGACGCCAGTCCCTTGGCCCCCGGAAGTCGGAGACGACGGCCACGAGCGAGCGCTGCCTGGCAACAGCGCCGAGCGCCGTCAGGGCCGGTCGCAGCTCCGACGCGACACCACCACCCGAGCTTTCGTCGCCGAGGGCGACGAGAAGCCCGACAAGCCCTGCGCGGCCCTGCCGTGGCGGGAGAGGCACAGAGCTCCCGCCGCCGAACGGAACGAGACCGACCCGATTTCCCCGCACGCTGGCTGCGTGTCCGAGGGCGAGCGCGACGCCTAGGGCGACATCGGCCTTGCGTCGATCGGCCGTCCCGAAGTCCATCGACGGCGTTCGGTCGAGCACGACCCACGTTACGAGGACGCGCTCGGCGAGCTGTACGCGAACGTGCGGCTCACGCGTCCGTGCCGTCACGTTCCAGTCGATCAGCCGAACGTCATCGCCCGGAACGTACGGCCGAACCTGTGCGAGCTCGCTCCCCCGACCGAGAAGGCTCGAGCGGTGATCGCCCGCGAGGAGTCCGTCGACGCGACGGCCGATGGAGAGCTCGAGCGCGCGGAGCAGCGGCTCCGGCATAGGCCCGGGGCCGGGGCGCTCCGGCGTCTCGACGACACCGAAAGCCCGCAGACGCGTCACGCTGCGACCGGCCTCCCGAGCTCGAGCGGCGGGGTGGCGACCGCCTCGAGAACGGCTTCGAGTACGTCATCCGCGGTTCGCTGTTCGGCAAGTGCGCGGTAGGTGAGCACGAGCCGGTGCCGGAGCGCATCGCGCGCGAGGGCGCGAACATCGGTGCCGAGGACATAGTCGCGGCCGTGGATGAGGGCAAGCGCACGCGCACTCTGGACGAGCGAGATCGGCCCACGGGGGCTGGCGCCGTACTCGACGAGCCCGGCGATCTCGCCGAGTCCGAACGCCGCAGGATTCCTTGTTGCCTCTGCGAGAGACACCGCATAGGCAACGATCGACGGGTCGACGTACACGTCGAGAACGGCGCGCTGCAGCTCCTTCAGGGACTCGATCTCGAGCACCTTGCGCACGGCCGCGGGATCGACCAGCGACCGCTGGACGACGGTCAGCTCCTCGTCTCGACTCGGGTAGCCGACGACGACCTTGAGCATGAACCGGTCGACCTGAGCCTCAGGGAGCGGGTACGTGCCCTCCGACTCGATCGGGTTCTGCGTCGCCATGACGAGGAAGGGGTCGGGGACGCGAAGCGTGTCGTGGCCGATCGTCACCTGGCGCTCCTGCATCACCTCGAGCAGCGCTGACTGCACCTTGGCGGGCGCGCGGTTGATCTCGTCGGCGAGAAGGAAGTTGCAGAAGACAGGGCCTTCCTCGGTGTCGAAGCCGCCCGTATCCGGTCGGTAGATGCGCGTTCCGACGAGGTCGCTCGGGACGAGATCCGGCGTGAACTGGACGCGCTTGAAGCTCCCGCCGAGCACCGCAGCCGTCGTCTTGATCGTCAGTGTCTTCGCTAGTCCGGGAACGCCCTCGATCAGCAGATGTCCGCCTGCGACGAGACAGACGAGCACGCGCTCGAGCATCTCGTCCTGGCCGGCGATCACTCGCTTGATCTCGACGAGCGCCTCCTCCAGCTGCCCGCGATGGTCGACGGAGGCGGGTGAGGGTGGAATCTCGGGCGGTGACATCAGGATGTCCTCCTTCTCGGTGGCTTCGGCGCGGATGGGTGGGGCCGGATGTGCGTGTTGGCGGGAGGGCTGAGCCGAGCAGCGTGGTCGGCTCGATCCGCATTGAGGCTGGGTGCCTTGATGCCGATCGAGACGGCCGCTACTCTACGCGTTCAGGCCCCCATGTGTGATTGCGTCAACCCGGAATCAACCATCAGGACGGAGCGTAGATAGACGGCCGGGCAAGCGGGGTGAATCCCCGGTTAAGCATCCGAACGTAGGATCGCCCCATGGATCTCCGCGACACGCCCGCCGAGGAGCAGTTCCGCAGCGACCTGCGGGCGTGGCTCGCCGTGAACCGTCCCGGCCAGACGTCCGGGGTCGCCGGCCAAGATACGACGTCTCCGCTGGAGGGCCGGCGCGACTGGAGCCGCCGTCTCCACAAGGCCGGATACAGCGGCCTGAGCTGGCCCACCGAGCACGGCGGAGCCGGCAAGCCCTACAGCTACCAGGCGATCTTCTTCGAGGAGCTCGCGCAGGCAGACGCGCCGCAGCACCTCGGCGTGATCGGGCTCGGGATGGCGGGCCCAACGATCATCGCCCACGGCACCGAGGCTCAGAAAGCCGGTCGACTGGAGCGCATCCTCTCGGCGGACGAGATCTGGTGCCAGGGCTTCTCGGAGCCCGAGGCCGGCTCCGACCTGTCGGCCGTGCGGACGAGCGCGCGGCTCGAAGGGTCGACCTTCGTGGTCGACGGCCAGAAGGTGTGGTCGTCCTACGCGCATATCGCCGACTGGTGCCTGCTCATCGCCCGGAGCGACCCTGCGTCCGAGCGACACGCAGGACTGACCTGCCTGATCGTCGACATGCGCTCGCCCGGCATCGAAGTGCGTCCGTTGCGCCAGCTCACGGGCGAG
Organism: Gaiella sp.; assembly: GCF_039915195.1. Taxonomy (GTDB): domain Bacteria; phylum Actinomycetota; class Thermoleophilia; order Gaiellales; family Gaiellaceae; genus Gaiella. The sequence continues at coordinate 65,860 of NZ_JBDSNT010000066.1, forward strand.
GCAGAGTTCAACGAGATCTTCTTCTCCGGTGTCCAGGTGCCGGACGAGAACCTCATCGGCGAGATCGGCGAGGGCTGGCAGGTCGCGATGACGACGCTTCTCCACGAGCGCGGGACGCTCGGATTCAGCCTTACCGCGAGTCTCGACGTCACGGTGCGGAAGCTGATCGAGCTCGCTCGAGACCGTGGCGCTACCTCGGTTCAGCGCGATGCGATCGCGCGCGAATGGATCGAGCTCGAGGCGCTGCGGTACACGGCATACCGCTCGCTCTCCGCGTTGCTGACGACGGGCGTTCCAGGGCCTGAGGGCGCCGCGCTGAAGCTCCAGTGGTCCGAGGCGAACCAACGCGTGACGAAGATCGCCCTCGAACTGCTCGGGTCGGACGCCCAGCTCCTCGCCGAGAACGCTCCCTACGGCGGCTACTGGCAGCACGAGCAGCTTCGCAGCCGTGGCAACACGATCGAGGCCGGCACGTCGGAGATCCTCCGGAACATCATCGCCGAGCGCGTCCTCGGCCTCCCGAGGTCGCGGTAGTGCGCCGTCCGGGGAAGACGGTGCAGATCCTGGCGCGCGACAAGCAAGCCAGGCGAGAACGCAGGGAGCGTCAGTATGTGTGCACATTGACGCGACTGAGGACGAACCATGACGCTGCTTTGCAGCCACCAGGGCTGGGCCGTATTCCCCGGACCGTGCACTGACATGGACTTCTCACCCACGACCGAGCAGGAGGAGCTTCGCGGCCAGGCGAGGGCCTTTCTTGCCGGGAACCCGCGGCCGTCCTGGCGAGAGCTCGCGGCGCTCGGCTGGACAGGCGTTTCCGTGGCCGAGAGCGACGGGGGCACGGGGCTCGGGTACCTCGAGGAAGCAGTGCTCTTCGAGGAGCTCGGTCGAGCGGTCACTCCCACGCCCTACCGCACCACCGTCGCCGTCGTCCTCCCCGCGCTCCCTCCCGACCTCCAGGGTGAGGTGGCTCGCGGCGAGGCCAGCTGGACGCTCGCGATCGGACCGCTCGTGCAGGATCTGGACACGGCCACCCGGATCGCGTACGTCGGCGGCGACTCGATCTGGGAGCTGGAAGGAGCCGAGAGAGAGATTCTGCAGACGAACGACGAGAGCCGGCCCCTCGGCGTCGTCACCGGTGGCACCGCGGGACGGCGCCTTGCGGGTTCGGAGCTACTGCCACTCCTGCGCACGCGCTCCCTGACGGCCCTCGCGCTCGAGGCCTGCGGCGTCGGTGAGCGGGCGCTCGACCTCGGGGTCGACCACGCGAGGGGCCGGACGCAGTTCGGGAGGGCGATCGGGAGCTACCAGGCGGTCTCGCACGCGCTCGCGACGACCTTCGTCGAGCTCGAGCTCGGCCGTTCGCTCGCCCTCTTCGCCGCTTGGTGCGTGGCGGAGCGAGACGACCGCGCGGCCGTCGCCGCTGCCGCAGCAAAGGCGCACTGCGCGGATGCGGCCGTCGCCGCATGCGAGCGCTCGATCCAGATTCACGGAGGAATCGGGTTCACCTGGGAGCACGTGCTGCACCGGCTGTACAAGCGTGCGCTCGGGATTCAGGCGTGGGAGACTTCGGGCGAGCGCCTGCGTGCGCAGATCGCCGACCACCTACTGGGAGGAGGGCTCTGATGGACGGCCTGATGCTCGACTACCAGCTCAACGTGCCGGCGATCCTGCGGCGTGCCGAACAGCTCTTCGGCTCCAGCGAGATCGCCAGCCGTCTTCCCGACAAGAGCTGGCATCGCTACACCTACACCGATTTCGTCCGTCGCGCGAAACAGCTCGCCCTCGCGCTTCGAAACGAGCTCGGACTCGTCGACGGTGATCGGGTCGGGACGTTCGCGTGGAATCATCACGAGCACCTCGAGGTCTATCTCGGCGCGCCAGCGGGTGGCCTCGTCACGCACACGCTGAATATCCGACTCCATCCCGACGATCTCACCTACATCGCGACGCACGGCGGCGACCGCGTCCTCGTAGCCGACAAGGTGCTGTGGCCGCTCGTCGAGCAGTTCAAGGATCGTGTCGGCTTCGAGCACATCATCGCGATCGGCGACGGGCCAACCCCCGAGGGCGCGATCGATTTCGAGGAGTTGCTCGCAACGCAGCGCGCCGACAACTGGGATGACCGCGACCTCGACGAGCGAATGGCGGCAGGCATGTGTTACACGAGCGGGACGACGGGACTGCCAAAGGGCGTCCTCTACTCCCATCGGTCGATCGCGATCCACGCCCTCACGCTGAGCGGTGCGCTAGGCATGAACTGCAACGACGTCTGCCTTCCCGTGGTGCCGATGTTCCACGCGAACGCGTGGTGCTTCCCGTTCTCGACGACGCTCGCGGGAGCGAAGCACGTCTACCCCGGCCCGCATCTCGACGGCGTCTCGCTGCTCGATGCCTTCGAGAGTGAAGGGGTGACGATCACCGCCGGCGTGCCCACGATCTGGAGCGGAATCCTCAACGCCCTCGACGCCGAGCCGGATCGCTGGAAACTCTCCGCGCTGCGGACGATGGCGATCGGCGGCGCCGCGCCACCCCGCGCGCTGATCGAAGGCTTCGGTGAGCGCCACGGGCTCCACATCACGCACGGCTGGGGACTCACCGAGACATCGCCTGTCGGGACACTCTCGGGGGTTGCCGGGCACGAAGCGGGGCTGTCAACGCAGGAGGCGTACACGAAGCGAGCCCGGCAGGGTCCACCACTCCCGTTCGTCGAGATCCGCGCGAGAGGTGACAACGGGCTTGTCCCCTGGGATGGGGTGACGATGGGTGAGCTCGAGATACGTGGCGCTTCGGTCGCGTCTGCGTACTACGAGACGCCCGAGGGTGCTGACCGCTTCACCGACGACGGCTGGTTCCGTACCGGCGACATCGCGACGATTCATCCCGACGGGTACGTCGAGCTCCAGGATCGGGCGAAGGATCTCGTGAAGTCGGGCGGTGAGTGGATCTCGACGGTGGCGCTCGAGAACGCGTTGATGGGCCACCCGGCGGTGCTCGAGGCGGCCGTGATCGCCGTGCCCGACGAGAAGTGGAGCGAACGCCCCCTGGCGGTCGTCGTGTTCCGCGAGGGGAAGTCTGCTGACGCCGACGAGTTGCGCGACTTCCTCGCGCCGAACTTCGCCAAGTGGTGGCTGCCCGAACGGTTCGAGGCCGTCGACGAGATCCCGAAGACGGCGGTCGGCAAGTTCCGCAAAACTGCCCTCAGAGCACAGTTTGCAACCCAGACCCCGTAGGGGCGGGACCTGTCCCGCCCTCGTCCAGGCCGCCCTCGCATGTCCCGCCCCCGCCTAGGAGAAACGTCATGACCCAGTTCGTCACCACCGAGCGCGCGGGTGCCGTTGCACTCGTCACGATCGACAACCCGCCGATGAATGCCCTCTCGTCGGCGCTCGTCGAGGAGCTCGAGGAGGAGGTCGGGCGGCTCGACAGCGACCCCGACACACGCGCGATCGTCCTTCGCGGCGGTGGCGAGCGGGCATTCGTGGCCGGAGCCGACATCAAAGAGTTTCCTGCACTGCGCGAGGCGGGCGGCAACGAAGGCGGCGCGGCCCGAGGGCTGCATGCCATCGGCCACCGCATGGATGCCGCCCACACCCCGTTCGTCGCGGCCATCAACGGCTACTGCCTCGGGGGCGGGCTCGAGCTCGCAATGTGCTGCGACGTGCGCATCTGCGCCGACAACGCTCACCTCGGACAGCCAGAAATCAAGCTTGGTCTGATCCCGGGCGGTGGTGGCACTCAGCGTCTTCCACGCCTGATCGGCGTCGGCCGCGCGAATCTCCTCAATCTGAGCGGCGAGTTCATCGACGCCGAGACGGCGTACGCCTGGGGGCTCGTCGAGAAGGTCGTTCCCGCGGCCGAGCTGATCGCCGCTGCGACGGCGGTCGCAGAGAGCTTCGCCGTCGTCTCGCCTCATGCGGTCGCGGTGATCCGGGAGCTCGCACGGACGACGCGCGACCTCTCGCT
>NZ_JBDSNT010000072.1:0-25120 GCF_039915195.1 Gaiella sp.
CGCCGACCAACGTCGTCGTCTAGCCTGCACGCGTGCCCAACTACGGGAGCCAGGCGATGTGGGGCGACCTCGAGCGCGTGCTCGTTCGACCGCCCCTGCCCGCTGACACGGATCACATCGCGCGGTATGGCTGGCGCGGTGTGCCAGACCACATTGCAGCCGCTGCCGAGCACGAGGAGCTTCGAGCGCTGCTCGAGGCGGCCGGCGCCGAGGTGATCGTCTCCGACCATGACCCGGGCAATCCCGATGCGATCTACGTCTATGACCCGGTGCTCGTCGGCGACGATGGCGCGGCGCTTCTCCGCCCGGGGAAGGACTGGCGCCTGGGCGAGCCGGCCGGAATCGGCGAGAGCCTCGAAGCCGCCGGCATCCCTGTCGCATCGACAATGGCCGCCCCCGCAACGGTCGAGGGAGGAGACACCGTCTGGCTCGATCACGACACGCTCCTCGTCGGTCATGGCTATCGCACGGGCACTGCGGGGATCGCGGCGCTTCGCGAAGCGTTCCCCGGCGTCGAGGTAATCGTTTTCGACCTGCCGCACTGGGTCGGCGCATCCGAGGTCATGCACCTGATGTCGCTGATCTCCCCGCTCGACCGCGATCTCGCGCTCGTATATCCGCGCGTTGCGCCGGTTCGGTTGATGGAGCTGATGGCCGAGCGCGGCATCGAGGTCGTCGAGGTGCCTGACGAGGAGTTCGAATCCATGGGCTCGAACGTCCTCGCTCTCGGGCCGCGGCGTGCGCTCGCGCTCGAGGGGAACGACGTGACCCGACACCGCATGGAGCAGGCGGGAGTCGACGTCGTCACCTACCGGGGCGATCACATCTCGCGGCTCGGCGACGGTGGCCCAACCTGTCTCACGCGGCCACTGCTCCGTCGCCAGTAGCGCCGGCACGCTACGGATCGAAGGTCAGCTGCCGGAACTCGGACAGACCGGAGACGCCGACGCCGACGAGTCGGAGCGCTCCCGGCCGATCGCGAAGCCCCCGATCGAGGAGCGAGCAGGCGAGCTCCGCTATGCGGTCGGCCTCGTCGATCGGCGCGGCGAGCGTCGTCGAGCGGCTCCTGATGGAGAAGTCGGAGTACCGCAGCTTGGTCGTCACGGTTCGTGCCGACAGACGGCGCTGCACGAGCGCGTCGGCAACGGCGGCGGCCATCAGGCGGATCTCCGTATACAGGAGCGCTCTGTCCGAGATGTCCCGCTCAAACGTCTCCTCGGTCGAGATCGAAATCCGCTCGGTCTCCTCGTCGAGATCGCGCGGATCGATCCCGAGCGCGCGGTCGCGCAACAGCGGCCCGATCGTGCCGGGGAGAACGACCCGTAGCTCGGTTTCTCCCAGACCGGCGAGATCGCCGATCGTCTTCACTCCTGCGGCCCCAAGCCGCTGCTCCGCCTTCGGCCCGACACCCGGCAGGGCGCGCACCGGGAACGGAGCGAGGAAGCGCGCCTCCTTGCCCGGTGGCACGACCGTGATCCCACCCGGCTTGCGCCGGTCCGAGGCGACCTTGCAGACGACCTTCGACGTCGAGACGCCGAGCGAGCAGGAGAGCGACGTTGCCGCCCGCACGGAGGTCTGCACCGCCTCGGCGACCGCTCGTGCCCCGCGGAACGAAGGCACCACCGTGCCGAGGTCGAGGTAGCCCTCGTCGATCCCCACCTGTTCGACGCGCGGCACGACCTCGAGGATCGCGTCCCAGACGGCACGCGAGTACTGCTTGTACAGGGCATGCCGAGGGCGGACGAACACGACGTCGGGGCAGCGGCGGAGCGCCTCGGCCGAGCTCATCGCGGAGCGGACGCCGAACTCTCGGGCCACGTAGTTCGCCGTTGCGACGACTCCCCGGCCCTGCGGGTTCCCGCCGACGACGAGTGGCTTCGTGCGGAGCGTCGGATCCTCCAGCTCCTCGACGGCGGCGAAGAAGGCGTCGAGATCGAGGTGGGCGAGAATCGGCACATCCCGAAAGCTACGGTTCGGCCGTGGTCACCGCGCTACCACCACCCCCTGTGATCGAACAGCCCGTCTCCAACCAGATGTCGTTCGGAGTCGTCTCCGGTAGGGCCGCGGCCGGAACGACGCGGGTGATCGTGCGCGTCGGGCCGCGTGTCGTAGCCGACAAGCCCCTCCGGCAGCGACCCTTCCAGCTCCGCATCCAGCTGCCGACAGGTGAGTCGACTGTGCAGATCGTCATGGTGTCGGCCGCCGGCCGCCGCAGCAGCGTCATCGTGCCACGCGTCATCGGCGCCTCGCCCGCGCTGCCGCGGCCACACGCTCCGCGGAACGACCCGTTGCTCTCGCGCGAGATCCGCAGGCTCACGCAGTCGTTCGCGGGGACGAGCGCCGTTTACATCGAGAACCTTGCGACGGGGGCCGGGGCCTCGTGGAATGCCAGAGCCACGTTCCCGGCGGCTTCCTCGATCAAGCTTGCGATCGCCGTCACGGCTCTCGCGCGAACCGACGGCACACCGGCCGCCGGTTCCACGCTCGACCGGCTGCTGCGCCAGATGCTGACGTTCTCGGACAACGCGGCCGCGAATGCGACCGAACGGTACTTCGGCGGTTCGACATCCGGGGGCTCCGCTCTCGTGAACTCGCTGATGCGCTCGATCGGGCTCGTGGACACCGAGATGTACGGCGGCTACACGCTCGACTCGTTCGGTTCCCCGCCGAGGGCACTCGCCGGCCCGATTCCCCTCCGGGTCGACAGCCAGCCTTCGTGGGGCTACGGGAAGAAGACGAGCGCCTACGACCTGGCCGCACTGTTGCGTGCCGTGTGGCTCGCTGGCGGCGGGAAGGGCCCACTGCGCACGGCCGAGCCCGGGTTCTCTGCGACCGATGCCCGCTACCTCCTCTATCTCCTCGCGCACGTGCGAGACCCGGGCAAGCTCGACCGTGAGGTGGGCCGTATCCCGGGCGTGCGCGTGCTGCACAAGGCGGGCTGGATCAACGATGCGCGCCACGACAACGGCATCGTGTTCTGGAGCGGCGGCGCATACGTGGTTTCCGTGATGACCTACCGTGCGGCGGGTGTCGGCGTCTCCTCAGATGTCCTTGCTGGACGAGTTGCCTCCGCGGCCCTCCGTCGCTTTCGCGGCTAGGCCGTCCGACCGGCGAAGAGAAAGGGCGCCCGCAAGCGGGCGCCCGATTGCCTGCAGTCATGCCCTCGGAGTGCGCGACTGCAAGATGGGGTCCGGCCCCGGGAGGCGAAAACGCGGGATCCGGGCTCCATCAAGTGAGACTCCGACGTCCGCGCGACGGTTTGTACGCGTTCCGTAAGGTTCCGCCCCTTCGGGATCGAGTGGGAATAACGGTATACTTTCTGTAGTTAGTACTGGTATGACCGACAATCCAGTGGATGCCAAGGAGCGTGAACCGTCTGTGAGCAAGTTGCTGCTCGTCCCCCTCGACGACATCGTCGTCTTCCCGAACATGACCGTGACCCTGACGATCGATGTCGGGGACGAAGAGCGGGTGCTGCTCGTCCCGAAGCACGACGGCGAGTACGCCAAGGTCGGAACAGTGGCCGAGGTGACGGACCGCGTCCGGTTGCCCGGCGGCGACACGGCCGTGGCTCTCAACGGGCTTCATCGCGCGATCGCCGGCGCCGCCGAGTCGGATGCGCAGGGGCGCCTCTTCGTCGAGGCAGAGGAGCACGACGTCGACGACACGCCGACGGGTGAGGGGTTCCGCACGCTCGAGACCGAGTATCGCGCCGTGGTCGAGGAGATTCTCGAGCTCCGCGGGGATGACGGGCGCATCGCGTCATTCGTCCGCTCGATCTCCGATCCCGGTGCGCTCGCCGATACCTCCGGCTACTCTCCCGACCTCACGTTCGAGCAGAAGGTCGAGATCCTCGAGGCGGTTGACGTTGCGGAGCGCCTCGCGCTCGCCCTTGCGTTCCAGCGCGAGCGTCTGGCGCTGATGCAGATCCGACGGCGGATCCGTGAGGACGTCAATACCGGGATGGAGAAGCAGCAGCGCGAGTTCATCCTGCGCAAGCAGCTCGACTCGATCCGCAAGGAGCTCGGCGAGGACGAGACGTCCGTGGTCGAGGAGTTCCGGTCGAAGATCGCCGAGTCGGCGATGCCCGACGAGGTACGCGAGCAGGCCGAGCGGGAGCTCGCCCGCTTCGAGCGCATGGGGGAGAGCTCGCCAGAAGCGCAGACGATCCGGAGCTACGTCGACTGGCTACTCGCCGTGCCGTGGGGTGTCCGCTCGGAAGAGCGGCTCGACCCGCAGGCCAGCCGTGAGGTGCTCGATGCCGACCACGCCGGCCTCGAGGACGTCAAGGATCGCATCGTCGAGTACATCGCAGTCCGCAAGTTGCGGCAGGAGCGCGGGATCGAGGTAGACAAGCGCTCGGGCGCGATTCTCACTCTCATCGGTCCCCCCGGTACGGGCAAGACCTCGATCGGGGAGTCGATCGCGCGCTCGCTGAACCGTGAGTTCGTCCGTATGTCGCTCGGCGGGATTCGCGATGAGGCCGAGATTCGCGGCCATCGCCGCACCTACATCGGGGCACTTCCGGGACGGCTCGTTCGTGCCCTGCGCGATGCCAAGACTATGAACCCGGTGATCCTCCTCGACGAGGTCGACAAGGTCGGCGCCGACTGGCGTGGAGACCCTTCCGCTGCACTCCTCGAGGTGCTCGACCCGGCGCAGAACTCCACGTTCCGCGACCACTACCTCGATGTCGAGGTCGATCTCTCCGACGTGATCTTTATTGCGACCGCGAACCAGGCGGACACGATCCCCGGCCCGCTGCTCGACCGCATGGAGGTCATTCGCTTCGACGGCTACACGACCGACGAGAAGGTCGCGATCGCAACGGACTACCTCTGGCCCAGGCAGCGGGAACGCAACGGCCTCCGGGAGGAAGAGGTGACCCCGGCGGACGGCGTCCTCGAGTCGATCGTCTCTGAGTACACACGCGAGGCGGGTGTGCGTCAGCTCGAGCGCGAGCTCGGCAAGGTGCTGCGCAAGACGGCAACACGCATCGCCTCTGATCTGGCCGAGGTGCCAGTCACGGTCGACCTCGACGTCGTCCGTGATGCACTCGGGCGCCAGCGGTTCTTCCGGGAAGCGGCTGAGCGAACGGCGGTCCCCGGCGTCGCGACCGGATTGGCCGTCACAGGGATGGGTGGTGACGTCCTCTTCGTCGAGGCAACCAGCATCCCGAGCGGAGAGAAGCTCGTCCTCACCGGCCAGCTCGGTGACGTGATGAAGGAGTCGGCGCAGATCGCTCTCTCGGCGGTTCGTGCCAGGGCCGTGGATTACGGGCTCGATGACGACATCTTCGAGAACCGCTCCTTCCATGTGCACGTGCCTGCTGGTGCCACCCCGAAGGACGGCCCGAGCGCGGGGATCACCATGGCAACGGCCTTCGCATCGTTGCTCACGGGCCGGCCCGTCAGACACACGGTCGGGATGACCGGCGAGGTCACGCTTCAGGGTCGCGTGCTTCCGATTGGCGGCCTGAAGCAGAAGGTGCTCGCGGCGCACGCCGCGGGACTCACCGACGTGATCATCCCCGAGCGCAACAGGGCGGACATCGACGATGTTCCGGAGCATGTTCGCGCGGAGATGACGTTCCATCCCGTGATGGCACTGTCCGAGGTGCTCGAGCTCGCCCTGGAGCCGGTTGTCCAGCCGCATGATGTCGCGGTGTAGGCACTGCCAGCCCGTCCCCGAGGAGGTCCGCCAGGCGGCGGTCCTCCTCGAGGGGCGCTGGACAGTCGCGATCCTCTGGGCCTCGTACGAGGGTGCGTCGCGGTTCAACGAGTTCAAGCAGGCGGTGGGCGAGATCCCTCCGCGCACGCTCGCCCTGCGCCTCACCGAGCTCGAGGGGGCCGGCGTGCTCGAGCGTCGGGTCGTTGATGCCCGGCCGCCGCGCGTCGAGTACACGCTGACGGCCGAGGGCCACAGGCTGCAGGCCGTGGTCGACGCACTCGTGCACTTCGCGGGTGGGGGGCACGCGGTGGAAGAGCGTACCGCGAACCTCTCCACCTGATGCTTTCTGCGCGGTTTGCGGGATCCTGACGGGGTCCGGCCCGCCGGCCAACACAACGAGGGTCGCAGCACTTGCAGGGACGAGCGAAGATGCCTCTATACCTCGAACGAGTGTTTGCCGATACGGATGCCATGGAAGTCGAGGCAGCGACACAATCACGGCTGATCGGCGCGATCCTCGTCGAGCACGGCCTGATCACGCGTGAGCAACTCCATCGTGCTCTCGAGCTACAACAGGAGACGGGGGAGCGGCTCGGAGAGATCGTTGTCGCCGAGTTCAACGTCACGAGAATCGAGCTCGCAAGCCTCATCGCGGAGCAGTGGGCAGCACTCGAGGGCAATCCGCCCGGGGGAACCTTCAAGCCTGTCTCCAAGTTGCGCGTTGTTGCGGCCCCACAGGACGACACCTCCGCGGATCGTCGGCCGATCGGCCAGATCTTCCTCGAGCTCGGCTTCATCAACCAGGAGCAGCTCGACGCCGCTCTGGAACGACAGCGCACGACGGGTGAGCGGATCGGCGAGGTGCTCGTCGAACAGGGAAGCCTGACGCGTCTTGATCTTGCAAGCGCTCTTGCCGAGCAGTGGACATCACTCGAAAAGCTTCGACCCCCCTCACCCGCCGGGAAGGCGCAAGGCCCAACTCTCGCCGATGATGATGGAGCCGCTCCCGAGACGAACGACGCGGCCATCGACCCGCGAACGTTGCGCGCATACGAGGATCGACTCGCCGCGATCGAGGAGTCGATGCCCCCGGCGATGCCCGGTGCCGCTGAACTCGAGGTGAGCCTCGCCGAGCTCCGTGCGTCCCTCTCTTCGCTCGAGGCACGAGTAAAAGAGCTTTCGCGGGAGCGCCTCACCTCGGAGGATCTCTCAATCGCCGCGGACGCCCTCGAAACGAGGATCACCGCGCTCGAGGGCGGTGACGCATCGGATGCCCTTGCCAACCTCAGGCTGGAACTCGACGACCTCCGATCCCAACCGAACCTCGTCGCAGCCGTTGCGGAGCTACGCGCGATGGTAGAGCGTCTCGAGGATCAGCCTGCAACACTCGGGCAGATCGAGGGGCTCGCGAGTGAGGTCGCCGCGCTCGGCGTTCGGCTCGACGGTCTGTTGACTAGCAGTGATCTCGAGACCCGGGTCGAGGCTGCTGCCATCCAGGCGGAAGCAGCTGGGAACGAGGCCCGTCGGCTCTCGGTGCAGATCGAAGCGCTTTCCGGCCTGGAGCACCGGCTCGACGAGATCGTCGGGCGCGTGCCTTCGGAAGGAGCAATCGATGGTCTCGTGGAGCAGTTTCGCAGCGAGCTAGCCGTGATCTCAGCCGGACGGAGTGAGAGCGTCGGGGAGGGGAGCGCGGCGCTCATCGCATCGATCGCATCACGAGTCGATCTGTTGTCCGCGCGCCTCGACGATCTCGTGTCGAAGGTCGAACCCGATCTCCAGCCGTCGCTCGATGCTCTCGCCGAGCGGATCGAGGCTACCGAGGCGTCGTCCGCTACCGAGGCGCGAGGCCTCGGGGAAAGAATCGCCTCGCTCGAGAATTCGGCGCGAGAGGGCGGCGGCGTGCTCGAACGAATCACAGCGGATCTCGAAGAACTCGACTCTCGCACGCGAGAGTATTTCGATGACCTCGACAAGCGACCGACCGATCCGGCTCCTCTCGAGGCGGCACACCACCGGCTGGACGATCTTGCCGAGTTCGTCGCGCAGCTGCCGACCACGGGATCCTTCGAGGACATCGATGCGCGGATATCGGCTCTCACCACTCAGCAGGACGCAATAGCACCGCTCGAGAGCAGGGTTTGCGAGCTCGAAGCCAGGCTCGGCACCATTGGCTCGACAGCGGACCTGCGAGACGAGATCCGACAGGTCGTCGAGAGCACCGCTGCCGAACGGGCCTCGCTCGAAGAGGCGCTCATGGCCCGGGTCGAGGAGATCGCATCGTCCGAGGCCCCGAGGCAGGAGCTCGCAGAGCTTCGGGCGCGCGTCGATCAGGTCGCCCTGATGCCGAGCGAGGACGATGCCGTTCGACAGAGGGTGGAGGCTCTCGCGTCGCGTCTCGACGCGCTCGGAGGACTCGAGACGTCGATTGACGATGTGCGAGAGCTCATTCTCGGTGTTGACGCAGCACAGGCTGCCATCTCGCAGTCGGGCGAGGCCCGGTTCGCCGGCCTCGAGGTCGCTCTTGAAGAGTCGAACCGGCGGGCGCGGATCGAGACACTGAATGAGTTCGAGGCGTCGATCGCGAATGTACGCGAATCGATAGCTGAGGCCGAGGGCCTCCGCGTTGCGGATGCGCTTGCGTCGGGGTCTCGGCTCGCGGGCGTCGAGCGGGCGCTCGGTGCCCTTGCCACGCAGGAGGCGGTCGACGGAGCGCTCGCCGACCTCCGTGGTGAGATCAACACTCTGGCCGCCGCCCCGATAACGGAGCAGCTCGATGAGAGGATTGCGGAGCTCGCGGCCCGGATCGACCGGATTGCATCTGACGCCGCTGACAGCGTTGTCGGCGTCGCCAAAGACCTCACGATCCGCATCGACAGAAACGCGGCAGAGGTCGGCACGCGTGTGGATGATCTCGCGGATAACCTCGCTGGTCTCGTCGACCAGCAAGCGCTGGACGCGGCTGCGGCCAGGCATGTCGAGTGGGTCCGATCCGAACTCGCCACGCTTGCGGCAGCGGGCGACGAACGTGCCGCCTGCCTGGAGGACAGTCTCGAAGCGATCGATCTCGCGCGTCGCAAGTCCGAGACGGCACTCAACGCTCAGGTCGACACGGCCGTTGCGTCCATCTGGTCGGCGCTCCGTGAGCGCCAACTCGCGCTCGATCCGCAGCTCGAGGCTCAATCGGCGGAACTGGCAGCACTCCGCGCACAGGTCGCCGAGCTCCACGAGGATCGGTCGGCCCGCGCAGGGCTCGAGGTTCGCTTCGAGGGAAGGATCACGTCTGAGATTGCTGCCGCGCGTGCGTTTGCGGAGGACGAGATCGCCGTCGCCCGCAGCGACCTGGGTGAGCTCGGTGCTCGAATCGACGAACTACTCGGGCTTCGAACTACGGACCTTGAGGCGGCGCGAGCCGTCGAAGAACGGGTTGTCGAGCAGGTCGGTGCCCTCGCGGCGCGCATCGAGGATGAGCAAGGGATGACACGCTCGGCTACGACCGAGCTGGCGCTCGAGCTGGGACGTCTCGCCGAGTCCCTGAGCGCGGGTGTCGAGGCCGTTCGTGTTGCCGGTGAGCAGGCAGGCATCCAGCTGAACGAGCTTCAGGCGGCGCGCGCGGAGGACGCTGCCGCTGCCGCACATGCCGGCGGCGAGCTCGTTGGGCGCCTCGATGAGCTCGAGGTGCGATCGTCTGCGTCCGTGGCCGAGGTCGAACTGCGGTTGCGAGCCGATCTCGATGCCGTGGCCTCTCGTCTCGAGGAGCTCGACGGAGCCAACATCGAGGCTCGGGACGAGTTGCGTAGTGAGCTCGAGCGACTTGCAGCGTCGATGGGGTGGCGTCTCGAGCGGATCGAGGAGTCGCTTGCCGCGGACGAGGGCACCGCGCTACGTGCGACGGTCGACAGGCTGGATCGTCAACTCGAGGCGCAGTCTGCGCTCGGCGAGGAACAGGCGCGGGCGACCGAGCGTGCGCTCCGCAAGGGGCTGGCGTCTCTTGGCGAACGTCTCATCGACAGCGAGTCCGCGTACGTCCAAGCGGGAAACACGCTTCGGCGTTCGATCGAGCGACTCGGCGCTGCGGTGGTGGAGGCCGACGCGCGAATGGCAGACCAGATCCCGGTGTCGCCGCTCGACGGCTGCGTTGCTTTCGCGCCAACGGACGACGGCTATCGCCTGATCGAACTCGAGGGCGAGCGGCCCGAGGTTGGAGCAACGGTCGAGGTGGATGTCTGCGATGTGCCCCTCGTTGTCACGCGGTACGGACGCTCGCCCCTCCCGTTCGACGGACGACCCTGCGCCTACCTCGACCGCGGCTGAGCCTCCACACGGCGTACAGTCGTTCGGGGATCCTCCCGGCCACCTTCTCATCAGATCGTTCCTCCGGGCGCGAAGGACACACGCCGCTTTCGACGAAGGACGGTGATCCATGGGTTGGCGGCGTGACGAGGTGTGGTTCGAGGTCGATGTGCTCTGGTTCCGCGAGCAGCCGCGGCAGCCGTTTGCTGCGATCGCGCTGGAGCTGCCGGCGCTTCCGTCGTTCTCTTCGCCTGCTGAAACAGGGCTCGACGGCTCGCGGCGGCGAAGGATGGAGGCGCAGGCAGTACGTAAGCGCCGGCTCGCGACCCGCACGGTCCCCGCGGTTGCTCTCGTTCTCGGGTCGGCCTCGATGTTGTCGTTCGCGGCCCTTCGGCCCGCCAGCGCGGGCCAGCGCACCGGGCTCCTGCAAGAGGATCCCCCGAGCCAGACGTTTCGCTTCGGGCTCGCCAGCCTCGAGGTCGCGGACGTGCCTGCTCCACCCGTCGTCCCGCCGGCACAGAAGCTCGTATCGCGTGAGGCCGTGTACGAGCCCGTCGACTGGCACACCGCCACGTCGGTCGGTCTTCCGTACTCCGGCCGCCTGGTCGACGGGACGCAACTTCCCCATGCGGGCGCCGACTGGGTCACGTGGAACCCGAACACGGACAGCGTCCCGAACCTGCGCCACCGGCTCTACGGCAACGAGCGCACGATCCGCGCAATCCTCTCCGTCGTCGGCGCCTACCGAAATGCCAATCCCGACGCGCCTCGTGTCGTCATCGGCGACATCAGCCTCCGAGACGGCGGGAGGATGGATCAACACGTTTCACACCAGAACGGCCTCGACGTCGACGTCTACTACCCCCGCCTCGACCGGTATCTGAGCGCCCCGATCACGACGAGTCAGGTCGACCGAGCACTGACCCAGGATCTCCTCGACCGGTTCGTCGCGGTCGGTGCGCAGGTGATCTTCGTCGGCTTCGGTACGGGGCTGCACGGGCCGAGCGGCGTCGTTGTGCCGTACCCGAACCACGAAAACCATATGCACGTGCGGTTCTCGTAGCCGCGCCAGCCCGGCACCGAAGCCAAGATCTTCGCACTCGCCCTCGGTGGCGGAATCGTGATCGATGCAACGATCATTCGCGGTGTTCTCGCGCCTTCCGCCGTCGCCATTCTCGGCCGCTGGAACCGGTGGCTCCCGCCCTCTGCCGCGAGCATCCTCCGCGTCGAGCCGTCGCGGTTCCAACACCGCGTCCGACACCCTGTGAGAGGAGTGCGATCCCTCACAGGGTGTCGGACTGGATTGGCCTACGCCGCTCGAGCGACGGGCGGGTCGGGAGCCGCTTCGGGCGTTTCGGCACCTCCTCGGAGTACGGGTGCTAGCAGCACTGTGTAGCCCGTGGAGACCTGCGAAGCTGTGGTCGACGATCGCACGAGACGCTGCTTCGCTTCGCGATGGCCAATGCGTACCCACACCAATCACTCGAATCGAAGGAGCGCGAACATGACTTCCCCGCAGAACGCCTTTCCGCTTCGCCTCACGGGCGAGCTCGATCCCGACGTCGGACGCTGGCAGTGGCTCTTCAAGTGGCTACTCGCGATCCCACACTTCATCGTTCTCTTCTTCCTCTGGATCGGCCTCGTGATCTCCACGATCGTCGCGGGCTTCGCGATCCTCTTCACGGGCCGCTACCCCCGTGGGATCTTCGACTTCAACGTTGGCGTCCTTCGCTGGACATGGCGCGTTGGCTTCTACTCCTACAGCGCTCTCGGCACGGACAAGTACCCGCCTTTCTCCCTCGCAGACGATCCGGAGTACCCGGCGAGGCTCGAGGTCGACTATCCCGAGAATCTCTCGCGTGGGCTCGTCCTCGTGAAGTGGTGGCTGCTCGCGATCCCGCAGTATCTGATCGTCGCGATCTTCACCGGCGGAGCATGGTCTGCCTGGACAGACGGCGGCGACGGCTGGCTCTACGCCTCCGGCGGCGGACTGATCGGGTTGCTCGTGTTCTTTTGCGGGCTCGCTCTCCTCTTTACGGGCCGCTACCCCCGTTCTCTGTACGACTTCGTCCTCGGCCTGAACCGCTGGGTTTTCCGCGTCGTTGCATACGCGGGCCTGATGACCGACACCTACCCACCATTTCGGCTCGACTCGGGAAGCACCGAGCCTCCCGCGGCGACGGACACCGTCACGCCAGTGTCAACGACTGCGGCACCGACCGCTCCGAAGTGACTCCTGATGAAGGCTCTTCAATAGATCTCTGGCCTTCGCACCGTTGATCCGCGTCTTCAACTCGATCGACGAAGCCGTCACGCCACGCCTGACGCACTTCCCGGCTCCAACGCAAGTTCGCGGAGGGGATAGAGGTCAAGCACCCGGTCGAGAAGCGTCAGCTCGAACATCCGTCGTACGTGAGGATCGGTCACGACGATCCGCAGGTCGATGCCCTGAGGCCCGGCTGCACGGCTGGCCCCCAGCAGAACTCCCAACATCATCGAATCGATGAAGGTTACTCCGGACATGTCCACGACGATGGCTTGCGCTCGCGAGGCGATGGCATCCGACAGGGCGTCACGAAGAATCGGAGCTTCGTTGAGGTCGGCCTCTCCACGAACCGTGATCACGATCACGCCGTCGGATTCGCCCGATTCGACACCGAGACGGTAGGCGTCGCGCGAGCCGTGAGAACAATCCATCGGTATTCCTTACCCACCGCCGCCAGGTTCAAACCACCTGCGGGCGGCGGGATCATTCTCGTTTGTGTGGCCGCTCAGCGGGGAACACCGAACAAGGCATGAGATTCCAACGTGGACAAGCGCGCGTCAGGGGCAGCGATCGGGATGCCTCTTTGGCCGAAGCGGCCGCAGACAGGGCCGCTGCAGCCCGTGATCGCGCAGAAGCAGAGCGCCTCAGAGACGAGGCGGCGGCGATGCTGACACTCGCGGCAACTGACGAACTGACGGGCGCGTGGAGCCGACGCTTCGGCCTTGACGAACTCGAAAAGACACGCGTCCGCGCACACCGGGAGGAAACGCGTCTCGTCCTCGTCTTCGTCGACGTTGACAAGCTGAAACACATCAACGACCAGCACGGACATCAAGCAGGCGACGAACTACTTGGGCTGATCGGGTACGTCGTACGCGCCCACCTACGACCTTACGATGTCGCGGTGCGTTACGGCGGCGACGAGTTCGTCTGCGGCATCCCTAACACGTCCGAGGCCGACGCTCGCGCTCGATTCGGCGAGATCGCAACAGTGCTCAAGCTCCTCGACCGCGAGCACTCAATCTCCTTCGGCGTCGCCGAAGCCGGGCTGGGAGAGAGCCTCAATCGGTTGATCATGAGAGCCGACGCCGACCTGCTTCAAGCTCGCGAATCAAGGCGATTCGCCTGAGGCGATGCCCTCGCGACGTCGAACGCGATCGCCTACTCTCTCGGCCAGCAACTCATCGTCACTGCGTGGAACGTCTCGTTCGCGATCGGGATGGTCGTCTGGGTCTTCGGATGGACGGGGGGGAAGCAGCTCGTCGGGACATCGTATATCGGCGCGAAGGAGAAGGTGGCCGAGCAGTCGGCTGCCCACAAAGCCCGGAAGGCAGAGAAGAAGGCGGCGAAGCGCCCCGACGCCGACGTCTGACGCGCACCTCCGGCAATGATGCGCGTCGGTAGCGCCCGAGAGGGCGACAAGGCGGCACGTGGCCGCGACGATAGTCGTTCCCGTGCACGGTCCGACTCGGGGTAGATTGGGTACTCGTTCGTCTACACGAGGACTATCAATGGTCGACGAATTCTCACCTCCCTCGCAGACCCCCGCGCCCGCTCTCCCGCCCCTCCCCGGGATGGCCTGGGTTCCGGGAGGCACCTTCCAGCTCGGCTCGGACGACTTCTATCCGGAGGAGGCTCCTGCCCATCCGGCGAGTGTCGACGGGTTCTGGATCGATTCGCACCCCGTCACGGCTGCCGACTTCCGGCGCTTCGTCCGCGAGACCGGTCATCGCACGCTGGCAGAGCGCTCACCCGCCGCGCACCAGTATCCCGACGCCGACCCGGAGCTTCTCGTCCCCGGATCGCTCGTGTTCCGCAAGCCGTCTGCTCCGGTCGAGCTCGAGGATGTCCGGCGGTGGTGGGAGTACGTGCCGGGAGCGATGTGGAAGCGACCCGGCGGGAAGGGTACGACGATCAACGGCCGAGATCGTCACCCCGTCACGCACGTCGCCTACGAGGACGCGGAGGCGTTCGCGGCCTGGGCGGGCAAGGAGCTGCCAACCGAGGCGGAGTGGGAGGTGGCTGCCCGAGGCGGCCTCGACCGCGCCGTCTTCACCTGGGGCGACGAGCACGAGCCGGACGCAGCGAACGTGTGGCAGGGCGCGTTCCCGTGGCAGAACCTGAAGACCGACGGATACGAGGGAACGTCACCCGTCGGCTCGTTCCCCGCCAACGGCTACGGCCTCTTCGACATGGCGGGCAACGTCTGGGAGTGGACGACCGACTGGTATGCGCCGAACCGCCCGGAGGGCCTCTCGAAGCCCTGTTGCGTACCGCGGAATCCCAGGGTCACGAGCTCGGACGCGAGCTTCGGCCCGGGCGAGACGATCCCGCGGAAGGTGATCAAGGGTGGCTCGCATCTCTGCGCGCCGAACTATTGCTTCCGCTATCGACCCTCCGCCCGACAGGCGGAAGCCGTCGACACGTCGACCTGTCACATCGGCTTCCGGTGCATCATCCGGTCGGGCTGACGGTCACTTCTCGAGCTCTTTCACGTCCCCGCGCGCGATCAGTCGCTTCACCCGACGATGCGGCTCGCGAGCACCGATCGGAGATGCGCCGACCTGCATTGTGATCGCTCCTCGATCCGTGCAGAGCCCGACTAGTCCCATGCGATGGAGTGGGCGCGCTCGTGACCAGCGCCATGCTGCTCATCCGGGGCCTGCTGCCACACTGCCACTGAGCTCGTCGTCGATGTAGGAGCGAACGATCTCTGCGAAGCTTGTCTCCCCGCGGAAGCCGAGCTCCAGGGCCCGCTGGGGATCGAAGCGGCTCGGCCAACCGGCGACCATCCTCGTGATCCTCTCGTCCGGCTCGCGACGAATCAGGCGAACCGCCGCCTCGCCGGCGACCTCCCGGAGTGCCTCGATCTGCTCCGCCACGGTCACCGAGAGTCCGGGCATCGTCAGACAGCAGCGGTTCCCGAGCGTGCGGCGATCGAGGCTCGCCGCGTGCACCAGGTAGCCCATCGCTGCCCGCGGCGATGCGACCCAGTGGCGCACGTCCTCCGACACGGGCAAGACCGCCTCGCGGCCGTGGAGCGGCTCGCGGATGATGCTCGAGAAGAAGCCGGACGCGGCTGCGTTGGGGGTGCCCGGACGAACGCAGATCGTCGGGAGTCGAATCGCGACGCCGTCGAGAAACCCGCGGCGCGAGTAGTCGGCGAGGAGCAGCTCCCCGATCGCCTTCTGGGTGCCGTAGCTCGTCAGCGGCGTCGTGGCGAACTCGTCGGGGATGGTCTCCGGGAACGGCGCCCCGAACACCGCGATCGACGACGCAAGAACGACCGTCGGTCGGTAGCCGTCGCCCACGCCACGAACGGCGTCGAGCAGGAGCCGCATCCCTTCCACGTTGACCCGGTACCCCTTCTCGAGATCGGTTTCCGCTTCGCCCGACACCACCGCGGCGAGGTGGAACACGACGTCTGGCCGGTCCGCGATGACTCGCTCGGCGACCCCGGGCAGCGAAATGTCCGCAACCGCAGCATCGACCTCGATCGCCACGGGCGGCAGCGGCAGCGGTGGCGCGACGTCGACGAGCGACAGGTGCGCGATCTCGGCTTTACCCAGCCGTCCGTCAGCCGCCAACCGTTCCCCGAGCTTGCGACCAAGCATGCCCGCTCCGCCGAGGATCAAGACCCGCACTCGATCCATCGTAGTGCCGCGGCTCAAAACGTTGCGCCAGAAACCGGTCGTGTCGGATACGGAGGCATGCGGACACGAGGAATTGCTGTGGCGGACCTGTGTCAAGAACGGAGATCTGGGCGGGTGCAACGGATGTGATTAGCCGGGATGGAGAGCACTTTCCTGGCCATACTCACATCCGTTGCACCCGCCTCGGGAGCTCGATCCCAGGAGGATAGGATCAAGCTCCCGATCATCGAAGCCACCTTCTCGCTGATGTCGTCTCCTCGCCCTTCCACACCGTCACGACTGATCAACTTCTTGTTGTCAACTTCTTGTTGCTCTGAGTCGCCGTGTTCAGGAGTGCAACCTGCTCGTCGGTTCGTGTGATGCGAAGTCCCATCCCGCTTCGGCAAGGACGTGGGCGATTTCGACGGTGCGCCTTTCGCGCGAGCTTCGCACCGCCGCCTCGACCATCGCGAGACTCAGCAGGTTCTCATGGGCGACCGTCTCCGGGGTACGGCTGGCCTGGAGTGCGTCGACGATCGCGCCAAGACCACGCGCATGACCAGTCATGCTATCCGGAGCGACGATATCGTCCACTTGGTGTGTGACTCCGGGTTCGTACGGGCCGTCAGGTCGTCTCACCGTTTCGAGCCGAAGATGATCGCTTCCGTCCCAGGCCAGTGTCCCTTGCGTTCCGCCGACGCGCCAGGCTCCGCTTTTTGAGCGGGATCTCGGGCTGTCTGCCTCGATCGTGTCCAAGCCTATGGACACCTGTTGCACCACGAACTGGTGTAACGACCTGTGTAACGATTCAGGCCGCAGGGCGCGCAGCCCTGCTGGGCGGTCGGGCACACCAACGAAGCGAAGCCCGGGCCGTAGTGGCCCGGGCTCAGTGCCGCTTGGGAGGCCGTGTTCGGATGGGCACCCCCTGTAAACGACGATCCGCGTACCGCGGTCGCCTATGTGCGAGATGGGATACCCGTTTCCGTGGTGTCGAAACGCCCCGATCGAGTGATTCGCGTCCCAGAGAGCACGTTCACCCCATGACGCTATGAGCGGGTACGGATGAAGCTGATGCGCCCCGTTGTTTCCAGTACCGCCCATTTGGCGTCCGAGAGGTGTTCGATCCCTTGGGAGCGGGCCTCTTTCTCGACGTCTTCTATCGTGAGGCGCTCTCGTGCGAGGTTGCGCTCGATGACTTTGCCATCTTGGACGACGATGATCGGCTCTCCGTCCAGGATCGGTCGCAGCCTTTTGAACCGGAACGAGAGGTACGACGTCAGGACAGACAGAAGCGAGAATGTGGCGACCGCAAGCAGGGAGCCGGTGACGGAGAGATCAGACTGGATTGCGCCTTGCGTGATCAGGTCGCCTAGGACGACGAGCAAAATGAGATCGAACGGCTGTAGTTGTGATAGCTCTCGTCGGCCGATCGCGCGCATGACGACGTAGAGGAAGATGAAGATGACAGTGCAGCGAAGGACGATATCCACGGCTGTTAGGGAAAGACGGTGAGGGAGCGGTCGATTCGGAGAAGCGGTTGCTCTCCGTCGGTGAGGGCGACGCCCTGCGAGCGGCGCTTCAGGAACTGTGCCGGGTTGACCTGGAACTGCACATACGCAACCACGGCATGGCCGGGCTGGATCGCTCCGAAGTCGAGCGCCAGTCGGCCGTCGCGGCTCGCCTCGCCGATCGGCGAGGGTTCGATGGTGTTTATCGAAAGCTCCTCCTGCCACCCTGGATCCAACACGAGCGTGGCGTGCTTGATCAGCGTCCGCGCTTCCATGCGGAACCTTCCCTGAAAGAACAAGCCTCCACGAACCCTGGTGGGCGCCGTCACCTCGAGGCCAGCGACGCGGCTCTCCGCACGATCCCGTGCTGGCTTTTCACCGAAGGCATTGGCGAGCCCAAGGCCAGCCAGGACGGCCAGGGCGAAGAGCACGCCGTACCGGAAAACGGCGCGAGGTCGCGACGCGTAGTCGCGGTGGTCGTCCTCTCGAAGACCGTCGGGCAGATCGTCCACAGTGTTCAGTTCGACCTTCCGGCTGAAAGTCCCTACTTCCATCTCCACGGCGCGTACGCTCCCTTGAGACGATCTTCACTGCACGCCATCGTTAACGAACACTGGCTGGCAGGGAAGAGTGTCTTGCCTCGGCGCACGAGCTGCTCGACTCGCTGAGCTCAGCCGGTCCCCGCTCAGAGAGCCTAAGCCCCCTGCCAGGCATCCTCCGCTCCACGCAAGCTAGTTGCGTGCCTCCGTCGCATCTGAAACATTTCGGGCGTGCCGCGTCAAGAAAGTCACCCGACCACGGCCATGTACGCACAGATGGTGGATGCGTTAGCAAAACGTGACCTCAATCTTCTCGTGGAGTTGCTGGCCGAGGATGTCGAGGTTCGAAGTTACGCCACCGCGGGCCAACTCGTCGTGGGGCGGGCGAATGTCATTGCGGCGATCGAGGCCAACAGCCACCTCGTATTCGACCCAGTCCTGCTGAAGTCCGATCACCTGGGCGACGGTTGGATGATCGTCGGGGGCAGGCTGCGACACTCACTGCCCACGGGCGGTATCGCAGACAGCGAGAAGACGATACTGGCCTGCGTAGTCGATCAGAAAGTAACGGTAAGCCTCGTATTTCGCACGGCAGCCGAAGCACGAGCCGAGCACCGCAACCGGATCGCGCACCTAGAAGAAGTTCCCTAGCCGCCATGAACGAAACGTCGTGAGCGCTGTTGGGCGGCTCGACGCCCTCGCGCCGACGCGCTCGCCCGAACTTACTCGTCGGTCGTGCGCTCTATGACGATGTGCCCGCGATCCGAGCCGAAGTGGTGTTTCGTCTCGAAGGCGGGAAGACAAGCTCCCGTCATTTGAGGTACCCGTCCTCATGTCCGTGGAGGATGTGACGAAACCACGAAACGCGCTTGGGCCGTGCGTTGCACGGCTTGGGCTCCGGAGGGACCGTTAGGCCGCTACTCGTTTGGCGTCTCCGAGGCCATGGAATCCCGGAAGCCGCAAAGCGTCAACCATGGTGCCGTGAGGCGGATCGCACCTCGGCTTCGATCCGTTGACCGCGGATCCGCTGGCAGGCTTGGAGCATTCTGTTCACGACACGCAGCTGTGCTTGCTCATCGAGATCAAAGTTCGAGAAGTCGACGAGAAGGGTGTCCACTCCGTCGTCATGGACGCAGATATCGCTGAATCGCAAGTACCTCGCAAGGGTGGAGCGGTCTTGTGGGTCAGTGAGGCAGACGCATATCATGGACACACCGTTCTGCCCATGCGATGTGAGACTGAAACGGAGTGAGGGAACGTGACCGAGGACGAGCGCCAGGTACGAGCCGCCCGAAACGAGAGCCTCTTTCGTTCCCTGAACGAGAGCCTGGAGAAGGTGCGACAAGGCGTATCCGCCGATGAGCAAACCGAATATTTCTGCGAGTGTGCCCAGCGTCGTTGCGCGACCATGGTGGCGCTTTCACCCCATGAATACGAACACGTCCGAGCAGCAGGAGACCGATTCCTGGTTGTTCCAGAGCACATGGTCCCCGCCGTGGAAAAGGCACTCGAGAAGCACACCACCTACTGGATCGTCGAGAAGCTTGGCGTCGGCAGCTATGTCGCCGACGCACTCGACCCCAGGGGCTAACCGCGCCACTCCCTGCGACCGCGGCAGTTCAGCTCCACAATTCTTCGATGGCCCGTCCCGGTTTCTGCGCCGACCGGTTTAGTTGGTTTTCGTTGTGATCTGTTCATCTGTTTTGGTCTTGCGGCCGTGTAGGGCCGGTAGGCGGCGGCGGTCTCGTTCGGGGTGTTTCCGCCGAGTGAGCGGTGCGTCCTTCACCTCCCGCCGCAGCGCCCAAGCTCCTCCCGCTCCACCGAAGTCAGACGCTCACGACGGCTGCCGTCATCAGCCTCCGCCTGCAGCACCCACACCCGCAGCGTCTCGGGGTTCAACCCGAGATCACGCGCGACCGGCGAGATCCCACGCTCCGACTCCCGCGCCACCTTCACCGCCCGCTCCCGCAACTCCGACGAATACTTCCGAGGACGACCGATGCCACCCGACTCCCTTCCCCCGGACGACCACGATCACCCACGAGATCAAGTTGGCATCAAATCCGGGACGGACCATGGCTCCTGCCCGGTCAGATCGACCGTCGTGTCGTTCGAGGTTTCGGGGCTGGTGCGTCGGGGTACATGGGTCTCACCCGATGCTCGGTGAAAGGAGCAGATATGGATGATACGACCCGCACTGAAGGTGAGCTCCGCGACGCAGGTAGTGACGCGAAGGACGCCGCGGACCGTGCCGGAGACAAGGTTGGTGACGCGGCTGAACGTGTGAAGGAGGACGCGAGCGGCGTTGGTCATAAGGTGTCGGACGCGATCGAGGACGTGATCCCCGGCGACTCCGACGGAGACGGTCACTAACGATGGCTGAGATCACGAACCCGCATGAGCTGTTCATCCACGAGCTCGGCGACATCCTGTATGTC
Source organism: Gaiella sp. (assembly GCF_039915195.1). GTDB lineage: Bacteria > Actinomycetota > Thermoleophilia > Gaiellales > Gaiellaceae > Gaiella. The sequence goes on from NZ_JBDSNT010000072.1 coordinate 20,344, forward strand.
GAGCAGCAGCTCGTGAGCAAGGCCCTCCCGGAACTGATCTCGCAGGTCACCGACAAAGAGTTCCGGGCGGCCCTGAAGCAGCATCTCAAGGAGACCCGCTCGCACGTCACGAACGTCAAGGAGGTGTTCAAGCTCTTCGGCGAGCCCGCGAAAGCGGAAGAGTGCCTTGCCTTCCAGGGGCTGACCAAGGAGCACAAGGAGATGGTCGAGGAAACCTCCGACGACCTGATCAACATGGTCGACCTTGGCGCCGCCGCGCGCACCGAGAACTACGAGATCGCCGCCTATGAAACGCTGCGACGGATGGCGAAGGCGCTCGGCAAGGACGAAGCGGTCGCGCTCCTCGACGAAAACCTCAAGCAGGAAAAGGCAGCGCTTAAGACCGTCGAGCGCATCGCAACACGCCTCAGCAAGGAGAAGGTCGCCAAGGCGGCCTGATCGTCCTCTCGGGGCGTAGCCGCCCTACCTTCCGCGGCTACGCCCCGTCGGGTACCACGTCGACGCCAACGGAGCGAGTCGATCGCGCCGCCACACGCGCAGGCGAGGTCATGCCTAACGCCAACTGGGGGGGCGCCCGGACACAGTCGCATCGGCTCGACTCGTTTCAGCGCTCGGGTGCGCCTTGAACGTCGGCGGCGCATCCTCTTCGCCTCACTGGAGTTCCCCCGCTTTCGTGGAGATGGCCACCAAATCGATCGCGTTCCATCGCGCAGCCCGCCGTTTCGCGTCGCGCGAGGCTTCGTATGGGCTGTCTAGGCTTGCGGGCTTGGGGTCAGGGCGAGGGCGGCGGCGTCCTCAGGCGCAAGCTCACGCCCAGCGGCCCAGCTCGTAGCGAGGTTTGCGGGCGCGAGCGTCTCCACGGCGCGCTCGTGCAGCGCGAGTTCGATGCCTTCGAGCTCGCTGCCGAGTGATTCGCGCAGCGCCTCGGCGGCACCGAGCAGTTGCGCTGCCGTCTCCGAATCCGTTGCCGCCCGGTTTGCGCCGAGCAACTCGAGCGCCCAGGCGAGATTCCCGAGGTCGCCGTCCGCTCGCGCGAGTTCGATGCTTTGGCGTAAGTGGCGCTCGGCGTCAGCTGTGCGATGCTCGTGTAGAGCCACCGAGCCGAGAGCGGCGAGTGTGCGCGCGGTGCCGTGCAGGTGGCTTGCGGCGGCGAGCGTCTCGTGCGCTGCTTCGAGCCGTAGCTGTGCCTGCTCGTAGTGGCCGCGCGTCAGTTCGAGATAGCCGGCGCTGAACTGAGCCATGCCCAGGAGGGGCTGATCTCCGGCGGCGGCGGCGGCCGCCTCGACTTCGTCGATGAGGAGCATCGCGCCGTCTGGATCGCCGTCGGCGATCCGGGCCCGCGCGAGCGTGAGCAGGGAATCACGGGCGAGGCTCGGGTCGCCGAGTTGTTCGCTAAGACGTCGGCTTTCTTCGGCGTAGCGCTTCATATCCAGCCAGTCACCCTGGAGCGACGCGAGCACTGAGGCTGCGTTCAGAGCGCCGATGCGCACCCGATCTTGCTTGGTGTACCGGTCGAGGACGGCGGCGAGCCAGCGGCGCCCTTCGATCAGATGCCCTCGCGCGAACCACAGCGCCCACAAGGCGTCAGCGAGCCGCGCACCGTCCTCGGGTCGGTTGTCGATGCTCCAGGCGAGCGCGGCGCGGTAATTCGGCAGGTCGTCCTCGAGGCGCTCAAACAAGGCTTGCTTGCGCTCTTCCTCAAGCGCCGAAGCGGCGGTCTCTGCGTACACGAGGAAATGCGCGGCGTGGCGCTCCCTCAATTCGCGCGCCTCAACGGAGTCCTCGAGCCTTTCCAGCGCGAATGTGCGGATCGTCTCGAGCATGAAAAAGCGGCCTCGCTCGCGCAAACGGATGAGGCTCTTGTCGACGAGCGACTGGACGAGATCGATGTCGGCATCGCAGACGTCCTCGGCTGCGTCAAGCGTCCAGCCGCCCGCGAACACCGCGAGCCGGGCAAAGAGCAACTTTTCGTCGGCGTCGAGCAGATCGTGACTCCATTCGATCGTCGCACGCAGCGTCTGCTGGCGCGCATCGACGCCGCGGCCGGCCTTGAGGAGGTCGAGCCTGCCGCCCAGCCGTTCGAGGAGCTGCGCGGGAGAGAGAGTACGCATGCGTGCAGCAGCGAGCTCGAGTGCGAGTGGCAGATGCTCGAGCCGTGCGCACAGCTCGGCCACGGCCTCGGACGGCGCGAATGCCGGATCGGTGTCGTGGGCGCGGACGAGAAAGAGCGCGACACCATCTGCGGGGCTCAGCTCTGAAAGCGGATAGGCCTGCTCGCCTGGAACCCTCAGGAGCTCCCGGCTCGTCACGAGCAGCTGCAGGTTTGGACAGCTCGCAAGGAGCGCCGGCAGCTCGCCGGCGGAGTCGATGAGGTGTTCGATGTTGTCGAGCACGAGCAGAAGCGAGCGGTCGGCGATGTGCTCAGCGAGACCCCGCTTCGCGTCGAGTTCGCGGGCGATCGTCGGCAGGACGAGCCGCGTGTCATCGAGCGAGGCAAGCGGCACCCAATAGACGCCGTCCTCGAACCGGTCCGAAGCGGCAGCAGCCGACTGCAGCGCCAGCCGCGTCTTGCCCACACCGCCCGGCCCGGTCAGCGTCAAAAGGCGCGGCTCGTCGGCGCGGAGGAGCGCTGAGATGCGCTCGAGATCGTCGGCGCGGCCGATGAACACCGTCGCCGGCACAGGCAAGTTCGTTCGATAGAGGCTGCGCAGCGGTGCGAACTCTGCGCCGCTGAACTGGTAGATGCGCTCGGCAGCCGAAAGGTCCTTGAGCCGATGTGCGCCGAGATCGCGAAGGGCTTCTGCGTCGACAAGCCCGGCTGCCGCGGAGGAGAGAAGGATCTGACCGCCGTGGCCGCAGGCAGCAATACGGGCGGCCCGGTGAACGTCGACTCCGACGTAGCCCTCGTCGGTGACGAGCGGCGTCCCGCTGTGGATCCCCATGCGCACGCGGATCGGCCCGCGGGCGAGCTCCTCGTTCGCGGCAGTAGCCGCCTCGAGCGCAGCAGCTGCGGTCGGGAAGGCAATAAAGAAAGCATCCCCCTGCGTGTCCACCTCGACTCCTCCGCGCGCGCCGAACGCCGCGCGAAGAATCCGCCGGTGCTCGGCGAGCACCGCCGCGTACGCCTCCTCGCCCAGTGCGTGGAGAAGTGTCGTCGAGCCTTCGACATCCGTGAAGAGGAAGGTCACGGTCCCGGCTGGAAGCGCGCGCTGCATCCCAAGATCATGCACGCCCAAGCCGGGCCAAGCATCGCGCCACCGAGTACAAGTCGGGAAATTCCTAATCTGTGAGAGTGCGAGAGCCTGCGTGGGGTTGTTGCCAGGGTGGTGCCGTGCTCTCCGCTTGTGACTCGATTCCCGAATGACCCGGCTTATTACCACCAATCCCGATCAGGCATTGCGCGTCGCCGATCGAATCGAGGCCGGGATGGTCTTCGTGAACGTCGTCGGTGCAAATGCAGCGGAGCTCCCGTTCGGCGGCGTCAAGCGCTCCGGCTTCGGTCGCGAGCTCGGCCGTTACGCGACCGAGGAGTTCGTGAATCGGAAGATGATCCGGGTCGGCGGGTGAATCGGATCGAATCGAGGTGCATTCCCCCGGCGAGAATCGAACTTGCGCACGCCGTCGGAAACCGCTGCCGTGTCGGCCCAATTCGTCAAAGCAGCTTAAGGTCGTCAAGAGGGGATAGTGAATCCCCTAGGCCGTAAATCTGCCGCCGATTTCCAGGGTATTCTTGCCTGGGAGTACCGCTGGAGTACGTGATCAGCGGTCATTCTTCAGAGTTCTCCGTTGTGCGGGCGGACGATACGACCTCCTCGCGACATTTCGATCACCTCGAGTGTGCGCCGTTCTCCCAATCGTCGAGCTCTTCCCCGCGGAAGAGACAGCGACGGCTACCTGGAACCCTAGAGGAGGATGGAGAAAGAAAAGCCTATTTGCAGGTATTTCTAAGGGCCGTGCTGGGATCGAACCAGCGACCTTGGGATTAAAAGCCCAGCCTCGCAGGCTGCAGCGAACTGCAACGGACGGAATCTGCCTGCAAGTAGCCGCTTTCAACACTTGAACTTACTGCAGCGAACTGCACCATGCGGAGACAGGCCGGTACGCTCACCGTACGCTCAGCAGGTGCAACACAGCGATCGGATCCGCGCTGTGTGTCGGCGGCAGTCGCTCGAGTTGCGGTTCCCACCTACACGACGATCCTCGAAAGGTGGATGCCTCCTTGAGGACCCGCCTGTTCGTTGGCGAAGCGACCCAGGCAGCCGCGCTCACCGGCCAGCAAGAGGCGGTGTCCTTAGAGAAGCTAGCGGAGTTCCGCGAAACGGACGAGGACTTCGGTAAATGTCGGATAGTTGCCATCCGCAAACAAGAGACGACACTGCTCGTCGTAGTCTGGTTCGAGGCGCGCGCGAAGCTCGTCATCTGGGAACAATGCGGGACTGTCTCGAAATGAAAGCCCCTTGGGTGGCCGATAGATCGACTCGAAGAACTCGCGACTGGTGCGGTCGTAGTCGAGTCGGATCTCCTCGTACTCCTCCGAGGCCAGCATGTTGCGGACCGCTTCCGTGCCAGCGAGCGCGAAGAGGTCGGGGTAGTGCCGTGCGTCGCGGCCGAGCGGATGCTCTTCGTCGAGAAGTCGTTGAACCTTGCCGTGGATCGCGAACAGCTTCTCGACAAACGTGCGGCGGTAATGGAGCAGGGTCATCTCGAAGCCCCGCACGTCGTCGGCCATCTCCTCGCGACCAGTCTCTACGAGGTAGGCGCCAACAAGTGATGTAAT
>NZ_JBDSNT010000075.1:0-8141 GCF_039915195.1 Gaiella sp.
GGCGCCGCCCGCATCCCGGCGACCGAGCCGATCGAGACCACGGCGCCACGGCGCTCGAGGAGCTGGGGCATCGCCGCGCGGGCGACGAGCAGCGCCCCGAAGACGTTCGTGCGGAAGACACTCTCGAACGACACCGGGTCGAAATCGAGCAGCGACCCTTCACCGCCGATTCCGGCATTGAGCACCAGCGCGTCGAGCCCGCCGAACCGAGCGACCGTCTCCGCCACCGCGCGGTCGGCATCGGCGGCGACACCTGCGTCGGCGGCGACGGCGAGCCCTCCTACTTCGGCCGCGACCTCCTGGATCGGCCCGGGCCTGCGGCCCGTCACTGCAACCGCGTATCCGTCCGCGGCAAGCCGTCGTGCAACAGCCGCTCCGATCCCCGTGCCACCGCCGGTGACGAGCGCGACCCGCGTCATGCGCGCAGATCCTTCACGATCTCTTGGTCGTCGACCGTGTACCCGAACGTGAACCTGAAGCCCTTGCCGATCTTCACGGGAGCAAGCAGATCGTGCTCCTCGTGCGGTGCGCCGAACAGGTCGAGCGTCGCGCTCCCCTCCCATACTGCCGAAACGACGCGGTCGCGACTGCGGGAGCGTGCGAGCTCGTGGACGGCGGGGTCGTCGTGACGACCGGCTTCCAGTCGCGGGAAGTGCCGCACATTGACGATCGGTGGGTCGTTGTGCGTCGGACCGGTCTCCGAGAGCTGCTCCAGCGTCACGGTCGCCTGGACGACGCGGCGCTCGTAGGCAGCGCAGGTGCCGCCGAAGGTCGCCCCGGCCCTCACACCGGGATCGGCCGGGCTCTCGAGCCCGAACGTGCGTGTCATCCAGATCGAGCCCAGCTTCTTGGGGAAGCCCTGCAGCCACCCACGCGTCAGCGCGAAGTCGCGGTCGACCCAGATGAAGGGGCACGTCGTCACCTCCTCGCCGTCGAGCAGCGCGTTGACGACGAGGAAGACCTCCTTGTACTGCGAGCGAGAGGGGTCGGTCAGCTCGCCGCCCCGCTCCGAGCACGACTGCCAGTCGGCGAACACGGCCGCGCACCGCCCTGCATCGGGGTGAGGGTCCAGACCTTTCGGAAGCACCGATGCTGCCTTCTCGGGATCGGCCCAGTACTCGACGACGAGAAAGTCTCCGACGTAATGCCAGGGCGGATACGGCACGATGGACGAGCGGCCTCCGGGCGAGCGCGGGATCGTGAAACCGGTGACGGCCATCACGCCTCCCCGGGCGGCGGCAAGACGTGCCCACGCGTCTCGAGGCTCTCGCGCTCGTACTCGATCGCGACCGGGTCGAAGCGGAAGTAGGAGCGGGGCGGCAGCGGCCCCCACGTATTCGAGGAGTAGCGATCGTCGGGGTAGACGCGCGGGACGTGATCATCCTGGATCTGCTCCATGTCGCAGTACAGCTCCACGAAGCACGCCTCCTCGACGATTCGGACGTAGCTCGCGATGTTGCCCGCGATTCCGTGCCGTGTCGGCCCCCAGCCGAGCCAGCGGCCGTGGCGGGCGACATGATCGAGCATGTCGCGCATCTTCCCGATGTCGACGGTCTCGAAGGCAAGGTGGTGGAAATGGGCGTAGCCGACGTCGACGAGAGCCATCACGTGGTGATCGGTGTTGATGTGGAACCAGACGCCCACCTCGTCGAGCCAGTCCGACAGGCGCATGCCGAGCACCTCGGTGTAGAACCGAAAACCTGCGTGAATGTCGCTCGTCAGGCAGTTGACGTGGCCCAACTTGCGGGCCGCGCCGAGATGGACTGTCGTGGACGGCCGCGCGTGCTGCGGCCAGCGGTCGACCTCGGCCGCCGGCGGTACGTGCGGCATCAGCTGCACGGGGCGGCCATCCGGATCGTCGACGAACAACGAGTCCTCGCGCTCCTCCCAGGCGAGATCGTGGGTCAGGAGGTGGGCGCGGGCGTCGTCGGGCGAGCAATCCCGGGCCAGCTCGAACGCAAAATGGTCGTGCCCGGGGATCTCCCCCTCGAGGAGCTCGAGGCAGTACGGCTCGTCGTTGCAGGCGAGGAGCGCCTTCCCGTTCTCCCGCGCGCGCTCGACCAGCCCAAACTGGATCTGCCACCGGGCGGACGCCTCGTCGAGATCGGCGACGCGCAGGGAGACGTGGTCGAGCCGGTGCAGGCGGATCACGGCTCGCGGCCCTCGGCCACCATCCGCTCTGCCTCGTCCTCGGGAATCGCGAGCGCCACGTGAAGCGTCTGCGCCGAGACCTGCATCTGCTCTCCCGGACCTGCGAGATCGACGTCCCACTCCTCGATCGTGTTCGTCAGCCGGCCGATGCCCGAGATCTCGACCTCGACGACGTCACCGGTCTTCATCGGGCGGGAGTTCGCGGGCGTGCCTGTGAGGATCACATCACCGGGCTCGAGTGTGATCAGCCGGCAGAGATCCGCGAGCTGGTAGGCGACCGGGAAGAGGAGATCGTCGGCCGTCGCCTCCTGCACGACCTCGCCGTTGAGAACGGTGCGGAGCGTGAAGTCGGTCGGGTCGAACTCGGCCGCGGGCACGAGCTCCGGCCCGAGCGGGAGGAAGCCATCGTGGCCCTTGACGCGCAGCATGGCGCCGCGGTCGGCGTGCCGGAAGTCGTGCATGCCGACGTCGTTGGCGCACGTGTAGCCACCAACGTAGTCCAGAACCTGGTCGATCGGCACTCCCTTCATTCGGCGCCCGATGATCACCGCGAGCTCGCCCTCGTAGTTGAGAAAGCGCGAGCCGCGGGCCATCAGCACGGGCTGACGATGGCCGTTCAGCGTCGTCGGCGGCTTCATGAAGTACGACGGCTCGGGCGGCGTCTTCGCCTCGTACTCTCGCACGCGGCTCCCGTACGTGAGATGCACCGCGAGGATCTTCGACGGAGAGGCGGGGGCGAGATAGTGCGCCGATACCTCGGCGATCCGGAGGCCGTCGGAGAGGATGATCTCGGCGCCGACGTGGCGGCCCCAGCGCGCTTCGCCGTCGTGCTGGACGCTGACGCAGCGTCCCTCGGGGCTAGAGATGGGCAGCATATTCTTCGATCTCCCACTGGCTGACGGCCTCGACGTCGAGCTCGCCGACGGCCTCGGTGAACCGCTCCACTTCGAATCGCTTCATCGCGAGGAATGTCGAGACGAGGCTCGTACCGATTCGCTCGGTGAGCACCGCGTCGGCCTCGAGCGCGTCGAGCGCTGATCCGAGATCGGAGGGAAGCGACGAACCGGCGTGGGCATCGTCCATGCGGTACGCATCGCCGACGACCGGGTCGGGGGGAGCGAGACCTCGCTCGATACCGTCGAGTCCTGCAAGGAGGAGCGCTGCGATCATCAGGTGTGCGCAGGCGGCGCCGTCGGCAGTGCGCACCTCGACCCGAGCCCTCGAGCCGCGCTCGTTCGGGACGCGGCAGAAGGCCGTCCGGTTGTCGTGCCCCCAGTTCGCATGCGTCGGAGCGAGGCTGTCGGGGAGGATGCGCTTGTACGAGTTGATCGTCGGCCCGAGGATCGCCTGAAGCCCCTGGGCATGATCGATCACGCCGGCGATGAAGTTGGCAGCGAGCGGACTGAGGCCGTCAGGGCCTCCCTCGTCGGCAAAGGCGTTCCTGCCGTCAGCGTCGTTGAGCGAGAGGTGGACATGGAAGCCGGAGCCGCCCTGATCTGCGAATGGGCGGCCCATGAATGTGGCGAGCATCCCCTCGCGAACCGCGATCTCCTTCACGGCCGCCTTCAACATGAACGCCCGATCCGCGGCGTCGAGGGCACCGGAGTGCTTGACGTTGATCTCGTACTGCGAGTTCATGAACTCGTGGTTCGCCGCAAACGCCTGTAGCCCGAGCTCGTCGCACCAGAGGAGCATCCGGAGGACGATCTCGCGTGGGTCGGAGACGGCCCCCACGGTGTAGACGCGAGAGAGCTCGTCGACGTAGCGACGGAGTCCGTTCGGAGCGTCGGCATCGCGCTCGGCGAGAAAGAACTCGAGCTCGGGCGCCACGATCGGCTCGAGGCCACGCTCCGCGTACGCGTCGACGACCCGATGAAGCAAGGCCCGCGGACACGACGGAAAGTGATCGGCGCCATCGAGCGTCCACGCCTCGCCGAGGCACCAGGCAACCTCCGGCTGCCAGGGCACAGAGCGCAGCGTGTCGAGCTCGGGTCGGATCGCGAGGTCGATGTACCCCTCCTCGCCGCCGACGACCGGCGTGTGCCGCAGGTCGGTTCCCATCACGGCGGCGCAGAAGGAGACGCCTTCCTCGCACATGCCGGCGAAGTGCCCGATCGGGATGTCCTTGCCGCGCGCAACGCCGTGCAGGTCGGTGAAGAGCAACCTGACGGCGCGCACGCCAAGGCCGCTCATTGTCCTCGCGGCCGCTTCCGCTTCCTGGTGCAAGCTCAACTCGATGCCTCCTCAGCCTGGATCGGTGGTCAGGAGCGCACCTGCACGGGCAGGCGCTTGATGCCGTTGAAGAAGTTCGAACGCAGGCGCGTCGGCGCTCCGGCGAGCTCGATGCGATCGAGGTAGGGGATCATCTCCTCGAGCCAGATCCTCACCTCGAGCTTCGCAAGATGTGCCCCGAGACAGAAATGGGGCCCACCGAGTCCAAACGTGAGGTGTCGGTTCGGCTGTCGACCGAGGTCGAGCCGATACGGATCGGCGAACTTTTCCTCGTCGTAGTTGCCGGCTGCGTACCACATCGTCACCTTATCTCCGGCCTCGATCCTGCTGCCGTGGACGGTGACGTCGCGCGTGGCGGTGCGCCTGAAGTGGTGGACGGGATGGGCACGTCGAAGGATCTCGTCGGCCGCCGTACCGGCGAGCGATGGGTCGGCGATCAGGCGGGCGACCTCGTCGGGGTGGGCCAGGAGGTCGAGGAGGCCGAGGCTGATCGTGTGCCTCGTGGTCTCGTTCCCGGCCGTCGTGAGAAGGATGAAGAAGAGCCCGAACTCGTGCTCGGAGAGGCGGGAGCCGTCGAGCTCCGCCTCGACGAGCTTCGTCGTGATGTCGTCACGCGGATCCGTGCGACGGGCGGCACCGAGCCGGCAGCCGTACTCGATCAGCTCCGGTGCGAAGGGGCTCGAGAACGGCAACAACCGAATCGACGGATCGTTCGACGTCAGCTCGAGCAGGTTCTCCTCCCCGACGACCTCGGGATCGGTGTTGCCGAGAAGCTTGTCGCCGAGCTCGATCAGCAGCCGCCGATCGTCGACCGGCAGGCCCATGATCTCGGAGAAAACCCACATCGGGATCTCCGAGGCAACATCCTCGACCCAGTCGAAGGCGTCGCGCTCGAATGCCTGCGCGAGGATCCCGCTCGCGAGCGCCCTGATCCGCTCCTCGTAGGTGTTGACGACCCGCGGCGTAAATCCCTTGTTGACGAGGGCCCGAAGCCGCGTGTGGGCTGGTGGGTCGGTGTCGAGCATCGACTTCCGCGCCTCGACTTCCTCCGGCGTCAGATCCTCGAGCGACGTGCCGCCCGCCTCGGAGGAGTAGGATTCCCAGTCCTTGGACATCTGGACGATGTCGTCGTAGCGCGTGAACACCCAGAAGCCACGGCCGTCCTCCTCCGGCTGCCAGTACAGGGGCGCCTCCCGGCGGAGCAGCGTCAGCCACTCGTACGGCACGCCCTGCTCCCAGACGCCGAGATCGGTCAGGTCGACGTCCCCGAGCGAGAGGCCCTCAACCGAGGGAGCGCCCGTGCTCGCGGCGCGGGCAAGGTCGATCGGCACGTGTTCCTCCCGCTCGTGCACCGCCTCCGCGGCTGCGGGGGGCGGTCCGAGTCGGACCTGGAGGTCACCCGCCTCGACGCGCGCCTCGTAGATCGGAAGCGGCTCGAGCGCTGGTGGGCAGAGGACGTCCCCGGTGCGGAGGTCGAACTCCGAGGCATGGCAGGGACAGACGATCACGCCGCCGTCGAGCTCGCCGTCGGAGAGCGAGCAGTCCTCGTGAGTACAGGTGTCCTGGAAGGCGACCCAGCCCTCGGCCGTCTTCCCGAGGCACACGGCTGTACCCCCGACCTCAACCCGGCGGAGGAAGCCCACGGGGGACTCCTCCGCCGCGCCGATGCTGTTCCAATTGAGCTCGGTCACGGTCTCCCCGCTACAGCGGCGTCGTGTCGCCGGCGGGCTCGTAGCCGAGCGTCTCGTCGAGCGGCGCAACGCCGTGATGTTCGGCCGCGTGCGATGCTGCGCCGTCGATCTTGTCGCGCCGGGCGACGACCAGGATCACGAACCAGATCAACGCAAGCACGAGGAGCCCGATCGTCCAGGCAGCGGCCACCCAGTTGAAGTTCGACTTGTCGTGCGGCTCGGGGTTGAGTGCGCCGTAGAAGCCGAGGATCGGCGTCGCCACCGCTACGGCCACGATCAGGTATTGCCACGGCTTGTTGCCGCTCGTGGGAACGAGCCTGAATGCCGCAACCGCGAGCACGAGATAGACGAGCTCGATCGCAAAGGAACCGATCGTGGCGGAGAGGATGAAGGTTGCGAACTGGTCGTTCGGAAAGAACGGGACGAACGCCCCGGCCTCGTCGACGAAACCGAACTGGGAGGCGTAATCCGTCGCAAAGACGAGCAGCGTCAGGCCGATCCCGCCGACGGCGACCATCAGGTTCCCGACCCACGGCGTGTCACGGCGCGACGTCTTCGCGAAGAACGCCGGGAGCAACCCGTCACGCCCGAGCGCAAAGAAACCGCGGCCGATCATCACGCAGATCGCGAGCGCAAGCGCCATGGCGTCGAGGATGACGACGAGCTCGAGCAGCGTCGCGAACCACGATCCCACGTAGAGCGTCGCCATCTCGCTGACCGGTCCCGGCGAGAACGCCCAGAGGCCCTCGCTCACGGCCTTCTCGCCGTACCCGATCGAGAACGCGTAGGACATGAGCACGAAAAAGCCCGCGGCAACGGCAACCGTGCCGATCAGGGCGCGTGGAATCGAGCGATGCGGATCCTCGGACTCCTCGCCGATCGAGGCCGCCGCCTCGAAGCCGACGAAGAGCAGGATGCCGAGCAGGATCCCGCCGAGCACGCCGCCACCCGTGACGCCGAAGAGCGATGTCTCGCCAGGATTGAACATCGTCAGGGTGTTTCCGTCCTTCCCACCCTTCGCGATGATCACGATCGCGAGGATCACCATCGGGATGAACGACGCGATTGCGAACGTCAACATCGCGCGAATGGCGAGACGGATGCCGAAGTAGTTGAGGACGAGGACGATCGCGAGGGCGATCATGCCCCAGACCCACCAGGCCGGGCCGCTGTCGGAGATGTGCGTCGTCCAGAACCCGTCGATCAGCACGCTCAACCCGAGGTAGATGCCACCGCCGCCGAGGAAGAGCGCCCCGACGAAGAAGAAGCCGGCGACGAACACCCCAACCCAGGGGTGCGCGCCGTGGGTGAGGTACTCGTACACAGCCCCTGCTCCCGCATACTTCCGGGCATAAAGCGAGATCGTGTACGCGATCGCGAGCACGCCGAGCCCGGCGAGCAGGACGGCAAGCGTCGCGTTCCAGCCCGCGCCGATATCGGGGCGCGAGACACCGCCGAGGATGAGCGCGACCGAGAACATGGGGCCGATCGCGAGCGCCTGCGCGACGGCATGCATGGTCGTGAGGTTCTTCTTGCCGAGCGTTCCCTGTACGCCGTCGCCCTCCGAGGCCTGGCTCATGCGATCAACCCTCCCGTGTCGGTGGGACGCCTCCCGTGCTGCTTGCGTCCCGGTCGCTGGGACGATATAACGTTCGAACATCGAATGTCAACTCTTCGCCAAGCCGACGTCGATCCCCATCCCGCCCAGCCGTTGCGGGTGCGCTCGGTCGTCGGTCTCGCCTATGACGAGATTCGCTCGCTGATCGTCGCGGGCACGCTCGAGCCGGGCTCGCGCCTCGCACAGGGAGTGCTCGCCGACAGCCTTGGTATCTCGCGCGGCTCGGTGCGCGAAGCGCTCCGAAGACTCGCAGGCGACGGACTCGTCGACTTCGAGGTCAACCGCGGCTTCTTCGTCGCCGAGAGTGGGCTCGACGACGTGCGGCAGCGACTCGAGGCTCGGCTCGCCCTCGAGCCAGAGATCGCGCGGCTTGCTGCCACCCGCTGCAACGACGACGATCTCGAGCTGATGCGCGAATCGATCGCCGCCGAGTCAGCGGCGACGACCTC
>NZ_JBDSNT010000127.1:0-5686 GCF_039915195.1 Gaiella sp.
GGTGGCCTCCGAGTTCAACGCCGCCGAGGCGACGAGATCGAAGATCAGCGCGTTCGGCATCGAGTACGAAGGCAAGACCGGGATCTCGACGGCCGAGTTCTCGTGGGCCGCCTGAGCACTTGAGCACCGCCACCGAGTCTCGAGCGCCCGGCCGCGGCGGGCTGCTGCCTGCTTTCGCCGCCGTGCGCGTCAGGCTCGGCCTCGTAGCCCTGCTGTTCGCCGCAGCCGCTCTTGCCTGGTGGTGGACGGCCGACCAGATGCGCGGCATGGACGATGGGCCATGGACGGCTCTCGGGACGCTCTCGTGGTTCGTCGGCGTATGGGTCGTGATGATGGCCGCCATGATGCTGCCGTCGGTAGCGCCCACAGTCGCCCTCTACTCGCGGATGACCAGACGCCGATCGCCCGTCGCACCGCTCGCGTTCACGATGGGCTACCTGCTGGCGTGGGCCAGTGTCGGGGCGCTGGCATTCGCGCTCGCGACCATTGCTGGGAGAGTTCCGGGCGACTTCCTCGCCTGGGATCGTGGCGGCCGTTGGATTGCAGGAGCCAGCCTGCTCGCAGCAGCGGTGTACGAGCTGACTCCGCTCAAGGATGTCTGCCTGGGGAAATGCCGCAGCCCGCTCGGATTCCTGCTCGGCTCCTGGCGCGACGGCTCAATCGGGGGACTTCAGATGGGAATACGGCACGGTGGGTGGTGCATCGGTTGCTGCTGGGCGCTCATGGTTTCACTCTTTGCCCTCGGCGTCATGAGCCTCGGGTGGATGGCGTTCGTCGCAGCTCTGATCGCATTCGAGAAGCTGATCCCTTCGCGGCGCCTCGCGACCTATGGGACGACTGCCGTACTCCTGACGCTCGGGATGCTACTCCTGCTCGCGCCCGATGCAGTTCCCTGAGTCGGGTCAGGTCTTGCATTGCCACATTCCGTCGATGCGTGATTGCAAGACCTGACTGTCCCTCATGGTGGTTGCGCCTGTTGCCGATGGATGGGTGTGGTGGACGATCCTGGCACGTTGCGTCTCTCGGAGATCATTGCGTCGCTCTCGTACGCTCTGGACATCGCTGACGGAAACGCTCTGGGGCACTCCATCCGCAGCTGTTTGATCGGGATGCGACTTGCCGATGAGATCGGGTTGGAAGTCGAGGGCCGCTCGTCGCTGTTCTACGGTCTTCTGCTCAAAGACGCCGGGTGCTCGTCGAACGCGGCGCGCGTCACGGCTCTTTATCGGGGAGACGACCTCGAGCTCAAGCGCCGGGTCAAGCTGGTCAATCACAATCGGGTGCCGGAGGCGCTGCGGTACATCTGGGACAACGTCGGAGCCACGTCGTTCCGGGACCGGACGTCGCTCGCGTTCCGGGCCGCGAGGCTCGGCCCACGCACTGCCAGAGAGAACACGGAGATTCGTTGCGAGCGTGGGGCCGAGATCGCACTCATGCTCGACCTCCCGCTCGAGGTTGCAAACGCGATCCGGTCGCTCGACGAACATTGGGACGGGAGTGGACAACCACGCGGCTTGCGAGGCGAGGCGATCCCTCTGCTCGGACGGATCCTCGGATTGGCGCAGGTCGTCGAGGTGTTCAACAGCGCCCACGGTCTAACGGCGGCAGTCGATATGGCGCACGGGCGCGACAGGCGCTGGTTCGACCCGACTCTCGTGAAGGCGCTCGACCGCATCCGCGATGATGCCGCGTTCTGGCGCTCACTGCTCACGACGGATCTCGCGACCTACGTCGCATACCTCGAGCCCCCGGATCTGTCGCTGGCCGCCGACGATTCGCGCCTCGATCGCGTCGCCGAGGCGTTCGCACTCGTCATCGACGCGAAGTCCCCGTACACGTTCCGCCACTCCGAACGCGTGGCCGAAATCGCGGTCGTGGTGGCGGAGGAACTCGGTCATGAGCCGACAGCGCTACGGAACCTCCGGCGCGCCGGACTTCTCCATGACATCGGGAAACTCGGCATCTCGAATCTCATCCTTGACAAGGAAGGCCCCCTCGAGCCGGCCGAACGAGCGACCGTGAACCGACACCCTGCACTGACCGAGGAGATCCTCGCGCGCGTTCCAGCATTCAAGGACATCGCCGGGGTCGCCGCGTCACACCACGAGAAGCTCGATGGATCGGGCTACCACCGGGGGCTGAAGGCCGCCGACCTCTCACCGGCCGCACGCATCCTCGTCGTGGCGGATATCTATGAGGCGTTGACGGCCGAACGGCCCTACCGCTCGTCACTTGAGCCGTCAGAAGCACTCGCTCTGCTCCGCGGGGAGGCCGGAACGAAAGTGTGCGGCAATGCGTTCACCGCGCTCGAGGCAGTCGTCAACCAGATCTCCTCTCCAAGGCTGCCAGCCGAAAAGAACGCCGCCTGATCGTCGCACGAGAGCATGGAGCCCACCGACCGACCTCAGGTCAGGTCGGTGAAGCCTGGTGGAAAGCGCCACGCCGGGTAGAGCGCAGCGAGCGCGGTCGAGTGATCGTCCCATGCCGAGGCTTCGAGTTGTCGTGGGGAATCGAGCTCGATCGTTCCTCCCTCGATCGTGAAGCCCCAGTCGAATCCCAGCACCGCCCGGGCCTCGAGCCCGTTACCGAGATCGTCAGGGACACAGAGGAAACTCCTCGCCGTCCACTCCATGTCGACCCGTGGCGACCGCGACGGTACATCGAAGAGCGTCGGATTGAGACCAAACCAGCAGAACGGATGCGGTAAATCCCCGAGGAACGCCAGCGGATCGATCTCGAAGAGCTCACCATGGCTTACGTTGTCGTCGGAACGAACGAGTTGGATCCATCCCATGAGAGAGTCGTAGCCCCGCATCGGACGCTCCACCGTCGCGGTGCAGACAGGGAATCCCTCCGTCTCGGGAAGGCATCCAACCGACTCCGGCCGCAGGTTCTCCTCGTACGTGACGACAACACGACCCGCGACCCCTCTGATTGCGAACGGGATTTCCATACTCCTGAGGGTACGCGATGCGAAGTTGGCTCGCTTCTACTGCGTCGAGGGCCGTGGGTGGTTTCCAGCGTCTACCGCTTTGCGAGGTACGTCAAGGTGACGTCTTCCGCGGTACGTCGCTGCGCCCTCCCGCCTGCGGTTGATCCTTGATGGTTGGACCGGGGGCCGAGTAGAATCGCGCCGTGGACGAAGCACGGCTCGATGACACCGGTTCGGGCGTTGCCCCGGCCACCGAAGGGTGGTTCGTCGTCAACGTGCGCGACGCCGAGTGGAAGACCCACGACGTGTTTGGCTCCGGTTGCGTCTTCGAGAGCGACGTCAACCGGTTCCCGCAGCTCGGCATCAACATCAGCGTCCTCGAGCCGGGGAAGGCGAACTGCCTCTATCACTCCGAGTCGCTGCAGGAGGCGTTCCTCGTGCTCTCGGGCCAGTGCCTTCTGCTCGTCAACGAGGAGGAGCGGCTGCTCGGGCCGTGGGACTTCTTCCACTGCCCAGCAGGTGTGGAGCACGTGTTCGTGGGGGCGGGAGACGGGCCGTGCGTCGTCCTCATGCTCGGAGCGCGATCCGAGCATGAGAAGCTGCTCTACCCCGTTTCGGATCTCGCCGCGCGCTACGGCGCGAGCGCGGAGGCCGAGACGCCTGAACCACGGGTTGCGTACGCGGCGTTCGAGCGGCCGCTGCCCGGGCGGCCCACGTACTGGGATCAGCTTCCCTGGGCATAGAAGAGCCCGTCGCATTTCAGAGCCGGCGCGAGAGGATCGCCCGATTCGACCAGAGGAGGCAGGGATGTCCGAGCATGTTCGCGTTGCGACGTTCGACATTGACGAGGCGGCCTGGAGGCGTTGATCGATCGGATCGGGAAATCCGGAGCGTCGGTCGGGTCGCGCTCCCCCGCGTGCCTGGCGCAGCGCGAACGTCGCGTCAACGCACGGCCCGAACCGTTGGCGAGCCTGCGGCTCGAACCCGACCGGCCCGGTAGCGTCTCGGTGTGGTCGATCTCGGACTGGAGCTGGATACGATCGCCAGCCGGGAGGCGTTCTCCGGCGTGGTCCGGGTCGACAGCCCGGATCGACCCGTCCTCGAGCGAGCATATGGGCTGGCCGACCGGCGTCATGCAATCCCGAATGAAGCCGGCACCCAGTTCGGGATCGCGAGCGGGACGAAGAGCCTGACGGCGCTCACGGTCGTGAGCCTGATCGAAGAGGGTCTGATCGAGCTCTCGACGACGGCACGCTCGCTTCTCGGCGACGATCTGCCGCTGATCGACGCCGACGTTACGATTGAGCACCTTCTCTCGCACCGCTCGGGGATCGGGGACTACCTCGACGAGGAGGTCGAGATCGACTACGACGCCTACCTGATGCCGGTGCCGGTGCATGAGCTCGCGACGACCGAGCAGTATCTCCCGATCCTCGCTGGGGCTGCGACGAAGTTTCGAGCGGGCGAGCGTTTCGGCTATTGCAACAGCGGCTTCGTCGTACTCGCCCTGATCGCCGAGCGCGTGAGTGGCGTTCCGTTCCCCGAGCTCGTCCGCGAGCGCGTCTGCGGGCCGGCGGGCATGGCCGACACGGCGTTTCTCCGTTCCGACGAGCTACCCGGATCCGCAGCGATCGGCTATCTGGAGGTCGACGGTGCGTGGAGGACAAACGTCTTCCACCTTCCCGTGCGAGGAACGGGAGACGGCGGAATCTACACGACGGTCGCCGACATCAGCGCCCTCTGGAACGCGTTCTTCTCGGGCCGAATCGTCTCACTCGATTGGGTCGCCGAGATCGTTCGCTCGCGCAGCGACGTGCCGGCCGAGTCGGGAGCCGTCGCACGCCGATATGGCCTGGGCTTCTGGCTGAACGCCTCGACGGACGCTGTGACGATAAGCGGTGGGGACACGGGCGTCTCGTTTCGGAGCTCTCGCGATCCACACTCCAGCGCCACGTTCACCGCGATCTCGAACACGGGTGCTGGGATGGGGGCGCTGACGCGCTATCTGGAGGAGCTGCTCTTCTAGCCCGGCAGGCACGCTTGATGCGGCTTCGTAACACGCACCGTCGACGCCCGATCCTGCGCCAGCTTCTCGGGCGGCCGGATCGGGCGGGGGACGAGGTTGCCGCCGCAGTTCGGGCAGCGCCCGCCGAGGCGGTCCTCGGCGCAGTCGGCGCAGAACGTGCACTCGTAGGTGCAGATCCGCGCCAGCTCGCTCTCTGGTGGCAGGTCACGGTCGCAGCACTCGCAATTCGGGCGCAGCTCGAGCATGAGGTGAATCTATCGAGGCGTGCACTTACGATCTAGTCATGTTCGACCACGTCACGATTCGTGTCTCGGATCGCCTCACTTCCGAAGCTGCCTACGCGGCCGTTCTCGGAGAGCTCGGGGTCGAATCGACCTACGCCGACGACTGGTTCGTCGAGTGGGAAGAGTTCTCGCTCCTCGAGGCGTCGAACGGGCGCCGCGCTACGAGCGGACTCCACATCGGCTTTGTCGCCCCGAGCCGCGCCCATGTCGACGCGTTCTGGCATGCGGGTCGTGCGAACGGGTTGGGTGACGCAGGTGCCCCGGGTGAGCGACCGGACTACAAGGCCGACTACTACGGTGCCTTCCTTCTCGATCCGGATAGGTAGATGTATACGTTGAACCAGAACTAGAAGCGCACATTGGTTCGAGCCGTGGTCTCTAGCGTTGGTAGCGCGCCTACGGACTGGCAGTTGACATGAGTCGGTCTATGAGGCAGTCGGCCCA
>NZ_JBDSNT010000130.1:0-48440 GCF_039915195.1 Gaiella sp.
TCAAGACCCATCGTCTCGACAAGGAACGGGACGCAGCCTGAGTACCGTGTCGATGGCGGTGAGCACGCCCCCGGCGGCCGCGCCAAGGGGCCGTTCGACTCCGTGGTAAGCGCCGTCGCAGCCGACACCGACATCGAGGTCGCGGGGACGGACGGGAAGTGCAACGATGAAGCGAGTGGGCCTCGCCTCGACACGCGCACGGACGAACGGAGCCGCAATCACCCGGGCTCTCGGGGCAGCCGGTCTGTTGGCACTTCTCGCCGGCACAGCCGCGGTCGTGCTATCGAGCGTCCGCTCGGACGATGCTTTGCGCCAGACGGTGCCGGTTGAAACGACACCAGCGCGCACAGTCGCTGAACCGGCTCCCGCCGCACCGGCGAGCGTTCGCGTCTCGGCCAGGGGAGTCCGCGCCTACGACCCGGACGGCGACCAATCCGAGAACGACGGCACCGCACCACTCGCCACCGACGGTGTTCTCTCGACAGCCTGGAAGAGCGAGCGCTATCGACGGTCGTTCGCCAAGACCGGTGTGGGCCTCCTCGTCGATGCAGGGCGCCCGGTCAGGGCGACGCGGATCGTCGTCGCGACGGAAACTCCCGGCTACACAGCAGAGGTCAGGGTCGGCTCATCACCCGACGGCCCGTTCGTCTCGGTCTCGACGGAGCGGTCACTGCGGGCACGGACGACATTCGCCCTCGAGCCCCGCAGCAGTCGCTACCTGATGCTCTGGATCACCTCGATGCCCGAGGGAGGCGCTGCCGCCGTGAACGAGATCACGGTGTCGGCGGCACGCTGAGCGATGTCGCTCGGAACAGCGATCCTCGTCGCCGTCGGGCTCTTCATCGGGCTTCCTGTCCTCCTCCTGCTGGCAGGTGCTGCAGGCCCGATCGGCTGGATTGCCGCAGCGATCGTCCTACCTCTGGCTGTGCTCGCAGTCCTGCTCTGGCTCGGCTGGATTCGTCGACGGCCCGATGACGGACCCTGGCACTGACAGGCGCCTGACCCGATACGGTCTTCCGGTGGAGCGCGAGACGATGACGTGGGACGACCTCGGAAACGGGAGTCGCGAGCTTGCACAGACGCTCCTCGCCGACGACTGGATCCCCGATCTCGTGCTGGGCATCTCACGCGGAGGGCTGCTCATCGCCGGGGCGCTCGCGTATGCCCTTGGAGTCAAGAACACGGCGACGATCAGCGTCGAGTTCTACACAGGCGTCGACGAGCGTCTGGAGCTACCGATGCTGCTGCCTCCCGTACCCGACCTGATCGACCTCGGCTCGGCCCGTGTCCTCATCGCCGACGACGTCGCCGATACGGGGGCGACCCTCGAGCTCGTGCGGGACTTCTGTGCGGGACGCGTGGCAGAAGCGCGCGTCGCGGTCCTCTACGAGAAATCGCGTTCGACCGTCGCGTGCGAGTACGTCTGGCGACGCACCGACCGCTGGATCACGTTCCCCTGGAGTGCTCTGCCACCCGTGACGGGTGGCGTCGCCGAGTAGCCGCGCTCAGCGCAGGACGCGCAGGCGGGCAGGATCGATCTGCAGCCACGTCCGCGCGAGGCGGTGCATGGTGCCGTCGGCCCGCATCCTCGACAGCGCCCGCCCCACCTCGGCCGCCCCGATCGGCCCACCTCTCGTGATCGCGACGGAAAAGCCGCTGCCGTATGCGACACGTGCGGCCACCGGACCGAGCAACGCCCCGCGCCCGGCAACGAACCGGCCGACATCGTCCGCGTCGACGAGCGCGGCGTCGCAGGCCCCGGTCTGGACGAGCTGGAAGAGACGATCCGGACGAGACGGCAACGCCGGGCTGAGAGCGGGTACCACGACGTCTGCGAGCGCGCGGGCGCCGTCCGATCCCCGGAGGGCGCACGACCGCAGCACGCGAAGCTGGCCAAGCGTCGTGAGACGAGGCAGCCCTCGTCTGAGCACAACGGCTTGATCGGTAACGAGATACGGATCGCTGAGCTCAGCCGCGACTGCGGATCCCCGAGTCGCCCGAATCGAGGCGATCCCGAAGTGCCATGGCGGAGCCGTCGCCGCAAGCAATCGTGTGGCCGATCGGACATAGACAAACCGAACCCTGGGGATCCCCACCCGCCGAGCAATCTCCCGCGCGATGTCGATCTCGAGACCGCGCGCGAGAATAACGTCGCCGCCCTTCACGACTCCGGCCTGTCGCACGGGGTCGCGGAGGTCGAGCGCGACAACGAGCGTGCTCGGCCTCGGCTCCGGACTCGACGAGGGCGGCAGTCCATCATCCGCACGACCTTGCGCCGGAAGACCGAGCGCTACGAGTACCGCCGCCGCGACTGCGGCGAAGCCGACCACTCCCACCACCACTCCGAAGGCGCTCGCGAATGCACCAATCGCGGTACGGGGCGTCATGAAAGAGCGGCCTCGTCGAAAACGTCGACTCGCGTGCCCGACTCGGCGAACCCGAACAGCATGGGGGCGTCGTAGCGGCTCACTCTCACACACCCATGCGATGCGGGGTACGTCGGTACGGGCGCAAACTCGTGAAATGCGATCCCGCCGGTGAAGTAGCTCGCCCACGGGAGCCAGACCTTGAATGGAACCGACCACGAGTACCGCTCCTTGCGATAGATCGAGAACGACCCACGGGGCGTCAGGCCACCCGTACCCGATGAGATGTGAACGGTTCGGACGACCTTGTTGCCCTGGATCAGCAGCCCCACCTGACGGCGGAGCTGCACCTCGATCCGCCGGCCCGGGACTCGCAGCGCGGGCGACGGGCGCGTCGCGCGCACGAGCGTCGCGACAGTCGTTGACCCGAGCGCGCCGTCACGCGACAGATTGGCCCACTTCTGGAAGCCCAGCACGGCGGTTGACGTCTGGACGTCGGCGATCCCGGTCACGCCCGACGGTGCGAGAAAGCCGAGGTCGACGAGCCGCTGCTGCAGATCGCGGGTCTGCGGTGCAGGTGTCGACCGCTCCGCGGGCGCGGCGACCGGCCGACGTAGGTCATACCCCGGGAAGAGCCCAACGGGTACGCCACCCTCGATGAGAATCCTCACGCCACGAACGCTCGGGATTGCCCGCACGGTGCGAACGAGCTGCCCGACGCGACCCCCGAGCGCCGCCTCGTCTCTACCAGCCGCGAACCGCGCTCCGAGGTCGACCGTGACGATTCGCCGCTCGACGGTGACCGAGAGAAGCGGGGTGCGGAGTGGGACAGCCGAGCGGATTCCCTGCCCACGCTCCGCAGGAGTCGGACCTGCAAGGAGCTGCTCCACCGCGGCCCGAATCGTTGTCCCGTCTCGGACAACGGGAACGGGATTGCCCGCCGCGGAGAACCAGATCTGAACGCCTGCTCCAGCAGCGGGGGGCAGCGCCAGGGCGCAGGCCGCTATCGCGAGAAAGGCCCCGCATTTCACGGAAAAGTGATTCGACATGACGGTCGGCATCTCCTGCCCACATCGGCATTGCCCTGCCGACCCTCAAGCCCGATCGAACAGACGCCGATGAATCGGTAGTCGTTGTGACTCCGCCTCCTAACACCCGTGGGCCGTCGCCCGCGCAACTGCGCGCCGGTGACCGCGGTCCGGCCTCGACACTTGCCCTCGTCGACTCGTACCGTCGACTCGCGGACGTCTTCCACGACGTCCTCTCCGAACAATCGCTCGACGCGCTCCTCGAGCGCATCGCGGACACGCTCGGCGAGCTGATCCCCTACGACGACCTGGCGTTCTACGAGGCCGACGAGTCGGCGCGCGAACTGAGAGGCGTCTTCGCACGCGGTGACTACGCCGAGGAGGTGATCGCCGACGACCCGTTTGCCTTCGGTGTTGGCATCACCGGATGGGCCGTCGAGCACCGGGAGCCCGTCCTCTCGAACCGTGCCGATCTCGACCCGCGCGTCCGCTTCGTCGAGGGCACACCATCCGATCCGGAATCGCTCATGGCGGTGCCGCTGATCGCACGTGGCGGAATCAAGGGGGCGCTCAACATCTACCGCGTCGGCCTCACGGAGTTCACCGACGAGGAGTTCCAGCTCGCCGTCCGCTTCGGGGACGCGGCCGCTCTTGCACTCGACAACGCCCAGGTGCGAGCGACGCTCGAGCTCCAGGCCCAGACAGACCCGCTGACGGGCCTCTGGAATCACCGAACATTCCACGAGCGCTTACGCAATGAGTTCGTTCGAACCTCGGCCGAGCGCGGGACCGTCGCGCTGCTCATGCTCGACCTCGACGACTTCAAGCGGGTCAACGACATCTATGGCCATGCCGAGGGCGACAGCGTGCTTGCCGAGCTCGCAGTCGAGTTACGCGCAGCCGTCCGCCAGGGTGACGAAGTCTTCCGGACCGGCGGTGAGGAGTTCGCAATCATCGTCCCGGGGGGCGATCTCACCGTGGCAGAAGCACTCGCCAATCGTCTGGCCGAGCGGCTCACCGTCGCAAGCTTCGACCACGTCGGCCCGATGACCGTCTCGGTCGGGATCGCCGTTGGGCCGAAGCACGCAGCGAACCCACGGGAGCTCGTCGCGTGCGCGGAGCTCGCCATGATGACCGCGAAGGCGCGAGGAAAGAACCGGATCGTCGTCTTCCACGAGGACGAGAGCGAGCGACCCCATACGCTGGCTCCTCGCCCTGCCGACGTCCGCTCTCTCGCACATCTGAAGATGCTGCACGGCGTCTCGAGCAGGCTCACGCGGCTGCTCGAGAGCGACGAGATCGGCGCGACGGTATGCGACGAGCTTCGACAGCTGATCGACTACCACAACTGCCGCATCTTCCTCCGCGACGGAGACGACCTGCGCCCGGTCGCGTTCCGCGGTGACCTGACGCAGGGCAGCGGGGCCGCTCTCGACGTACTCGCGACGAAGGTCGGCATTGGGGTGACCGGACACGTCGCCGCCACGGGCGAGGCGTTTCTCACGGGCGACGCAGCCCACTGCGCCATCGGTCAGCACATCGAGGGCACGGCCAACATCGAGGAATCGCTCCTGGCCGTTCCTCTGCGCTACGGCGCGGATGTGGTCGGGGTTCTCGTCATCTCCAAGCTCGGGCTCGATCAGTTCGATGCTGACGACCAGCGCCTGCTCGAGGTTCTCGCCGGGCACGCATCAGCAGCGTTCGTCAACGCGAGGCTCTACGAGGCGGAGCGGCGCGAAGCAAAGGGCGCCAAGGCGTTGCTCGAGCTCTCGCGCGAGTTGTCCTCCGGGATGCAGCTGGACGAGGTCGTAGAGCGGATCGCACGTGGTGGCGCGCGAGTTCTCGGTGTCCAGCGAACCTCCGTCTGGCTGCCCGAGAGCGAGAAGGCCGGAAGCGACGTCGTCTGCCGGGGAGCCTGGGCGGCACCGGGCGTCACCGGTCTTGCCCGGGTTGGCGACCGCCTACCGGCGAGCGTGGCAAAGACGTTCGCTCGCGGCCCGGATCCCTTCGTACTCACCCTCGCCGACTACCAGAATCTGGTCGACCAGCATTTCCCGGGAGCCCTCGCGGACGCCTTTGCGATTGTCCCGATCGACCTCGACGGCGGCCCTGGTGCGATCACATTCGCGCTCGACGGCGCGGACAGCGTCGATGATCGACAGCTCGAGCTCCTGAGCGCGATCGCCGGGCAGGCGCAGCTCGCACTGACGAATGCGCTCTCGTTCGAAACCCTGGAGCGAACGTTCCTCGCGACGGTCGAGGCGCTCGCGAACGCGCTCGAAGCGAAGGATGAGTACACGTCCACACATGCCAAGTGGATCCGCGACATGTCAGTCAGAGTGGCCGAGGAACTCGGCCTCGACGCGGCGACGCTCAAGCGCGTCGAGCTGGGTGCACTGTTCCACGACATCGGCAAGATCGGGATTCCCTCGGCGATCCTCTCCAAGCCCGGGCCCCTGACCGGCGCGGAGCGCGAGATCATCGAGACGCACCCGGCCCTCGGCGAGCAGATCCTCGCGCCGATCAAGCAGCTCGAGCACGTGCGTCCGATCGTCCGCGCCTGCCACGAGCGCTACGACGGACACGGGTACCCCGACGGGCTAGCAGGGGAGGAAATCCCGCTCGAGGCGCGGATCATCATCGTCTGCGATGCCTTCCACGCCATGACGACGACGCGTCCCTACCGAGACGCGCTCCCAGCACAGGAGGCGCACCTGCGTCTCCTCGAGGAGGCCGGCTCCCAGTTCGACCCGGCCGTCGTCGACATCTGCATTCGGGTTCTCGAGGCTCCCTAGCGGAACGCGTGCTGCGTCAGCCAGTCCGGCGCAAGAGCACGATCGAGCGTCCCTCGACCTCTACCTGACCGCGTGCCCGTAGCACCCACGCTCCGGCAGCAACGTCCGGTTCGGCCGTCGACAGCCCGTACTCCCAGCGGCGCCCGAAACGGACGGGCGGTAGCGTGAACGTCAACCGGTCGCGCCACCCGTTGAAGAGGATGAGGAACGAGTCGCCGACGATCGGATCTCCCTCACGGGTCTCGTCCATGATCTCGGCTCCGTTGAGAAACGCCCCAAGCGCCGAGGCGTCTCCGCGATCCCAGTCGGAGCGCGTCATCGCCCGCCCATCGGGCCTGAACCACCAAACATCCGGGGCACCCGAGTCTTCGTGCTCGAACCCGGTGAGGAACGACGGCCTCCGAAACACGGGGTGCTGATGGCGGAGCGCAACCAGCCGCTTCGCGAATGCGAGGTGAGTGCGGGCGGAGCTGTCCTCCACCCAGCTGATCCAGCTGATCTCGTTGTCCTGACAGTAGGCGTTGTTGTTGCCCTGCTGCGTGCGACCGATCTCGTCGCCCGCGAGCAGCATCGGGACGCCGTGCGAGAGGAGCAGAGTGGCAAGGAAGTTGCGCCGCTGCCGATCGCGAAGCTCGGTCACTTCGAGGTCGTCGGTCTCCCCTTCGACGCCACAGTTCCACGATCGGTTGTCGTCCGTCCCATCCCGATTACCCTCGAGGTTCGCCTCGTTGCGCTTCTCCTCGTAGGTGACCAGGTCGCGCAGCGTGAACCCGTCGTGACAGGTGATGTAGTTGATCGAGGCAAAGGGTTTGCGGCCGTCGGACTGATAGAGGTCGCTCGAGCCGGTGAACCGCCGTGCGAACGACGCGACCGCCGTGCGGCCGCGCCAGAAGTCGCGCATCGCGTCGCGGTACATCCCGTTCCACTCCGTCCAGAGCACGGGGAAGTTGCCGACCTGATAGCCACCCTCGCCGACGTCCCACGGCTCGGCTATGAGCTTGACCTGCGAGAGGATGGGGTCTTGGTGGATGATGTCGAAGAAGGCCGAGAGCCGGTCGACGTCGTGGAACTCGCGCGCGAGCGCCGAGGCGAGGTCGAAGCGGAATCCGTCGACGTGGCATTCGGTGACGAAGTACCGCAGGGAGTCCATGATCAGCCGCAGAACCGACGGGTTCATGGGGTTGAGGGAGTTGCCGGTACCCGTGAAGTCCTTGTAGATGCGCGGATCGTCGGGCATCGTCCTGTAGTAGGAGAAGTTGTCGATGCCCCGGAACGACAACGTCGGGCCGAGATGGTTGCCCTCGGCGGTGTGGTTGTAGACGACGTCGAGGATCACCTCGATTCCAGCGCGGTGCATCGCCTTGACGAGCCCCTTGAACTCGCGCACCTGTTGCCCGCGCGTCCCCGTTGCCGCGTACCCGCTGTGCGGGGCGAGAAAGCCGATCGTCGAGTAGCCCCAGTAGTTCGTCAGGCCGCGATCCTGGAGGAAGTGCTCGTCCGCAATGTGGTGGATCGGCAGCAACTCGACCGCGGTGACGCCGAGGTCGACGAGATGCGCGATCGCTACGTCAGAGGCAAGCCCCGCATACGTGCCGCGAAGATCCTCACGGACGCCGGGCATCAGCTGTGTGAACCCCTTGACATGAAGCTCGTAGATCACCGTCTCGTTCCACGGGCGACAGACGAGCCGATCGTCCTCCCAGTCGAACGACTCGTCGATCACGACCGACTTCGGGATCGCCGCCGCGTCGTCGCTCGTGTCGATCAGGAGGTCATCGCCGTCGGCGTAGGCGAGCGTGCGTCCTCGATCCCAGAGGACGGGCCCGTCGATCGCCTTTGCGTACGGGTCGATCAGAAGCTTGTGTGGGTTGAACCGGTGCCCGCGCTCGGGCGCCCACGGCCCGTGAACGCGGTAACCGTAGCGCTGACCCGGGCCGACCCCGGGGAGATAGCCATGCCAGGTGTGCGCGGTGTGGCGCCCGAGCACGCAGCGCGTCTCGACGTCATTGTCGTCGAAGAGGCAGAGCTCGACGCGGTCGGCGTTCTCCGAGCTGAGTGAGAAGTTCGTGCCGTTCCCGGACCACGTCGCGCCGAGAGGAAACGGCTGTCCAGGCCATGCGCGCATCGACTGACCCTACCCCGCGGCCTCCGCCGAGCGCAGCCCCCGGAGCGCCCAGACCGAGAAAACGAGAGCAAGGGCGAGCGCCAGGGAGAAGCTCAGTGCGACCTGGGTGGGGTCCCCGGCAAGGAGCCCCCGACCGGTTCCGAGCACATAGGTGATCGGGTTGAACTTCGCCACAGCGTGCATCGCGCCACCGAGGAGCGCGAGTGGCACGTAGACCGGGGCGAGAAAGAGAAGCAGGAACACGGGCATCTGCATCAGCGGTCCTGCCTGGATCGTCCGCAGCCGCATCGCGATTCCAGCCGACCAGAAAAATCCGCACATGTTGATGACCAGGGCGAGCGTGTAGAGACCGATCAAGTCGACGGGCCCACCACCGACCGTCATCCCGGACGCGAACGCGATCGCCGTCAGCAGCGTCGCCGTGATGCACCAGCGCAACATCGCGGCGATGCCGTACCCGAGGACGATGCCGGTTCTGTTAGGAGACGCGAGCATCAACCGGCGGGCGAAGCCGCCCTCGAAGTCGCGGGCCACACCGAAGCCGGTGAAGACCCCGCCGAAGGCCGCGGACTGTAGAAGGACGAAGACGAACTGAAAGGCCGTGTACCCGTTCGGGTAGTCGAAGCCCGGCACGTTCTGAACCTGCGAGAGGCCACCGGCGAAGGCAACGAAGAAGAACAGTGGGAACATCAGCGAGGGCACGAGGAGCGAAGGGGTCGTGATCACGATCTTCAACGTCCGCCAGGCCACGCCCGAGACGACCCCCCAGAGCCTCATGTGCGCTCCATCCTTCGACTCAACGCCCAGCTCGCAGCGATCAGTGCGACGATCGCGAGCACGAATGCGATCGAGAATCCGAGCGCAAGCGCTCGCGCATCCCAGCCCGTGATGATCAGGCTCCGGACGCACTCGATCAGGTAGGAGACGGGATTAATCGACGCGAGGAAGTGGAACCACGGGACGGCGATCAGGTCGCGTGGCGTGTTCATCGAGGAGATGAACAGGAAGACGAAGAGCACCGGGAAGAGCCCCTGGATCGACTCGCCCGACCCGGTACGGAGCGCGAGAAACGAGCCGAGCGCCCCGAAGCCGACGGCGACGAGGGCCGCGTATACGAGAAGGAGCGCGATCCCCGCCGGCCCGGAGGCGAAGCGAACCCCGAGGAGTAGCCCGACGGAAATGTAGAACACTGCCTGCACGATGCCAAGCACGACGATGCCGGTGATCTGGCCGGCGAGGAGCGCTGAGCCGCGAACGGGCGTCAGCGAGAGCCGTGAGAAGAAGCCCGTCTGGATGTCGCGCGCGAGATCGGTTCCGGCGTTCATCGTCGAGAAAAGCGCTCCCTGAATGAACGGGACGGCAAGCGCGAAGGCGAAGAACGAGTCGGTCGGGAAGCCCGGTAGCTCTGTCGAGGCCTTGAGGCCTCCCGAGTTCATGAGCAGCAGCGCCACCGGGAAGATCAGCGGCGGGATCGCACTTGCCGGCTGTCGCGCCGTGCGCATGATCGAACGCTGCGCGAGTGCACCGACCTGCGTCAGCAGCGGAGAGCTCATCGAGCCGACGCCCCGTCCTCCCCGGTCGCAGCTCCCTCGAGGGTCCTGCCGGTCTTCGCGAGGAAGACGTCGTCGAGCGTCGGAGCGCGGAGCTCGATGTCGTCGACGACGACACCTTCGGCATCCATCGCCCTGATCACGTCGACGAGCCCGATCCCCTCGCGGAGACGCACGACGAGGTCGCGTTCGCTCCCCAGTGGCTCACCGAAGCCACTCATCAGCGCGGCGATCCGCGGCCTGTCCTCCTCCCGGCACGGAGTGGTGTGGATCGACGGCCTGCCGATCTCCTGCTTCAGGGCCATTGGCGTGCCCTCCGCCACGATCTTGCCGCTGTCGATGATCCCGACGCGGTCGGCGAGCACGTCGGCCTCCTCCAGGTACTGCGTGGTCAGGAAGACAGTGACGTTGTCCTCGCGCGCAAGCCGGGCGACCTCCTCCCAGAGAGCGGTGCGGCTCTGTGGATCGAGGCCCGTGGTCGGCTCGTCGAGAAAGAGAATGGCCGGCCGATGGACGAGGGCGAGCGCAAGGTCGAGGCGGCGCTTCATGCCGCCCGAATAACCACCGACCTTACGGTCGGCGGCGTCCGTCAGCCCGACGCGGTCGAGGAGCTCCTCCTGGCGCGGCTTGCGATCGGCCTTCGGGATCCCCTGGAGCATCGTCTGCAGCTTGAGGTGATCGCGGCCGGTCAACAGCGGGTCGAGCGCCGCCTCCTGCAGCGCGGCGCCGATCACGGAGCGCACCTTCGGTCCCTCGGTGCGAACGTCGTACCCACCGACACGTGCGCTCCCGGCTGTCGGCGGGAGCAATGTCGTCAGCATCAGAACCGTTGTCGACTTCCCCGCTCCATTCGGCCCGAGGAAGCCGTAGATCTCACCCGGGGCCACGTAGAGATCGATCCCGTCGACCGCGCGAGGCCCCTTCTTGAACTCGCGTACGAGCTTCTCTACGACGATGCTGTTGTCACGTTGCATGCAGCCCAGACTACGTCACAGCCTCGACCAGCCACACGGTCGCGAGGGGTGGCAGCGTCACCGAGGCCGAGAACGGCTGGCCGTGGAGCGGAATCGCCGCTGCGTCGATACCGAGTCCGTTCCCGACGTCGGAGCCGGCGTAGAACCGCGAGTCCGTATTCAGCACCTCGACCCAGCGGCCGCCCCGCGGGAGAGGCAACTGCCAGCCCTCCCGCACGACGGGCGAGAGATTCACGACGGAGACGAGCGGAGGGCCGTCGGAGGAAAAACGCGCGAACGCGATCACGTTCTCGTCGCGGGCATCGCCTGCGAGCCAGGCGAACCCCTCGGGCCGGAAGTCGATCTCCCAGAGCGCCGGATAGGAGCGGTAGATCGCGTTCAGATCGCGCACGAGGGCCTGGACACCGGCGTGATCGGGGTCGTCCAGCAGGCTCCAGTCGAGCGAGCGGCCCTCCGACCACTCCTCCCATTCACCGAGCTCGGCGCCCATGAAGACCGACTGCTTGCCGGGATGCGACCACATGAGCCCGTAGAGCGCGCGAAGCGTCGCGAGCTGCTGCCAGCGGTCGCCCGGCAGCTTCGAGAGCAACGATCGCTTGCCGTGGACGACCTCGTCGTGAGACAGGGGGAGAACGAAGTTCTCATCCCAGGCGTAGACCAGCGAGAACGTCAGCTCGTCATGGTGAAAGCGCCGGTGGATCGAGTCGTGCTGGACGTACGACAGCGTGTCGTTCATCCAACCCAGGTTCCATTTGAACGTGAACCCGAGCCCGCCCGACGACGTCGGCCGCGAGACACCCGGCCAGTCGGTCGACTCCTCGGCGATCACGGCGACGCCGGGCTCGCGGGCGTGGAGCACCTCGTTGAGCTCACGCAGGAACGAAACCGCCTCGAGGTTCTCCCGGCCACCGTGCTCGTTCGGCACCCACTCGCCGGGCTTGCGGGAGTAGTCCAGGTACAGCATCGAAGCGACGGCGTCGACCCGAAGGCCGTCCGCGTGAAACTCCTTCACCCAGTAGAGCGCGTTCGCGAGCAGGAAGTTCCGGACCTCGTTGCGCCCGAGGTTGAAGATGAGGGTGCCCCAGTCGGGATGCGACCCGCGTTGTGGATCCTCGTGCTCGTACAGGGCCGTGCCGTCGAAGCGGGCAAGCGCCCACTCGTCACGCGGAAAGTGAGCCGGCACCCAGTCGAGCAACACGCCGATCCCTGCCGCGTGAAAGGCGTCGACGAGAGCGCGGAAGTCGTCGGGCGTTCCGAAGGTCGACTGAGGCGCGAAGTATCCGCTCACCTGGTAGCCCCACGACGGCGCGTATGGATGCTGCATCACGGGCATCAGCTCGACGTGGGTGAATCCGAGTCCGACGACGTACGGGACGAGTTCGGTCGCGAGATCCCGCCAGGAGAGCCCCTGCTGCCACGACCCGGCGTGCACCTCGTAGACCGAGAACGGCTGCACGAGTGGATCGGTGGCACGGCGTCGCGCGAGCCAGTCGTCGTCCGACCAGGCATACCGGCTGCGGTAGACGACGGACGCGTTCTCCGGGGGCACCTCTGCGTACGCGGCGAACGGGTCCGCCTTGAGGCGGGTTACGCCGTCGGCCCCCGCGACAGAAAACTTGTATCGCTGGCCCTCGGCTGCGTTTTCAGCGACGCCCTCCCAGATTCCCGACGAGCCGAGGGGGCGGAGCGGATCGGCTCCCTCGCTCCAGTAGTTCCAATCGCCGACGGCGGAGACGCCGCGGGCATTCGGCGCCCAGACAGCGAACCGCACTCCTCCCTCGTCGAGCCAGTGAGCACCCAGGCCCTCGTACAGTCGCTCGTGCCGCCCCTCGCCCGCGAGGTAGAGGTCGAGGTCGCCAAGGCCGCTCACGGCTTCGACCGCTTTCTCGTGGCGACCGCGCCGGAGCCGACCCAGATCACGTGCGATCCCCCCGGCTCGAGGCCGACGAAGTTCCGGCCGCTGCGCCAGGCATACACCTCGTCCGTCAGCAGATCCGCCGCTGCGAAGGTGGGCGGCAGGCCGAGCGCGTCGGGGACGATGCAGAGACCCTCGCGTCGCTCCCCGACATCGAGATTGACGACCGTGACGATCGTGTCGTCGCCCCATTGCTTCGCGTAGGCGATCAGGTCGTCGCTCTCCGTTTCGAGCCAGACCAGGTTCTCGAACCGCTGCAGAGCCGGATGGGCACGTCGGATCTGGTTCATCCGCCTGATCAGCGGCAGCAGAGGGCCTGCGAGTGTCCGCTTCTTCACCTCGTACTTCTCGGAGTCGAGATACTCCTCGCTCCCTTCACGCACCGCCGTGTTCTCGCACGCCTCGTACCCCGAGTAGATCCCGTAGCTCGGCGCGATCGTGGCGGCGAGGACGAGCCTCGCCTCGAACGCGGGCCGACCTCCCTTCTGGAGGTACTCGTGGAGGATGTCCGGAGTGTTGGGCCACAGGTTCGGGCGGTAGAACGTCGACCACGAGCGGGCCTGCTCGACGAACTCCACGAGCTCGGCCTTCGTGGTCTTCCACGTGAAGTACGTGTACGACTGGCTGAAGCCGACCTTGGCGAGCGTCGTCATCGGAGCCGGCCGCGTGAACGCCTCGGCGAGGAAGACGGTGTCCGGGTAGACGGAGCGCACCTTCGCAATCAGCCACTCCCAGAACGGGAACGGCTTCGTGTGGGGGTTGTCGACCCTGAACACTCTGATCCCCCGACCGCACCAGCCGAGCACGATGTCGAGCAGCGCGTTCCAGAGCCCCTCGCGATCGGAAGTGTCCCAGTTGACGTTGTAGATGTCCTGGTAGCGCTTGGGCGGGTTCTCGGCGTACTTGAGCGTGCCGTCCGGGCGCCGCTCGAACCACTCCGGATGCTCGACGAGCCAGGGGTGGTCGGGCGAGCACTGGATCGCGAAGTCGAGCGCGATCTCGATCCCGGCGTCGCTCGCAGCGGCAACCATCGCGTCGAAGTCGGCGTCGGTGCCGAGATCGGGGTCGAGAGCATCATGACCGCCCGCCGCCGCTCCGATCGCCCAGGGACTACCGGGATCTCCCTTACGCGCCGCCTCCGCGTTGTTGCGGCCCTTGCGATGCGCGACCCCGATCGGGTGAACCGGAGGCAGATAGATGACGTCGAAGCCGAGTGCCGCGAGATCGGGGAGGACGTTTGCGACGCCCTGGAACCCGCCCCACGAGCGGGGGAAGAGCTCGTACCAGGCCCCGAAGCGTGCGAATTCGCGCTCGACGTCGACGCCGACGACGGGGCTCTTCGCCGACCCGTGACGTTTGCGAGCGGCGAGCTCCACCGCAGCGTCGCGCCACTCCTCCACCGTCCCCTCTCCGAAGAGCGCTTCACCTTCGGACAACTCGCCGCCGAGGTCCGATTGGCCGCCTGCCCGCTTACGATCGACTTCGTCGAGCCAGGTCGCGTACGGGTCGGCCCACGCCTGGAACCGCAGATCCCACGGCCCGAGAGCGTCGGGAACGAATGCGGCTTCGAAGCGATCATTTCCTCGCGGCTGCAGCGCGACCTCCTGCCACCGCCGCGTTCCGGACCGTCGGAACCGCAGGACGCCGCCTACCTTGCCGTGGCCGTCGCGAAAGACCGTGGCCGAGGCAGAGACGGTGTCTCCGAGACTCACTTTGGTGGGATACCGGCCTCCGTCGACGCACGGTCGGAGGTCCTGGATCTGTATGCGTGGCGCGGCCATCCAGGACAAGGTAGACAGTCTGGGCATGTGGCTCACGCGAACTGTCGGTGTCAACCTCCATCCGACCTCCCTTCCGGGCGGTCGCCTTGGCCCCGAGGCGTACGCCTTCGTCGACTGGCTGGAGGCCGCCGGCGCACGATTCTGGCAGGTTCTGCCGCTCGGTCCACCCGATGCACACGGCTCTCCCTACTCATCGGCCTCGGCCTTCGCGGCCTGGTCGGGACTCCTTGCCGACCCCGACGAACCAGTCGGTCGCACCGCCCTCCGGCGGTTCGAGCGAGCCAACGGCTTCTGGATCAGCGACTGGATGGACTTCGCAGGTCGTGACGCTCTTGCTGACCAGGTGCGGTTCGAACGGGAGTGGTCGGCACTGCGAAGGTATGCCTCCGATCGTTCGGTCCGGCTGATCGGCGATGTCCCGATCTACGTCGCCGGCGGAAGTTGCGATCACCTCGCGCACCCGGCCATCTTCCTCCCCGCTACGTTCGTCGCCGGAGCTCCGCCCGATCCGCTCAACGACCGCGGGCAGAAGTGGGGCAACCCTCTCTTCGACTGGGAGGCCCTCGCGCGAGACGGTTATCGCTGGTGGATCGAGCGAATGCGGCGCACGCTCGCGCTCGTGGACGTGTTCCGGATCGACCACTTCCGGGGCTTCACCGACTACTGGGCGGTGCCGGCCGAGGCCGAGTCCGCACGGGAAGGACACTGGGAGCCCGGCCCCGGCGCCGGCGTCTTCCGGGCAGCGGAAGCCGCCCTCGGTCGGCTCCCGGTGATCGCCGAGGACCTCGGCCTGATCACGTCAGACGTCGTCGAGCTTCGAGACGGACTCGACTTTCCCGGGATGGCCGTGATCCTCTGGGCGTTCGACGGTCCTCCCGACAACCCTCACCGACTCGAGAACCATCGCACGAGGCAGGTCGTGTACACGTCGACGCACGACACCGACACCCTGGCGGGCCGTTTCCCGGGCGGGTCGCCCTGGAGGTTCGTGGAGACGGCCCTCTCATCTCGCGCGGATCTCGCGATGATCCCGGCCCAGGACGTGCTCGAACTCGGGAGCGCGGCGCGGATGAACCGGCCGGGCGAGGTTGGGGGAAACTGGTGCTGGCGCCTCGAGTCCGGTCAGCTCGATGCTGCCGCGGCAGCCCGCCTCCGAGCCTCCGCGGAAGCTTCGGGACGGGCATGAGCCCGGGTCATTCGTACGGCTGGACGGGGATCTTTGCGGCCACGACCTTGCGGCCGTCCCTCTCGTAGGCGACATCGACGGAATCGTTCTGCCGGTACGAGCCGGCGATTCCGAGCATGATCGACGCCCAGCGCATCAGCCCGAGCTTCCCTTCCTCCTTCATCGGCCGCTCGAAGACGAGCCAGCCGCCGCGGACGATGTAGTCGGCCCCCTCCCGCTGGGGTACCCCGTTGACGAACACATCGAAGGGTCGGGTCACATCAACTGGGAGCTGAACGCGGGTTCGCTGTCGAGTCGTCTCGCTCATGCCCCTAGAATGACATCTCCGTGCACGTTGACCGCGAGATCACGAGGAGCTTTCGATGAGCAGCACCACCCAGCCGGCAGCCGATTGGCATCGCGGCCGCGTCGCGAGCTGGCTCGTGTCCGTCGACCACAAGCGGATCGGCGCCCTCTACCTGGGCTCGGCCGGCGTCTTCTTCGTTATTGCGGGAGTCCTGACGATCCTCATGCGCCTGCAGATGACGCGGCCGGACGCCTCGATCCTCGGTAGCGGAACGTACCGCGGTGTGCTCACGATGCACGGGACGCTGCTCGTCTTCTTCGTGCTGCTCCCTGTCGTGACCGGCCTCGCGACGTACCTCGTGCCGCTGATGATCGGGGCCCGCTGCATCGCGATGCCCGGCTCAGCCGCTGTCGCTCTGTGGCTGTTCGTGTTCGGCGGCGGCGCGGTCACGCTCTCGGCGTTTGCCGGTGGCGGCGCCTCTCAGGCGGGCTGGACGGGGCTCCCTCCGCTCGCGCTCGCCCAGCAGGGTAACGGTGTCGACGTCTGGTTGATGGGGTTACTGCTGCTTGCGATCTCCCTCCTCCTCTCCGCCATCAATCTGATCGCGACGATCCGCGCGCAACGCATGGAGGGCATGGGGTGGTCGAACACGCCGATGTTCGCCTGGGCCGTCTACGTCTGGTCGTGGCTCTCCCTCGTGCTCGTGCCGATCGCGGCTCTGGGACTGCTGTTCATCCTCCTCGAGCGCTCGTTCTCGGGGACCTTCGACTTCTTCCTCGACGGTGACACGGTCGAGCCGAAGCTGATCTGGCTCTTCGGGCAGTCGTTCGCGTATGCCGCCCTCGTTCCCATCTTCGGAATCCTGGCCGAGGTGGTTTCCGTGTTCGCCGGCAGAGCGGTCGTGAATGCGCGGCTCCTCGGACAGGCCCTCGTCGGCATCGCCGGCCTGACGATAGCGCTCGTGCTCTACCACGCGTACTCGACCGGCATCGGTGCGAAGCCGAGCGTCGTGCTGCTGCTCCTCGCGATCGTTGCCACTATCCCGTCCGTCGTCGCGCTCTGGCTCCTCAAGAGCACGCTCTGGAAGGCACGCGGGTCGCTGCGCTGGACGGCTCCGCTGCTCTTCGCGTGCGGCGCAATCGGCCTCTTCGGGATCGGGTTGCTGTCGGCCCTCGTCCTCGCCATTTTCGGCAACGATCGCGACCTCCGGGGTACCGCGTTCGGGGTCGCTCACGCGCACTACCTGATCTGGGGAACGGCGCTCCTCGCGATGCTCGGCGGGGTCGTGTACTGGTGGCCGAAGATCTTTGGTCGGCTTCTCGGCGCGACGCTCACACGCTGGGCGGCGGTCTTCCTCTTCATCGGATTCAACTGCACGTTCTTCGTCCAGTTCCTCCTCGGCGACGAGGGCCAGGCGCGCGGCGCGACGAGCTTCAGTGCAGACGGCAGCACGTCGGCCTACAACACGATCTCGACGATCGGTGCGTTCGTGACCGCGCTCGGAGCGAGCTTCTTCCTCCTCGCCGTGCTCCGCTCGAGGAGCGCGCGGCGCGCGGGAAACGATCCGTGGCTCGCGGACACGCTCGAGTGGTACACGACCTCGCCACCGCCGCCGCACAACTTCGATTCGCTTCCGAAGGTCGGGAGTGCCCGGCCACTCTCGGACCTTCGCGAAGCGATCCGGACACGCAATGCGATCTGACAGCGCAGCGGGGCCGTTCCTGCGCGGCGCGATCATGGCGGCCGCCATCGCAACGGCCGCAGTCGTGATCAGCGCGACGATCGACTCCGGGCGCGGGCACTGGGCAGCTGCGCTCGTCGCGGTGCCGCTTCTCGTCGCGGCCGTGGTCGTCGCGCGGCTCGCGTATCCCCGCCTGCTTCCCGCCACGATCTCGGCCCTCGCCTTCCTCCTGGTCGCGATCGCGAGCGGTGGGCTGGTGGCGTGGAGCGACGGCGCCGCCTGGGCGAATGTCATTCATGTCGCGTCTGCGGGGGCATCGCTCGCCGCCTCGCTCGTCGCTCTCGTGGTCTCGTTCCGGGGCGATCCCCTGGCGCTCGGCCCGTGGCGCGACTACATCACGCTGACGAAGCCGCGAATCATGTCGCTGCTGCTACTCACGGGCGCGGCGGGAATGTTCGTCGGAGCAGGAGGATGGCCGAACGGCTGGGACTTCGTCGCGATGATGGTCGGGCTCGCGCTTGCCTGCGGCGGCTCGAGCGCACTCAATCACGTGATGGACGCGGACATCGACAAGCTGATGGGCGAACGTACGGCCGCCCGGCCCGTCGCGTCCGGTCGCGTTGCAGCGCCCCGCGCGCTCGAGTTCGGCGTCGTGCTGATGGCACTGTCGTTTGCACTGCTCGCCACCACCGTCAACGTCCTCACGGCGGTCCTTGCGCTCATCGGCGGCCTGTTCTACGTCGTCGTCTACACCGGCTACCTGAAGCGATCCACCGATCAGAACATCGTCATCGGTGGCGCCGCTGGTGCTGTGCCGCCGGTCGTCGGGTTCGCGGCTGCAACCGGCGACCTCACGCTTCCAGCGCTCTGGCTATTCCTGATCGTGTTCCTCTGGACGCCCCCGCATTTCTGGGCGCTCGCACTGATGATCAAGGAGCACTACGCCGCCGCAAACGTTCCGATGTTGCCGGGCACGAAGGGCGATCGTGAGACGACACGGCAGATCCTTCTCTACTCCGTCGTGATGGTCGCCTTCACCGTTGCCGTGGGCTACTGGTTCGGGCCGGTCTACACCGTTGCCGCGTTGCTCCTCGGCGCCTACTTCCTCGTGCTCGCCTGGCAGCTCCGGCGTGACACCTCACGGCGGAGGGCAGTGGTGCTCTTCCACTACTCGCTCGCGTACCTCGCACTGCTCTTCGTCGCGGCCGCGGTCGATCCGCTCTTCGTCTGAGCGTCACGGTTCGACGCCCCCGAGACGACTCGTAACGTCACGCGCGATCGACACCCCCGATAGGGGAAGGCATCCCCCGTCCGAGGGAGGGCAGGAGGAGCGGAGTTGCCGACATAGTCCACATGCCCAAACTCCGCCTTGTTCTCATCTGCTGCGCCGCCGTGGCCGCAGCCACGCTCGTTTCCGGTGCTGCACTTGCGACGTCGACCATGCGGTCGGCCCCGCCGAAGGACCTGCGCGGATTCCTGCTTCGCCCGTCGGAGCCGCTGTCCCACGCGTTCTCCCGTACGCCGTCCTTCGCGTGGAAGCCGGTCAGGGGCGCGCTGTGTTACGAGTTCGAGCTCGGGACGAGCAAGTCGTTCGCGGAGAGCACAATCGTCTGGTCGAACGTACGCACGGGCGTCAAGCCCGGCACCGGCTGCGCGGCAGTCCCGGTGAACATGCCCGCGCCGACGACCGGCAGCGGCGGCGCTAGCGGCTCTACCTCCGGCGGTTCCGGTTCGACGACCGGCACCGGCGGCACGCCCGCACCGACGACCGCGACCACCGACCCGGCGCTCGCGACCAGCATTCGGATCCTGCGCGTACCGGCCGTCTCGGTCGATATGGCGCTGCCCTGGTTCACCGGACAGCCGTACGCCCTCTACACGCATGTCCGTGCGATCACCCGGAGCGGCCCGACCGGATGGAGCAAGCCGTACGCGTTCAACATGCGCTGGCCCGGCGTAGCGACCCCGCTCTCCAGTCAGCCCGGCTTCGTCCGCTGGACGCCGGTGTCCGGCGCAACGAGCTACCAGGTGTGGTTCCCCCAGATCAGCAAGGTCATCGCGACGCACACGAACGTCGCGGACGAGCGCGAGTTCTACACCTGGCACTCCGACAAGGCCTGGTGGGCGACGGCACGCTGGCGCGTCCGCGCCGTACGGCAGGTCTTCGGGGAGATTCCGAATGGCCTCCCTGCCGTCTCCTACGGACCGTGGAGCCCGGTCTACACAGCGTCGAACCCTGACCTGACCGCGGGGAAGCTAACCCTCCAGGTCGCCGTCTCCGACCGCTCGAGCACGCCCGCCAAGCCGGCGTCGCTCGAACTGATGCCCGCGCTCACCTGGACGGGCAACCAGGGCCTCGACGGCAAGCCGTATCGCCTCTTCCGCACGTATGCCTCGACCGACATCGACTGCGTCAACCTGGTCTACCGCGGCGCAGTGACCGGAAGTCCTGCCTACGCCCCACGTACGACAGGCCCACTCAAGCTCCCGTTCTCGGACGCCGAGATCACCACCGCGGCGGGCGGCTGGATCGCCGACGGGACGAGCGAAGGAGCAACGCTCGGTGCCGACGGATTCCCCGTCGCGACGAGCGAGGGAAGCGCGCCAACGACAGGCGGGGCCGGAAGCTCGGGCTCGTCAGGCTCGGGCAGCGGGGGTAGCGCGAGCAGCGGTGCGAGCGCAAGCAACGTAGCCAGCATCGCCAAGGTCGACCTCCCCGACATCGACTTCCCCTCGACGCGCTACTACTGGACCGTCGTTCCGGTCGAGCTGCGAACGCTCGCAGACAACTCGCGCAAGTACATCGACGTCGATCTGCCGCAGGATGCCTGCGCGTCCGGCCGGGTCGCGTCGTTCGGCAAGGCGAGCGAGCCGGTGCGGGTGTCCTCGACCACGCCGTACGTCAGCGGTCTCGCGCCGAACGGACGACTTCTCGCGTCAGCGGGGAAGCAGCCCGTCGTCTTCTCGACGCCTCTCATCAACTGGGAGCCGGCGACGGGTGCGAGCTCCTACGAGGTGCAGTGGTCGCGGACGAAGTATCCATGGCGCGCGCAGGGGACGACCTCGACGTACTCCACGTCGGCCGTGCTCGATCTCGCGCCGGGGACGTGGTACTACCGCGTGCGCGGCCTCAACCAGGCGCAGTTCAAGAAGCCGCAGATGGCGTGGTCGACACCGGTCAAGCTCAAGGTCGCGAAGCCGCAGTTCCGCGTTGCCGCTGCCAAGAAGAAGTAGCGCACGTCACCGAATCGGCCGGGTTCGGCCGTCGAGTAGGCTCGGGGCTCAGATGAGCCCCGACCTGCTTCTGGCCCTCGAGCTCGCGGATGCGGCCGACGAGATCTCGCTCGGACGGTTCCGGGCGACCGATCTTCTGGTCGAGACGAAGCCCGATCTGACCCCCGTCACCGAGGCAGACCGCGCCGTCGAGGAGGCGATCCGCCTACGCCTCGCGGCGGAGCGGCCGGATGACGGCATCCTGGGAGAGGAGTTCGGCACCACCGAAACGGGTACGCGGCGCTGGATTGTCGATCCGATCGACGGTACGCGCAACTATTCGCGGGGGATTCCGGTCTGGGCGACACTGATCGCGCTGGAGGAAAACGGCGCGATCCTGCTCGGCGTCGTCTCGGCACCGGCACTCCACCGACGTTGGCACGCCGAGCGTGGCGGCGGCGCCTGGGTCAACGACGATCGCATCCGCGTCTCTGCGATCCGTCAGATAGAGGACGCAGTCCTCTCGTTCGCGCTCGAGCAGCCGATCCCGTCGCTCGCAACCTATGCCTGGCACGCACGCGGCTACGGCGACTTCTGGGCCCACATGCTGGTGGCCGAGGGCGCCGTCGACGGGGCCGTCGACGCCGTCGGGGTGAAGGTCTGGGATCTCGCGGCGATCCAGCCGATCGTCGAGGAGGCGGGTGGCCGCTTCAGCGATTTCGCAGGCGCCGCTCGCGTTGACGGCGGCACTGCGATCTCCTCGAACGGGCATCTACACGGCGCTCTGCTCGAAGCGGTGCGCTAATCGCCCTTGCGGCCACGTCGAGCCGGAATTGCTTCGCTCCGCCAGAGCCCACCCCAGAGCCAAGCAACACTAGATCGAGGCGGGCAGAGCTGCCCGGACCGCTGCCTCGTACACCGGGTCGCGGCCGAACCAGTCGAGCTCGCCCGACAGCAGCTCGCTCGAACTGAGCGCTTCACCACCGGCCCCGACGGCCTGACCGTCGACCCAGATTGCCCGGATCGTCTCCGCCTCACGTCGGGTCAACGAGATCTCCCGCTTCAATCTCGAACGGAGCCAGCCCGCGACGAGCTCGGCGTCGGCGCGCGGCCCCTCGATGCGCAGCTTCACAATCGACGCAATCTCGGGCCAGAGATCCGCCAGCTTTCTCCGCCACGGCAGTGAACGCGAGAACGCGATGTCGGAGACGGCGGTGCGTTCGAACAGCGTTGCAAGCTCGACGTAGGCCGAGGGTGGTCGACGCCACTCGCTCGAGTCGACAACGAGCCTGTCTGTCACGCCGAGAATCTCCTCCAGCTCACCCGTTCCCCAGGTCGGCTCCCCCCGCCAGCGACAGAAGACCGGCAGGTCGGAGACGAGAAGCGGCGTGATGATCGAGCCCGGATGATGGACGGCGTCACCGCGCAGCCTGACCCGGATCACCTCGGAGAGCACCTCGTGCGCCATCCCTGGGAGCTGG
The DNA here is from genome assembly GCF_039915195.1 of Gaiella sp. Lineage (GTDB taxonomy): Bacteria > Actinomycetota > Thermoleophilia > Gaiellales > Gaiellaceae > Gaiella. Next base: position 22,382 of record NZ_JBDSNT010000130.1, read on the forward strand.
AACCCTTGCAGCTCCGCCTGCGCACTCACTTCGCTCTTCCTTCCCGCCTCGGGGATCAGGATGATCGTGCGTGCCGGATGTCGCTCGGCCAATCCCGCGAGCGTCACACTCGCCTTGGCGTACCATTCCGGCGGACACCAGACGATGTGGGTCATCGTGCTCGTGCGGAGCTCCGGCACTCCATCGGCCTCCTCGAGCACGCGTAGCTTTCCGAGTTGCCGTTCAATATCCGAGACGACGCCCATGAGACGCTCAGTACCGCGCCGCGAGACGCGCCACGGCACCCCCGTAGGGAACAGGCGCATGCCTGTCCCGGAAGCGAGCGGATGCCCCACCGACCGGCGAGGCACACACGCGTATCGTCCTGGGCCGGGGCATTAGTGCCGGCGCCACGAGCGGGCGTCGCGGTGGATCAGGTCGTCAGCAGATCGTGGGCCCCAGGTGCCGCTCGCATAGTTCGGGAAGTTCGGCCGGTCGCGAGACCAGCCGCCGAGGATCGCGTCGACGAGCTTCCACTGCTCCTCGACCTCGTCCTCGCGGGTGAAGAGCGTCGCGTCGCCGAGCATTGCGTCGAGGATCAACCGCTCGTAGGCCTCGGGGAGGCCCGTTCGGAAGGCGCCGCCGTAGAGGAAGTCCATATGCACGGTCCGAATCGTCATCCCTGCGCCCGGCACCTTGGCGCCGATCGCGAGCGAGACACCCTCGTCGGGCTGAACGTGGATGAGGAGCACGTTCGGCCGCAACCCGTCTCCGGCAATCGCCTCGAACGGCGGGTGCGGTGCGCGCTGGAACTGGATCGCAATCGTCGTCTCGCGGCGTCCGAGCCGCTTGCCAGCGCGGACGTAGAACGGCGTGTCGGCCCAGCGCCAGTTGTCGACGTAGAGCTTCGCGGCGATGAACGTCTCGGTCAGCGAGCCCGGGGCAACGCCGTCCTCCTCCCGGTAACCGGGGACCTCGACACCCTCGACGAACCCTGCTCCGTACTGGCCCCGGACGACAGACTTCGGGCCTGGTGTGTGCATCGACTTCAGCACCTTCACCTTCTCGTTGCGCACCGAGTCGGCGGTGAAGTCGATCGGCGGCTCCATCGCCGTGAGCGCAAGGAGCTGCAGGAGGTGGTTCTGGAAGATGTCACGGATCACGCCGGCAGACTCGTAGAACCCCGCTCGGCCCTCGATGCCCATCGATTCGGCGACCGTGATCTGCACATGATCGATGAACTGGCGGTTCCAGATCGGCTCGAAGATGCCGTTCGCGAACCGCAGCGCCAGCATGTTCTGCACGGTCTCCTTGCCGAGGTAGTGGTCGATCCGGAAGATCTCGTCCTCCCGGAACCACGTATGCAGGAGCTCGTTCAGCTCGAGCGCCGACGTGAGATCGCGGCCGAACGGCTTCTCGACGATCAACCGCACCCATCCCTCCTTGTGGCGGCGCTTGCCGATCTCGGACACCGTGGTCGCGAACGCCTGGGGCGGCACCGCCAGGTAGTACAGCCGGTTGCCCGCAGTTCCGTACTCGGCGTCGATCTCCTCGAGGATCTGCCCGACGCGATCCTCTCCCTCGGCGTCGTCGAACTCGGTTCCGACGTAGCGCATGCCGCGCGAGAGCGTGTCCCACACGTCCTGCCGAAACGGATCGCGCGCGTGCTGCTTCACCGCCTTCTTCATCGCAGCGGCGAACTTCGCCGACGTCTGCGGCGTGCGCGCGACGCCGACGATCGCGAAGTTCTCGGGCAGGAGCTTGCGGTAGGCGAGCGCGTAGAGCGCGGGGAACAGCTTGCGCTTCGTCAGATCGCCGGACGCACCAAAGATGACAACGGCGCACGATTCGGGTCGCCGGCGAAGCTGTAGCCCTTCGAGGAGCGGGTTGGCCTCGTTGCTCACGAGGATGCCAGCGAGCCCACCTTGGCCCGAATGCCGTCGAGGAGCTCTGCGAACGAGTCTGCGAACTTCTGCACACCCTCCGCCTCGAGGGTGTCGACGACGTCGTCGTAATCGATGCCTGCGGCTGCAAGGTCGGCGAGGAGTTGATTCGCCTCGCCGATTCCGCTCGTGATGCTGCCGGTCTTCACCTCACCGTGATCCGAGAAGGCGCGAACCGTCTCCAGCGGCATCGTGTTGACCGAGTCGGGGCCGATCAGCTCCTCGACATAGATCACGTCGCGGTAGGCGGGGTTCTTCGCCGATGTGGAGGCCCACAGGCACCGTTGGGGCCGCGCGCCCTTGCCGGCGAGATACGCCCAGCGGTCATCGCCGAAGACATCGAGGTAGTGCTGGTACGCGAGTCGCGCGTTCGCGACGGCGAGCTGTCCCTGCAGATCGGTACGCCCTGCGGCCTCGAGCCGCTTGTCTGCCTCGCTGTCGACGCGGGAGACGAAGAAGCTCGCCACCGAGAGGACGCTTGCGGGATCGCCACCGGCGGCCACGAGACGCTCCAGCCCGCGGAGGTACGCCTCCGCGACCGCAGCGTAGCGCTCGAGCGAGAAGATCAGCGTAACGTTGATCGAGACACCCTTTGCGATGCAGTCCTCGATCGCCCCGAGCCCTGGCTCGGTGGCCGGGATCTTGACGTAGAGGTTGGGTCGGCCGACCTCCTTGTTGAACCGGATCGCCTGATCGAAGGTCTTCTCGCGCTCGTAGGCGAGGGTCGGGTCGACCTCGAGCGAGACCCAGCCGTCGACACCGGCCGTGCGCTCCCAGATCGGGAGCATCAGGTCGCAGGCCTCGCGGATATCGGTCATGCCGAGCGCGAAGAAGATCTCGACCGGGTCGTCGGTCCCGGCTGCGACCTCACGGAGTTGGTCGTCGTACAGGGCGCCCTCTGCGAGCGCCTTCTGGAAGATCGTGGGATTGGAAGTGACACCCACGATCGAGTCCTCCTCGATCAGCCGCGCAAGGGCACCCGACTGCAGCATCTCCCGGGAGAGGGAGTCGATCCAAGCGCTGACTCCTGCCTCGGCGAGCTCGCGCATCCGTGTTGAATCAGCCATCAGCCATCCTTTCCAGCTCGGCCACCTTCTCGAGGCGGTCTGCGTAACGGCCACCGCCGATGAAGCGTGCCCGCAGAAATGTCCGGACGAGCTCCTGCGCCAGCTCTCTGCCAACGATCTCGGAGCCGAGGCAGAGCACGTTCATGTCGTCGTGCTCGACGCCCTGGTGCGCGGAGTAGGCGTCGTGGCAGATCGCGGCCCGGATGCCAGGGATCTTGGACGCCGCAATCGAGGCGCCGACGCCCGATCCGCAAACGAGCACGCCACGGTCCGCTTCTCCCCGCCGGATTGCCATCCCGACCTCGAGTGCCTTGTCGGGGTAGTCGACGCGGACAGCGTCTGTCGCGACGCCGAGATCGAGTGCCTGATGCTCCTCCGCCGCGATCGCCGCGAACACCGCGTCACGAAGAATCACCCCACGATGGTCGAAGGAGACTGCGATCATCACCCGAGCTCTGCCTCCAGCGTGGCGGCGATCGCGTCTGCCGAGATCCCGAACTCCGAAAAGATGCGCTGATACGGTGCCGACGCTCCAAAATGGTCTATGCCAATAATCGCGCTCGCGTACCGTTCCCAGCCGAGAGTCACGCCTGCCTCGACCGCGACGCGCACCTCGACCGACGGCGGCAGAACCGAGTCCTGGTAGTCATCGTCCTGCTCGTCGAAGAGCTCCCAGCACGGCATCGAGACAACGCGGATGTTCGCGTCGAGTGACTGGGCCGCCTCGAGCGCGAGGTGTACCTCGCTGCCCGTCGCGATCACGATCGCCTCCGGCTCTCCATCCCCGCGCTGCCACAACGTGTAGGCGCCTTGCAGGGTGCCCTCGGCCGAACCGACGACGGTGCGATCCAACGTCGGGAGCTTCTGTCGCGTGAGCGCGAGGGCGACGGGTCCGTCGGGGCGCTCGACGGCGATGCGCCAGGCCATCGACGTCTCGTTCGCATCCGCGGGCCGGATATACCAGAGGTTCGGAATCGCCCGCAACGCCATGTGATGCTCGACGGGCTGATGCGTGGGGCCGTCCTCCCCGACGGCGACGGAGTCGTGCGTCCACACCCAGGCCGTGCGAAGCCCCATCAACGCCGAGAGGCGGACGGCAGGACGCATGTAGTCGGAGAAGATGAGGAACGTCGAGCCGTAGGGACGGAGCATCGCCGGGTCGAGCGCGATTCCGTTGACGATGGAGCCCATCGCGTGCTCGCGGATCCCGAACGCAATGTTGCGGCCGACGTGTGCAGCGGAGAAGATCCCGGCGCCCTCGAACTCGGTGTTGTTCGACGCGACGAGGTCGGCTGAGCCTCCCACCATCGTCGGAGTGAACGGCTTCAGGGCCTGCATCACCTTGCGGCCGGCGTCGCGCGTCGCGACGTCCTCGCCTGCGGGGAACACGGGTAGCGCCTCGCGCCAGCCGTCGCGCGGCTCGCCGCGGAGGTCGAGCTCGCGCTCGTTCGCGAGGGCGGGGAACGCACCGGCCCACGCGGTCACGCGCTCGTCCCATTCCCGCTGCAGTTCGGCGCCGCGCGTCAGGACGGGGGCCATGTGCTCGCGCACGAGATCGGAGACCGCGAAGGTCGCGTCCGGATCGAGCCCCATCGCTTCCTTGGTGGCTCGGATCTCGGCCTCGCCGAGCGGGGCCCCATGCGCCTTCGACGTGTCTATCGCGTTCGGAGCGGGATAGGCAATGTGGGTCCGAAGCACGATCAGTGACGGCCTGTCCTCTTCCGCCTTCGCCGCCGCAAGAGCGCCGAGGAGACCGTCGAGATCCTCGGAGTCGTCGACGTGCTGGACGTGCCAGCCGTAAGCCTCGAAGCGCCTGCCCTTGTCCTCGGTCGTGAATGTGAGCGAGGTCGTGCCGTCGATCGTGATGTGGTTGTCGTCGTACACATAGACGAGCCGGCCGAGCCCGAGGTGACCCGCGATGGAAGCGGCCTCCTGGCTGACTCCCTCCATCATGTCGCCGTCGGAGCAGATCGCGTAGATCCACGAATCGACGATCTCGTGGTGGGGTCGGTTGTAGCGATCAGCGAGGAAGCGCTGAGCGATCGCTATCCCGACGCCGTTCGCGAATCCCTGGCCGAGGGGCCCGGTCGTCGTCTCGATCCCGGCGGTGTGGCCCCACTCGGGGTGGCCGGGCGTGCGCGAACCCCACTGGCGGAACTGCTTCAGGTCATCGAGCGTGAGGTCGTAGCCCGCGAGATGGAGCGAGGCGTACTGGAGGATGCAGGCGTGGCCGGCAGAGAGGACGAAGCGGTCGCGGCCCGGCCAGTCCGGATCGGCCGGGTTGTGGCGCATCACGTCGCGATACAGGAGATACGCGACCGGAGCGAGGGCCATCGCGGTGCCGGGGTGCCCGGCGTTCGCCTGCTGCACCGCGTCCATCGCGAGCGCGCGAATCGTGTCGACCGTCTGGGCTCGAGAATCGACGGTGAGAGCGTTGGCGGCCACGGCCGAGAGCATATCGGGAGCACCGTGGCCGCCGGTCGCGTGGGTCAGGGAAGCGCGACGAACTGATCGAGGAACTGTCGTGCCGAGGGGGTGTCGAGCCGGTAGGAGACGCTTGCACCGGAGCACGTTTGGCTCCCGCTGCTCGTGATCGCGGCGATCGTATCGGACTCCCCGAGGAAGGCGGGGCCGCCCGAGTCGCCGAAGCACACGCCGCCAAGGCCCGTTGCGTTGCCGTTGCCCTGCAGCTTCAGGGAGCTCTTGGTCAGGCTCGAGAATGACGACGTGGAGACGCGCCGCTGGCCGTCGTAGAGGAAGCGCGGGTGGCCGCTTCCGGTCTCCCGGCCAGAGTAGCCGTACCCGACGTTCGTGAACAGTTGGCCGCGAAGTGCGCCGCCGCGGTGGAGCTCGTCGAGGAGGCCCGCGGTCGGGAGAGCAGCCGGGGTAATGCCGACCGGCGGATCGTCCAACAGGACGACGGAGAGATCATGGAGGTCGCCGCGGTCGTGGCCGTACGCGGGATCGGTGATATAGGTGGCGCCGATCAACGCATTGCTCGCCCCGAGCGCGGCCGAGAACGAAACCAAGACGCGGTCGACACCGACGGCGGGAAGATCCGCCGTGCAGTGGCCGGCGGTGAGAAAGACGGTCGGCGCAACGAGAGTGCCCGAGCACAGCGGCACACGGCCGACGCCCGGGATGTCGGCGACGAGCGCGCCGACGGCCGGATGGCCCTCGCCGTCGAGCTGGCCGCCAGTGATGGCCGCCGCCGAGCCAACGAGCAGTAGCACCGCCGAGACGGCTGCGAGCAGGGTTGAGTGGAATCGAGTGTGACGCACCGCAGAGTGCCTCCTGATGAGGCCCACCCCGGCTCGGGTGGGCTGCTGGCCAGTAACAGTTCGAACGATGGCTCGGTGCCCTACGCTTCGGTCGTCGCAGGAAAGCATGTCGCGCGGGCACCGAGCCCGGGAGCTGCTCCGATCTCTACCAACCGTCGTGAAAGCCGTAGCCGGGCCTCACCTTGGCGAAGATCGAGGCGGCGAGAAGGGAGAACGCGATCACCGCTGTGAGATTGAAACGCTTCATACTGGTCACCTCCTTTGCAGGGATTGAATGGGAACTACAGGTGGACGTCTTGCAATGCGGTCGCGGCTTTGCGATACCTGTCAGCCGCCGTACCGGTGTCGCCGCGGAGCCGGGCGAGGTCGCCCTGGGCAACCCAGGCCTCGGCACGGTGCCCGATCGACGAGATCTGCTCGAAGGCCAGGTCGGCCCGTCGGAAGTAGCTCTCCGCCTGCCCGAGATCGCCCTCCTCGAGCGACGCCCTACCGATCACGAGGAGAACGTTTCCGAGCTCTCCGAGATGCGCTTCGTAGCCATCGAGCACCGACAGAGCCTGCTCCGCGTAGTTCTTCGCGCCGGCGGGATCGTCGAGCTTCAGAGTCATGTGGGCAAGCGTCGAGAGCGCGTATGCAGCACCGATGTCGTCGCCGATACCACGCGCGATGTCGACGGCGCGGCCGAGACAGCTTGTCCCTCTCTCGGCGCTGCCGAGCAGGACGTTGATGCCGCCCAGGTTGTTGAGGACCTTGTGGCAGTTGACCTGATCACCGAGCTGCTCGTAGGCATCGAGCGCTCGCTCGCCGTACAGGCGCGCGAGCAACCACTGGCTCTGACGCTCACAGACGACGGATGCCTGGAAGCAGGCGTGGGCGAGCGTTCGCGTGTCACCGAGATCCTCGGCGAGCTCGATCGCGAGCTCGACATCTTCGCGCGCCATGTCCGGCAGGTGCTGGCGGAGCCAGCAGCGGGCACGCCACTGCAGGATGTGCGCCTGGAGCTTCGTCGACTCGTCCCCTGAGGTATGACAAATATGGAGCGCGAGCGTGAAGAGCTGGGTCGCGTTGCCGACCTTCGACCGCTGCAGTCGGCAGCAGCCGAGCCGGTAGAGCACCTCGGCCCGGTCGCGCTCGGTGAACTCGGGGTTGGCCGTGATGTCGCTCGAGCGCGCGAGAAGATCCTCGGCGCCACCGATGTCCCCGGTCGCCATCCGTGCCCACGATTCGGCGAGGAGCGCCCTGTTCATGAGTCCTGGAGAGGTCCTCGTGAAGTCGTAGACGCCCTCGAGCGCCGCGAGTGCGGCAGCGTGGTCGTTGATCTCGAGCGCCGCTTCGGCCTCGGCGATCATCTCGGGCGCCGCCTCGACCATTGAACCGGCCGGGAAAGGCGCCACTCGCGGAGACGGCGCCTCGGCCACCGTCAGGAGTTGATTGTTCATCGCACCCAACATGTCGGGCGTCGGAGCGCCGACCGTGTCCCTCCATCAAGGGTTTGTGCCCCGAGACAACTCGTTCGGGGGATGCCTCCGAGCCTTGGTTCGAATCGGGGCGAGAGACCGCTTTACACCAGAGCCTCTACCCTTACGACGCACATGGCCGTCCTGATCGCATCCAATCTCCGCAAGGAGCTCTCCGGCGACCCCCTCTTCGACGGGATCTCGTTCTCGGTCGACCGGGGGCAGAGGCTCGCGCTCGCGGGCCAGAACGGGGCGGGCAAGACGACGCTGCTGCGGGCAATCATCGGCGAGACAACGATCCAGGGCGGCGAGATCGCGCTGCAGAAGGGCGCGCGCGTCGCGCTCCACGACCAGCGGCCGCCACGCAATCGTGGATTGACGCTGCGCGAGTACTCGATCTCGGGCGCCTCCGCCCTCGTTCGGATCGAGGAGGAGCTTCGCGAGCTCGAGCAGGCGATGGCCTCCGGCACGCACGACGACGCGACACTGAAGCGCTACAGCGAGGCGCAGGCGCGACTTGAGCACGCCGGCGGCTGGGGCTGGCGCGACCGTGCCGCCTCAATGCTCCGCGGTCTCGGCTTCCGCGACGCCGATCTCGATCGGCAGCTCTCCACGTTCTCCGGCGGCGAGCTGACACGCGCATCCCTCGCCCGCGCGCTCGCGGGCGATCCTGACCTGCTGCTGCTCGACGAGCCGACGAACCACCTCGACGTAGAGAGCCTCGAATGGCTCGAGCGCGAGCTGACGACGATCGACGCGGCCGTGATCCTCGTAGCCCACGACCGTTGGTTCCTCGAGTCCGTGACGACGGCCGTGCTCGAGCTCGAAGGCGGTCGCGGCCTTTACTTCTCTGGCCCCTGGCACCAGTGGCGCCTCGAACGCGCGGCGCGGGCGCAGGCTGCAGCGAAGAACGTAAAGCGGGTCGGCGCCGACATCGAGCGGCTCGAGCGATTCGTCGAGCGGTTCCGTTACAAGAAGTCGAAGGCGAAGCAGGCGCAGGCGAAGCTCACCCAGATCGGCCGGCTCGAGCAGGAACGGAAACAGGCAGCCGGCGAGCTCGAGAACCTGACGCAGCGGCGAAGGAGCCTCGGCTTCGAGTTTCTCAAGCCTGCGCGCAGCGGCAGGATCGTGATCGAGATCGAGGGCCTCCGGCTTTCCGCGGGTGGAAAGGAGCTGATCGACGGCGGTTCGCTCGTGATCGAGCGCGAGGAGCACGTGGCGCTCGTCGGCCCGAACGGGTCAGGGAAGACGACGTTGCTCGAGACGCTCGTCGGCCATCGGCAGCCCGATGGGGGGAAGATCCGCATGGGCCACGGCGTCGAGCCCGCCTACTTCTCCCAGCACGATGTGGAGCTCGACGAGCGCGGCACCGTGCTGGACTGTGCGGTCGCGATGACCGGGCTCTCGCGACCGCAGGCGCAGAACCTGCTCGGCAAGTTCCTCTTCTCGGGCTACGTCGAGCAGGAGAAGCAGGTCACCGTGCTCTCCGGCGGTGAGCGTCGACGGCTGTCGCTCGCCGTGATTGTCGCCTCGGGGGCGAACCTGCTCGTACTCGACGAGCCGACGAACCATCTCGACCTCGAGAGCCGCGAGGCACTGGAGGCTGCACTCGAGGCATTCCCCGGCGCAGTGCTGCTCGTCTCCCACGACCGAGCGCTTCTCGACGCGGTAGCCGAGCGGACCGTCGCGATCGAGGGTCACGCGCTGCGCTCGTACAACGGCGGCTGGGCCGATCTCGTGCAGGCGCGGGAGGAGGACACGGCGCCGGCCGCGGCTGCAACCGCGCCCCCGAAGGAGCCCCGGGTCGCGAAGGCCGCCGTGAAGAAGAAGGGGCCGTCGGAGCTGGAGCAGGTCGAGCGCCGGATCACGACGCTCGAGTCGAACGTGGCGCAGCTCGAGGGCAAGCTCGCCGAGGACTGGACGAACATGGACATGCTGACCGAGTACCGCACCGCGCGTGACGAGCTCCAGGAGTTGCTCGCTCGTTGGGAGGCGCTGTTCGAGTCGGCGTAGCCGACCGCGTCACCCCGAGACCGGTCAGACGTCGGTACGTCCAGCGGTGGGTGGCTGGGGAACCGACAGTCGTACGTGGACGCGCGCGTCGACCACGGTGGCTCCGCGGTCGAGCACGATCACGGGATTGCAGTCCACCTCGGCGATCTCCGGCTGGTCGCTGGCCATAGCCGACATGCGCAGGATCACGTCTTCGAGCGCCTGCACGTCCTTTGGCGTCGAGCCGCGGAATCCGTCGAGAAGCGGGAACGTCGCGAGTGAGCGCACCATTTCGGCAGCGTCGAGATCGGTCACGGGCGCGACACGCACGGCAATGTCACGGGTGAGCTCCACGGTCACTCCGCCCGCTCCGCAGGCGACGACCGGACCGAACTCCGGATCCGCGGTCATGCCGACGAGCATCTCCACCCCGCCGCTCACGAGCTCCTGCACGACGAAGCCTTCGAGCGGTTCGCCCTGGGCCTCGATGCGCGCCGCCATCGCAGCCGCCTCCGCGGCGACATCGGCGACGGCAATCCCCACCCGCACTGCGCCCACTTCGGTCTTGTGGAGCGGCCCGACCGCTTTCAGCACCACGGTGCCGCCAACGTGTGCTGCCATCTCGGCCGCCTCGTCCGGACTGCCTGCGCGGAACGTGAGCGCCGTCGGCACGCCGTAGCAGTCGAACAACCGTGCGATCTCGTCCGGCAAGAGCCACCCCTCGCCTCGCTCGAGCGCTCCCGCGATCACGGCGGCGGCTTCATCCTTCCGGATGCCGGGGAAGTGCGGAATCGCTCCGACGGGCTTCTCCCGCCACGCGCTGTGATCGACGGCGTGCGCGAGCGCGATCGCCGCGTGCTCGGGAAACGCGTACGAGGGGATGCGGACGCCCGGCGCGGAGAGCGCATCGGGAAGCCCCTCGGCGGACATGAAGCACGTCAGGGCCGTCACGCGGCCGTCGATCGCACCGATCGCGTCGACGATCTGCCTCGCTACAGAGGGTGCATCGACCTCGAGCGGCGGGATGTAGATCACGATGAGGGAATCGATCGAGGGGTCAGCCGCTATGACTCGAATCGCCCGCCCGTAGTCCTCGGCGGTCGCAGACGCGATCATGTCGACCGGGTTGCTGACACCGGCAGCGGCCGGGAGGAACGAACGCAACTCGACGACCGTCTCCGGCGCCAGCTCGCGGACGACAAGACCACGAGCCTCGCACGTGTCGGCGCACTGGATGCCCAGCCCGCCCGCGTTCGTCAGAATCGCAACGTTGGCGCCCCTCGGCAAAGGCTGGTTCGCAAAGAGAGCTGCGACGTCGAACATCTCCTCGAGCGTGTCCGTGCGTGTGACGCCGACCTGACGCAACAACGCATCGACCGTGGTGTCGGACGAGGCGAGGAGCGCTCCCGTGTGCGATGAGGCCGCCCTTCGCCCCGCGGCGCTCCGGCCGCTCTTCACGACGACGACCGGCTTCTGCCGACCGATCCGGCGCACGAGGTTTGCGAACCGTCGCGGATTCCCGAACGACTCGATGTAGAGCAGCACGACCTCCGTTCTCTCGTCCTCACCCCAGTAGCAGAGGAGATCGTTAGGAGAAACGTCCGCCTTGTTGCCGATCGAGACGAACGAGGACATCCCGAGCCCGAGGCGATTGGCCATGTTGATCACGGCGATTCCGAGCGCACCCGACTGCGACATGAATGCGATGCGCCCTTCGGGCGGGTATGCCTGGGCGAACGTGCCGTTGAGCTTGAACTCGGGGTCTGTGTTGATGACACCCATGCAGTTGGGGCCGATCATGCGCATCCCCGTCGTGCGGCACACGTCGAGGAGCTCCTGCTGCAGGGCGCGTCCCGTCTCGCCCGTCTCGCCGAACCCGGCCGAGATCACGACGATCGCCTTGACCCCCTTCTCGCCGCACTGCCTGACGACCTCGAGCACACGCGCCGCCGGGACGACGACGAAGGCCAGCTCGACCTCCCCCGGGATCTCCGTCACGCTCCGGTAGGCGACAACCCCCTGCACCGCACTACTCGTCGGATTGACCGGATACACGACGCCAGCGAACGGCTGCGCGATCAGGTTGCGCAACAGCCGGCCGCCGATCGTCGCCGGATCGCGAGATGCGCCGATCACAGCAACCGAACGAGCCTCGAGCACACGGCGTACGGCATTTGCGGCCGCCGACCGCTCGCGATCCTCGTACTGCTCCGTCGTTCCCTCGGTTCGCGAGGTCGGGAACTCGACCTCGATCGAGCCGGGGAGGGCGCGGATCTGGATCGGGAACCCGGTGCCCCGGAAGACCTGGATCATCTTGTGGTTCTCCGGAAGCACATCGGCGGAGAAGAACTCGATTCCGTTCTCGTGCGCAGCCTCGGCGAGGTGAGCTATGAGGATCGAGGCGAGACCGAGGCCCTGAAGCTCGTCCGAGACGGACATCGCTACCTCCGCACGAGGAGCTGTTCCCTCGCGGATGTACTGGGCGCCACCGACGACCTCGGCAAGGTCCGGCCCATGAAAGGCGAGCAACGTGAGGTGATCGACGTAGTCGATCTTGACGGCATCCTCGGCACGCTCGCGGATACTCACCACGGGGCCCCAGAACCGAAGCCGCCGCGACTCATCGGAGAGCTCGAGGTAGTAATCCTCGAGTCGATCCCTGTCACCCGGTCGCGCCGGACGGACGTGCACCGTGCGCCCGTCGCGAAGGACGACGTCGGTCTCCATATGGCCCGGGTAGGCGCTCACACCTTCATCCTAGGGCGCCCGGGATCCCGCCCGCGTTTCGCGCGACCACACCCGACGCTTCGTGTCGGAGCAGACCGAATCTCGACGCCGCAGCGGGTCGCGCGCGCATGAGTCCTCCGCGCAGATCGTGGTTACGCCGCTTGGTCCGGCCGCGGCATCGCGAAGGACACGATCGGTACCGTCACGCCGGTGAGACCTGTTCCCCTCTCGGTGCTCGACCTCGCTCCGATCTCGCTCGGCTCGACGGCCGGCGACGCGCTCCGCAACAGCCTCGACCTCGCGCGTCACGCAGAACGGCTCGGGTACCGCCGCCACTGGGTCGCCGAGCACCACAACATGCCGGGGATCGCGAGTGCCGCGACAGCCGTCGTCGTCGGCCACCTCGCAGCGGGAACCTCGACGATTCGCGTCGGAGCGGGCGGGATCATGTTGCCGAACCACTCTCCGCTCGTGATCGCGGAGCAGTTCGGCACGCTCGAGGCCCTGTTTCCCGGCCGCATCGACCTCGGGCTCGGTAGGGCGCCCGGCACCGACCAGCTCACCGCTCGCGCTCTGCGCCGGGACACGATGAGCGGCAACGAGTTCCCGCAGGATGTGCAGGATCTGCAGTTTCTCTTCGGGCCTCCCCAGCCCGGACAGGCGATCCGAGCCGTGCCGGGCGCGGGTCTCGAGGTTCCGCTCTGGATTCTCGGCTCGAGCACGTTCGGCGCTCGACTCGCCGCTTCTCTGGGTCTCCCCTATGCCTTCGCCTCGCATTTCGCCCCGACGGACCTGCTGGCTGCGCTCGATGTCTATCGCCGCGAGTTCCGCCCCTCGCGACAGCTGCAAGAGCCCTACACGATGGCGGGACTCAATGTCTTCGCAGCCGCTACCGACGAGGAGGCACGGCGACTCTTCACGACGCCACAACAGTCGTGGGCGAACCGGTTCCGGGGGCTCTCAGGGCCTTATCCACCCCCGATCGACGATATCGAGGCGTTCTGGAGCCCGGCCGAGAAGGCCCAGGCCTCCGCGATGCTCACGCACTCGGTCGTCGGATCGTCCGCCACCGTCGCCGCCGGCGTCGAGCGGTTCGTTGAGCTTGCGGACATCGACGAGGTCATGGTCGTCTCGGCGATCTTCGACCACGAAGCGCGCCTGCACTCCTACGAGATCCTGGCGGCGGCCCTGACAACGGATCCGTCGACGATGCCGAGCAGCGAGCCGAGCCGTCCCCGAGCGCCGTCGTAGTTCCGCGGTACGCTCCTCCACTGCGGCACTCCTCGCCCATCACCCGTTTCCTCATGTGACGCGACAGCCACCCGGCGGCGTAGAACGGGTGTGCACACTGCGACACTGACGAGACCCTTGACGCACACCGCCACCCCCGTGACCTTCACAGAGGCGGCCGAGCGACATCTCGACGACGTCTTCGGCTACCTCCTCTACCTCACGCGCGACCGCGCGGCCGCGGACGACCTTGCGGGTGCGACATTCGAGAAAGCCCTCCGGCAGTGGTCGCGGTTCGACCCGCGGCGAGGTACCGCCCGAACCTGGCTGCTCGGCATCGCCCGCACCACAGCCCTCGATTCCTTCCGCGCCGATTCGCGCCGCCGCAAGCGCGAGCAGGCGGCAGCCGAGCCCGAGGCCCACGAAGCAGACTTTGTCGAAGGACTCTCGCCCGCACTACAAGCCGGGCTCGCAACGCTGAGCATCGGAGAGCGCGAAGTGCTTGTACTCCGCATCGTGATCGAGCTCGACGGCGACCAGACCGCCCGCGTGCTCGGCATCAGCCCGACGGCCGTTTCGACACGGCTCAGCCGGGCGCTCCATAAACTCGAAGAGAAGGTGAGGAACGATGACCTCCGCTGAGCTGATGACCGAGCTGCAGGCTACGAGGCCCGCCGCCGACGGCGCGCTGAGGGAGCGCGTCCGGGCGATCGCCGCTGCCGAGTCCGTGCGTCGGCCGTCTCCCTTCGCACGGTTCCTGCACTACTCGCCACGCCGGTTTGCGCTGGTCGCCGTTCCCGCAACGGCGGTGGCGCTGCTCGCCGTGGCCGGGGTCGCCGGGTTGCTCGACTCGGGCTCGCGGCCCGGTGGCGTTGAGGCGGTTCGCAACGATCTCTCCTCGCAGAGCGCGACCGCCCCGGGGGCGACTACGACCCCGGCGTACGAGGCCGCCCCGTCGCTCAAAGCCGGAACGGGTGGCGCGGATGCGGCTACCCCGGGGCCGGTGCCCGGCCGCGCCCAGCGTTACTCGGCGCAGCTGACGCTATCGGTGAAGAACATCGACGCGCTTTCCGATGCGACCCAGCAGGCTCTCCGGATCACGCGTGACCTCCGCGGCTATCTCGTCACGGCGTCGTACGCGACGACCGAGTCAGGCATGTCGTCTCTGACGCTGAGGGTGCCGACCGCGAACGTACAGCAGGCGATCGTACGGCTCTCGGACCTCGGCAAGATCGTCGGGCAGCAGATCCAGATCGACGACCTCCAGGGTCAGGTCGACGAGTTGACGAAGCGAGAGAACGCTCTCCGCCTCCAGATCGCACGACTCTCCGCACGGCTCGCCTCGACCGACATCAGCGCCGAGACCCGGGCAACGCTCGAAGCCCGCCGAGACGCTGCCCGCAGCGAGCTCGGGAAGGTGCGGGTCGCGAGCGCCCAGGTCGCCGCCGAAGGTCGCTACGCGACGATCCAGCTGACGCTTCAGACGTCGGAGTCGGCGGCCGTCGTCCCCGCCCCGTCACGGTTCGACAACGCCGTCGACCGTGCCGTCGAGATCCTCGCAATCGAGGCGATGGTCGTGCTGTACGCCCTCGTGATCGTCGGCCCACTGGCGCTGATCGCGCTACTCGCGTGGCTCACGCGCCGCGGGATCCGCAAGCACGAGGACGAGCAGTTGCTCTCGAACTCGTAGCCGGCGGCGTCCGCGTCGTGGGTCTACGGAGCATTCGGGTCGAGCGTCGCGATGAGGGCCTCCGCCACGACTTTGAGCGGGCGCCCCGAGATCTGGCTCGCCTTGCGCAGGCGCGCGAAGGCATCCTGCTCGCTCAGACCTTCCCGCTCCATGAGCAGACCCTTGGCCCGCTCTATCGCCTTCCGCGCTGCGAGCGCTTCGGCGAGCGAGTCCGCCTCCTCGCGCACGGCTGCAAGCTCGTCGTGGCGTGCCCGCGCGGTCGCGATCGCAGGCAGCAGGTCCGTCTCGCGGAAGGGCTTCACGAGGTAGCCGAACACCCCGGCCTCGACGGCCCGGGACACGAGCTCCTGCTCGCCGTACGCGGTCACCATGACGATCGGAATTGGCCGCTCCTCGAGGATCCGACGCGCCGCGTCGATCCCGTCGAGGCGCGGCATTTTAACGTCGAGGAGCGCGAGATCCGGCTCGAGGGTGCGCGCAAGCGTGACTGCTTCCTCTCCGTCCTTCGCTTCGGCACAGACATCGAAACCCACCTTCTCGAGCATCGCCCGCAGGTCGAGCCTGATGATCGTCTCATCTTCAGCGATCAGGATTCGCATGGTCATCCTTTCCGATCTCAATGCGTGCCGGGAACCTGACGTCGGCACGCAACCCGGGATCGTTGACCAGCGTCAGCTCACCGTGCAGCTCATCGCGAACGAGCGCGCGAACGATCGAGAGGCCGGTGCTGTCATCCGCAGCCTGCATGCCATCGCCGTCGTCGGCGATCGAGAGCACGACTTCACCGTCGAGCCCCGTGAGTGTAATCGAGATCGTGTTCCCGCCGTGCTCGAGGGCGTTGCCGAACAGCTCGCTGAAGACGAGCGCGAGCGACGTCGCCCTCTGCCCCGCGAGCGATACCGGCTCGAGGGATGAGCTGACGTCCTTCCCGGCGACGAGCCCCTGCACGAGCATGGCGCGGAGCCGGTCGATCAGCTCGTCGAGCTGGACGTCGTCCTCGCGATGCTCCGTCAGCACCTCGTGTACCGCTGCGATCGCCAGGATACGGTTGACGGAGTCGCCGAGCGCCTTCTGCGGGTCGACGTTCTCGGCGCGCGCCTGGAGGCGCAGAAGCGAGGCGACGGTCTGCAGGTTGTTCTTGACCCGATGATGGATCTCCTGGGCGAGCACCCCTCGAAGGGCCATGCGACCGTGCTCGAGCGCCACGGCCGCCTGGCTCGCGATCGCCTCGAGGAGCTGGCGGTCGTCGTCGGAGAACCGGGAATCCCGGTCGACGACGAGCTCGCCGATCGTCCGGCCACGCCAGCGCAGCGGCAGTCGCACTGCGTGCTTGCCGGCACGCCCTTCAGGCCAGGCGATGCGCCCGTCTTCGAGAACGATCGCTGCGCCCGTTGCATTCGTCGACTCGACGGTCGTCTGCACGATCGCCTGGAGCGACTCCTCCAGGTAGAGCGACTCCGAGACGGCCTCCGAGATCCGCGCGAGTGCCTCCAGCTCGTGCACGCGCCGCTGCGCCTGGGAGTACAGCTTCGCGTGCTCGATCGACTGCGCCACCTGACCCGCGATCGTCATCAGCAGATCGACCTCGGCCTGCGTGAAGGCTCGCGGTTCGCGTGTGCGTACGTTGAGCGCGCCTTCGAGTTTCTCGCGGGCGAGAATCGGCACGGCGAGAATCGATGCGTAGTCGTCCTCGGGCAGGTTCGGGAACGCCTTGAAGCGTGGGTCGAGATGCGCGTCGGAGGCGATCATCACAGGGGCGCGCTCGGCAGCTGCGGCGCCGGTGATGCCCTCGCCGCGCCGCATACGCGGCACCCTTCCGGCATCCGCGACGCTCGTCCCGTGCGTCGCGCGCAGCACGAGCTCGTCGGTGCGCTCGTCGTAGAGGTAGACGTAGGCGGAGTCGGTCTCGAGGGCTGCGGCCACCTCGTGTGCGATCGCCTCCATGACCTCCTGCAGGTCGAGCGAGGAGTTGACGACCTCGGTCGTACGAGTGAGGAGCGCGAGGTGCCGAGCCGCGTCCTCCACGTCAGTCGAGATAGCCGAGAACGATCACGCCGAGGATCGGTATCGCGATCGTCAGCGAGAAGTTGAACCAGCCGACAATGATCAGGCGGCGTCGGGTCGCCGGCGCCTGCGGCTCCTGCGCCCGCATCTCCCGCTGCAATCGCGGCCCGAGGATGTAGTCGTGGATGAGCGCGCCGATGACGAGGAAGACGACGAGCACGGACTTGACGATCACCGTCTTGTCGAAGTCGGTCGAAAGCGCCGCCGAGTTGAAGCCGCCGTGCAACTCCGTGAGCCAGAGGCCCGAAAGAATCGCCACGCCCATCGCGCTCCAGCCGAGCGGTCGCCAACGCCGCCCGAGCGCCTTCATCGCGGTTGCTCTCGCCTCGCCTTCGAGCTTGCGGATCGCAGGCACTCCTACGAAGACGAGCACGATCGTCCCACCCACCCAGACCATGGCGGACATCACGTGGACGATGCGGAGAACGGTGAGCACAGAGGCAGGCTATCGTCGCGGGCGGTCTCGTCGTCACGATCGAAACCGGCTGATCGGCTGGATGCTCCTCGTCGGCGCGGTCGCGGAGCGGCAGATTGACCCCACAACGACCACGGGCCCCTCTCGGGTCCCGCGATCGGCCGTCAGTCGCAAGCGAGCCACTCGCCTAGCGGCTCAGCCTGCACGAACGATAATGCTCCTTCTCGGCGCAGTTGTCCAGTCAAGACACGTAATTGCCGCCGAGCGGCATCCCGCAACTGCGAGATGCCGCCCGTGAAATGCGGATCTACAGTGCCGCGAGGTAGCGGTCGAGCTCCCACTGCGAGACCTGCGTTCGGTACTCGTCCCACTCGGTGCGCTTGAGCTCGACGTAGCGCGGGAAGATGTGCTCCCCGAGCGCCTTCTGGAGAAGCTCCGACACCGCGAACGCCTCGATCGCCTCGCCGAGCGAGCCTGGCAAAGCCTCGACGCCCTGCTCGACGCGCTCCTCCTCCGAGAGCCGATACAGGTTGGTCGTCATCTCGGGCGGGAGCTTGTAGCCCTTCTCGATTCCCTCGAGGCCCGCGTGCAGAAGCGCCGCGAACGCAAGGTACGGATTGCATGCCGGATCGGGGCAGCGGATCTCCGCGCGCGTGCCTTGCTCCGAGCCCGGCTTGTAGAGCGGGATCCTGATCAGCGCAGAACGGTTGCGTTGCGACCAGGCCACGTAGACCGGTGCCTCGTAGCCCGGCACGAGCCGCTTGTACGAGTTGACCCACTGGGCAAGCACAGCCGAGAGCTCCCGCGCGTGGACGAGCAGCCCGGCGATGAACGACTTCGCAGTCTCGGAGAGGTGATTCGGGTCCTTCGCGTCGAAGAACTGGTTGCGGCCGCCCTTGAACAGCGACATGTGCGTGTGCATGCCGGACCCGTTCTCGCCGAACAGCGGCTTGGGCATGAACGTCGCGTAGTAGCCGTGCCAGGCAGCGACCTCCTTGACGACGATCCGGTAGGTCATCGTCTTGTCCGCCATCGAGAGCGCGTTGTCGTACCGCATGTCGATCTCGTGCTGCGAGGGGGCGACCTCGTGGTGGTGGTACTCGATCTGGATCCCGACGGACTCGAGCGCGGTGATCGTGTCGTTCCGCACCTCGGTCGCCGCATCCTGAACGGTCATCGCGAAGTAGCCACCCTCGTCGATCGTCTCGGTGCCCTTGTCGTCCTCGAACAGGAAGTACTCGAGCTCCGGGCCGACGTTGAACGTGTCGAAGCCCATCTTCTGCATCCGCTCGAGCGCGAGCTTGAGGATGTAGCGCGGGTCACCCTCGTACGGAGTGCCGTCGGGCTTGACGACGTCACAGATCATGCGGCCCACCTTCGACCCCAGCGCGTGCCCGTGATCGTCGACTGGTCGCGGCATGATCTCGAACGTCAACGGGTCGGGGATCGCGACCATGTCCGACTCCTCGATCCGGTTGAACCCCGTGATCGACGAGCCGTCGAAGCCCATCCCGTCGTTGAGCGCATCCGCCATCTCGTTCGGCGTGATCGCGAACGACTTGAGGTGGCCCTCGAGATCGGTGAACCAGAAGAGAACGTGCTCGACGCCCTCGTCCTTGATCCGCTTCAACACTGCGCGTCGCGCGGCGACGTTCGACGTTGCCCGATCCTTGCTCTTTACCTGCGTCGCCCGCTTCGGTGCCGCGGGCGCTGCTGCGTTTCTGGGTCGCGCCATCTGATGCTCCTCCCTTGAGAACGAAAAAAGCCCCAGGCACAAGCAAGCGCCTGAGGCCTCGTTGCCTCGAAAATCGACCTCCCGAGACTAGCAGGGTCGGCCGCCGTTGGCCGACCGGTTACCGCTCCGAAACCGGCGGCGGGAGCGACTCGAGCGCCGGCGCCTCTCCGTGGTGTCGTGCCGCTCGACGATAGAGGCCTAGGGCGGGCGCCATGCAGAGGGCTCCAGCCGCAAGCGCCGCTCGAAGCGAGAAGGCGTTGCCGATCACCCCGATCGCAGGCCCGCCCGTCCACTGGCCGACGGCGTCGGCTTGACTCGTGATCGACAGGACGGTCGCTCGGACCCCGGGCTCCTCGACGTTGCGATTGAGCCACGTCTGGAAGATCGGGTTGGCAACGTTCCGGCCGAGGCCGACCGCAAAGTAGGCGGCAAGGGCAAGCCAGAACTGGTCGGCCAGCCCGAAGACGAGCGCGCTGACGAGGAGCGACGCATCGAGCCAGAACAGCGTCTTCGCCATCGTCTCGAGCCCGGCGGCCTCCACCCGCTTGCCGAGTGGTGCGGCGACCGCGATCGAGAGCAGAATCGTTCCCGCGCCAAAGACTCCGAACCAGATGACGGGGTCGAGACCTCCGAACGAAGGCAGGCCGATGTCACGAATGAAGTGGGCCTGCCAGAGCCGGTCGTACCCCTCGCTCCACATGCCGGCGAACGCGGCGATCCCGAGGATCGCGAGCAGGGCAGGTCGTGCCCGCACGAGCCGGACGCCCTGCCCACCGGTGTGCGCCATCTGCGAGAGCGACCCGCGTTCCTCGCGGGGGAGCGGCGAAAAGCCCGTCTCCGGCATCACGACCGCGAGGAACGCGGCAAGGAGCATCGTCCCGGCTCCGGCAGCGACGATCGCGAACCGGAGGTCGACGACGGCCAGTGCAACGCTTGCACCGATCCCGGCAAGTGCGGCGACGCGTCCGACCTGAGCGCCTCGCAGATAGACGCGGGCGAGCCGCTCCTGGCCCACCTCATCGGCAATCCAGGCATCTGCTGCCCCGCTCGTGAACGTGTAACCGACACCCCAGAGTGCGTTTGCGGCGAGGATCGGCCACACGGTATCCAGGGCTCCGAAGAGCGTCACGGCGATGCCCATGACGAACGTGCCGACGACGATCGAAAGCCGTCGCGAGTGGACGTCGGCGACGATCCCCGTCGGGATCTCGAAGACGAAGATCGCCACCTCCATGGACGTTCCGACGAGTACGAGCTGAAGTGGGCTCATGCCGACCTCGGTGACGTAGTAGACGGCCGTCACCGTGAACGCGAGCATGGCCAGAAACGAGGTGGCGGCCTCGTAGGCGTACCAGGTGGTGCGTGCAGAAAGGCGGTGCATGGAACGGCTCCAGTCGATCTCGCATCAGGAAGGTGACCCGGGAGCAGGCTGGCGCTGCGGGAGCCAGGCGTGAAGAACGTGACTGCCGGAGCCGTGCCTGCTGTTAGACGGAGACTGACACTTCGCACCGAACGCTACACGAGCGCCGCGACGCTTGCCCCTTGCGCACCGGGGGCAATAGCCTCTACAGTGTGTACTCGGAGTCGCCGACGATGGCGCTTCGGGTGGCGACGACGCCTCAGTGCCCTTCGGGAGCCCTGGGGCTTTTTTTGTGCGCGTTTTCGTGTTCGACAGGAAGGAGTATCTGATGGAGAAATTCAAGCTCGAGTACATCTGGCTCGATGGGTACGAGCCCGTTCCCAACCTACGCGGCAAGACGAAGATCGTGGCGTTCGACGAGTTCCCGACGCTCGAGGAGCTCCCGCTCTGGGGCTTCGACGGCAGCTCCACCAAGCAGGCCGACGGCAGCGACTCCGACTGCGTCCTCAAGCCGGTGGCGCTCTACCCCGACCCGGCCCGCCGAAACGGTGCGCTCGTGATGTGCGAGGTGCTTCTGCCCGACGGGACTCCCCACCCGAGCAACAGCCGGGCGGCGATCCCGGACGACCCGGAGACGTGGTTCGGGTTCGAGCAGGAGTACTTCTTCTACGTCGAAGGCGCTCCACTCGGCTTCCCGGCAGGCGGGGGATTCCCGGCGCCCCAGGGCGAGTACTACACCGGCGTCGGCCACAAGAACGTCGGCTCGCTCGCGCGCCAGCTCGTCGAGGAGCATCTCGACCTCTGCCTCGGCGCGGGGATCAACCACGAGGGCATCAACGCCGAGGTGGCGAAGGGCCAATGGGAGTTCCAGATCTTCGGCAAGGGCTCGCGGCGAGCAGCCGACGAGATGTGGATCGCCCGCTACCTGCTTCTCCGCCTCTGCGAGCGCTACGGTGTCGACGTCAACTGGCATTGCAAGCCGCTCGGCGCAGACGTCGACTGGAACGGCTCCGGGATGCACGCGAACTTCTCCAACCGGAGCATGCGCGAGGTCGGCGGCAGGGAGTACTTCCTCGCCCTGATGGATGCCTTCGAGCGGCACATGCACGACCACATCGAGGTGTACGGCCCGGACAACCATCTGCGCTTGACCGGCCTCCACGAGACCCAGTCGATCGACACGTTCAGCTGGGGCATCGCCGATCGCGGCGCTTCGATCAGGGTGCCACACAGCTTCGTCGACAACGGCTGGCGCGGCTACCTGGAGGATCGTCGCCCGAACTCGCAGGGCGACCCGTATCGCATCGCCGGGCGCATCGTCGAGACCATCGCGATGGCCGACGAGTCGGCTCTCGAGGAGACGCGACCGCTCGCCCTCGCCCAGACGGGCTAGACGAGCTCGAAGGACGAACGCCCGCCGGAGCCGTTTTCCGCCCGGCGGGCGAGGATCGAGGACCACGTCCTCGCGGGGCCGATGAAGGCTCCACCCGGGAGGCAATGACGCCTCAGCGCTCCCCCTGGGTGGGGACTTCCGTTGGACCAACGAGGAGGGTGAGATGATGAAAGTTGAGGCGGTCGTGGTACGCGACCGCGTCGAGACGGTGATGGACGCTGTCGAGTCCGAGACCGGGCACGTCGGCGTCACGGTCATCGAGGCAGTCGGGCACGGCAAGCAGCGTGGGATCACACACGAGTACCGGGGCCGCGTCTTCCAGTCGCGCTTCCTCCCGAAGGCGCACCTGACGTTCGTCGTCGCCGACGAGCTCGCCGAGAAGGTTCTCGTGACCGTCGCCGACGCCGCCCGCACCGGCCATGTCAGCGGCGACGGCATCTGCTGGATGTCTCCCGTCATGAACGTGACCCACAACCGCACCGGCGCGAAGCTCGAGGAGGTCGAGGCGCTATGAGTCTCGAGGAAGTTGGGTTCGCCGCCAGCACGATCTGGGTGATCTTCGCAGCGATCCTCGTCATCTTCATGCAGGCCGGGTTTGCCTTCCTCGAGGCGGGCCTGACGCGAATGAAGAACGTCGGGCATATCGCCGCAAAGAACGTGCTCATTCTCGCGATCGCGTCGATCGTCTACTACTGCGTCGGCTTCGGCATCGCGTTCGGCGACGGCGGCAACGGGATCGTCGGCGGCTCGGGCTTCTTCCCTACGGTGGACGAGCTCCTCACGATCGGGGAGGCTCCGTTCTCCTGGTTCGGCGCGATCCCGGCAGCGGCGGGATACCTCTTCGAGGTCGCCTTTGCGGCGGTCTCGCTCGCGATCGTGTGGGGCGCGATGGCGGAGCGGACCCGGTTATGGGTCTACTTCGCCTTCGGCGCCGTCTTCACGCTCATCTACTCGGTGGTCTCACACTGGGTCTGGAGCCCGGACGGTTGGCTCTTCTCGCGCGGGATGCAGGACTTCGCGGGCTCGACCGTCGTCCACTACCAGGGCGCCCTCGCCGGCCTCGCCGGCGCGATCCTGCTCGGGCCGAGGCTCGGGAAGTACGGATCAGACGGAAAGCCGAACGCGATTCCGGGGCACAACATGGCGTTCACCACGCTCGGCGTGATCATCCTCTGGATCGGCTGGTTCGGCTTCAACCCGGGCTCGACATTGTCGGTCGACTTCGGTGGCGTCGGCTTCTTCGCCTACGTCGCTCTGACGACGAACCTCGCGGCAGCGGCAGGCGTTCTCGGTGCTGTCCTGACGTCATGGATCGTCGTCAAGAAGCCTGACCTCTCGATGATGTTGAACGGCGCCATCGCGGCGCTCGTTGCGATTACCGCCGCGTGCGCCTTCGTTGCGCCCTGGGCCGCAATCGTGATCGGCTTCATCTCCGGGATCATCGTCGTGCTCGGATCGCTTCTCGTCGAGAGGGTCGGGATCGATGACCCGGTCGGCGCCATGGCCGCCCACGGCATGTCCGGTGTGTGGGGGACGCTCTCGCTCGGCCTTTTCGCCGTTCCCGCACTTGCGGCCAATCTGGAAACGGGGCAGGGCGGCCTCTTCTACGGTGGCGGCCTCCATCAGATGGGGACGCAGGTGATCGGCCTCGCAGCAGTGGGCGCGTTCACGTTCACGCTGTCGTTCCTCGTGCTGTTCCTCTTCAAGGTGACGATCGGGATCCGCACCCACTCGGAGGACGAGCAGATGGGCCTCGACGTTTCCGAGCACGGCATGTGGGGCTATCCCGAGTTCTATATTCCGGTGCCGGGCGGCTATGGCTCGGAGCACAACATCAAGGTGGGCCAGCAATACGTGAACAACGAGATCATCGTCTCCGAGGGTGCGCGGGGCGACAGTATGTACGTCGTCCAGACCGGAAAGGTCGAGGTCGTCCAGAAGGACGGGAACGGCGCCGAGCAGCAACTTGCGACGCTCGAGGAGGGCGAGTTCTTCGGGGAGATGGCGATCTTCGAGGACGAGACGCGGTCGGCGACGGTGCGCGCGGTCGGCGACGCCCGCATCCTCGAGGTCGACAAGAAGAGTGTGGAGCGGCGGCTCCAGGACAATCCCCAGCTCGCCGTCAACATGCTGAAGACGATGTCGTCACGCCTGCGGGCGGCGGACGCGCGGGGTAAGGCGGACGGTACGGCGGCAGCCGAGTGAAAGCCGCCTGTGTCTGAGACGGGGCCGAACGAGCACAGGCCGTCCCGGTGACCGATATCCGGTCACCGGGACAGCTCCTTACGGCAACGACCTAGATGAGCGCGAACGTGACCGAGATCGTCGCGGTCGTCTCGCGCGTGCCTGCCTCGATCGGGACTCCTACGTCGGAGACCGCGGACTTCTCGTACATCGGCACGGGATACGTCCCGCCGCCTTCGACGATCGCCGTGACCTTCCCGAGCGACCGACCAGCCGCTTGAGCGAGCACCTGCGCGGACTCGCGGGCATCGGCAACAGCCGCCTTGAGCGCCTGCCGGTAGAGCTTCTCCTGGTCTGCGACGCCGAGCGAGGGGCCGTTGGCCTGGTTCGCGCCCGCTTCGACGGCTGCGTCGATCACGGCGCCGACCTGGTCGAGTCCGATCGTCGCGGTGACGACGTTCGACGCGGCGAAACCGTTCGGTGCACCGTCAGCCCCGAACGCCTGCGAGAGGTTGACGGACTGGGTCGTGACGTTCTTGCCACCGGCCGCCTTGACGGCCGCAATCACCAATCGCATCTCCCGTGAGTTCGCTGCCAGCGCGCCCTTGGCCGTCGCGGCCCGGGAGTCGACGCCAAACGAGAAGACGGCGGTCGTCGGGACGGCCGAGACAGAGCCGTTCCCCGAGACGGTGATCGAGTCACCCGTCTGGGAGGGACCCTCGACGGCGCGGGCGCCCTCGGGACGGGCGACGCCGGCAACGGCCGCAGCGGCGACGAGCAGGATGGCTGCTAGGGCTATGCGTTTCATTCGTCTCCTCCAGATGTTGTGGTGACAGACGTATCGACACAGTCAGGCGTATCGGGAGCACAGACGCCGAGCGAGGTAGATGGCGTGGTGGCCGTGTCGGAGTCTTCGGGCTTCGTGGGCGTCTCCGGGGTGTCCTCGCAGTTGGTGCCCACGAGACAACTCCCTGCCGCTGCGCCGCCGCCTGAAGGCTCCGGATCTCCGGCTGAGTTACCTTCCTTTCCGCCGATCCGGGCGAGGCAGTTCGGATCGTCGGCACTGCACTTGGACAGGCTGGCGGGCGTTCCTCCGGCGTTCGGCTCGTCGTCGTCTCCGGCTATAGCGGCGTAAACGCCGAAACCAGCCGCGATCGCAATCGCGATCACCAGGATCGCTCCGAGGGTTGCGCGTTTCATCGATCTCCCTCCGGGTGTCAGGGTGCTCATGCCCCTACTACGCCGCCGCACCCGTCTCGCGTCACAGCCGGTTGCGCCGCTCGTTTGCGGATCGAGCGAGAAGGATGCGGGGCCGGCTCTGACGGGCCAGCGGGCAGGATCTCACCGGCTCCAGCGGGAGCGCGCCTCGGCGAGCGCCTCACGCACTCCGCCGGGGCCCGGGGCGCCCCGGGACGCGACGCTCTCGGCGGCCGTGCCGACAGGCACGAACGAGCCGTCCCGCACGCTCGAAGCCACGCGTTCGTGCGCCTCGCGGAACGGAACGCCTTCGAGCACGAGGGCTTCGGCCGCATCCGTCGCGAG
>NZ_JBDSNT010000131.1:0-14325 GCF_039915195.1 Gaiella sp.
CGTACCGCGGGAGAGCGCCCGACACGTGCACAAGAGAAGACCGGCAGCCGACATCAAGCGATGGTCGCGGCTCGCTGTCGTGCCGGCGTGTCGTCCGCTTCACGGACACGGCTCGCTGGCGCGGGACTGCCGGCCCGAACAGCTTCGAGTTGTGCCGCTACCGCTGCGCCGTAGAAGATACTGAGCGCGGAGACGAGCGTCCAGAACTGGAGCGCGACGATGCCGGCAAGAGGCCCATACGTATCACCGAACGACGAACTGACTCTGAAGGCAAGTGCGAGAACGAGGGTCACAACAGTCAGCAGCGTGACTGCGACCGTCGAGCCGAAGGCGAGCCAGGCGTGACTCGGCTGGCGTCGACGCGGCGCCCAGCGAAACAGAATCGCGAGGCCCACTGCGAGCAATCCCACACCGAGCGGCCAGCGAGCGAGCGACCAGATGGTTGCGATGGCCCCGTCACCCGATATCCCAAGCGTGCGACCGAAGGCGAGGAGTACGAACGACGCCGCGATCACCGCACCGGCGCTCACCGCGAGGAGAAACGCTAGGCGGTATTTCTCGACGAACGGCCTGTCGCGCTCGACACCGTAGATCCGATTCAGACCTCGCTCGAGCTGTCCCATCGTGGTCGTTGCCGTGATCGTGAGGCCAACCAAACCGATCAGTAGAACGAGAAAGCGGTCCTGTCCTCCTACCGTATTCGCCTGCTTGACGGCGCCGGTCAGGAAGTCGCCCGCCGGTCCGGGCGCGGCGGTCCGGATGATGTCCACGGTTACCGCGCTGACGGTCGACGAGCCGAAAGCAGCGGCGAATCCCACGATCACGATCAGGCCCTGAACGAGCACGAGTGACAGGACGAAGGCGAGAGACCGTGAATGGCTCGTCCCGTCTGCTGCACGCAGACGGACGAGCGCATCCTTCAGCAAGCGAACCCGTCCGGTCGATGCGAGCGTCAGGCGCGCATCATCCCCGGTCAACTCCCAGGTCTCGGGTACCCGCGATGCTGTACTCACGCCGGCTTCGGCACCCGAACGGTGATCGCGCCCGGCTGAATCTTGACTTTCAGGAGCTTGGTCGGCTCTCTGGCGCCGCCGTCGAGCTCGTACGCGACTTTGCGATCGAGCTCGATCCGCACCTTTTTTGCCTTGGTTACCTGGACGAACGGCGACTGGGCCGTCGTGCCGATCGCGGTGCGCGCGACCGTTCGCGCCCACTGCCCGAGGCCTTCGGCATTGGTCACGCCGACCTCGAGCAGGCCGTCGTCGGGCTCAGCGTTGTCGAATGCCTCGATGCCGCCGAAGAGCGACCCCACGTTTCCGAGCAGGACGCAGCTCGCTTTCCCCTTGTACCACAGCTCGTCGTTGATCTCGATGCGGGCCTTGAACGGCTCCTTGCGGAGGCTCTTCGACGCCGTCCAGATGTACGCGAGGCGGCCGAAGCGGTCCTTCAACCCGCCGTCCGCTTCCTCGATCATGTGGGCGTCCAGGCCGGCGCCGGCCATCACAGCGAAACGCTCGCCGTTGATCTTGCCGACGTCGAGCGTCCTGTCTCGTCCGTTCAGGCCGATCTCGACGGCCTCCTCGATGTCCGATGGTATGTCGAGGCTCGAGGCAAAGAGGTTCGCGGTGCCGGCAGGGATGATCGCGAACGTGACGCCGCTCCCTGCCAACCTGTCGATCGAGCGCTGAACCATCCCATCACCGCCCCAGACGAACACGAGCTCGGCGCCCTCGTCGAGTGCACGCTGCACGCGCTCGGGCGCATATCGGCTTTTGGGCACCTCCGACCAGATCGGGTCGGTGATGCCGGCTCGAGACAGTACGACGCGGAGCTCCTCGAGTCCCCCGCCGATCGTCTTGCCGGCATGGGCGATAACTGCAACCTTCGTCATGAACGTGATCCTTCCGTCGTCGCCGTGGCGTCTCGATGTGCGGCCGCGACTCCGGCCGCGCGTGCTGCAAATACGACCACCACCAGTGCCCCGACACCCATCAGGACGCCGGCCGTGACATCCGTCGCGTGGTGCATGCCGCGCAACATCCGCGACCAGATCACAAACGCGGGAATGGCCAGCGCGGCGATCCAGAGCGCAGCCCTCAGGGCCGCATTCTCGATCCGGGATGCAAGCACGAGGAGAAGGCCCCCGAACAAGGCGACAGACGCGGCAGTGTGGCCGGAGGGAAAGCTTGCGTCCACGGGCAGGCCTTCGAGCCTCTCCACGTCAGGTCGATCGCGGTGAACGACGAGCGTTGTCGCGCGGTAGGTACCCGACTCGACGGAGATCACAAACAGCGTGAAAGCGGCGAGCCTCCAGCGCCGGAAAACGAGGAAGAGGACGAGGAGACTCCCGACGAGTGCCGGGATCACAAGACCACCGGCGAGCGTCGAGCCGAGCCACGAGAGATCGACGAGCGTCTCCGTTCGCTCTCGCTCGAGCCAGCGGCTGATGCGCTCGTCCGCCGACGCGAGGGCGCCGATCGAGAGCAGAACCTCGGTTAGCAGGAACCCAGCTGCAATCGTCAACGCTACGAGGAGGGCGTACCCACCGAGGACCGCAGCGAGAAAGACACGGATTGGATGGCCCGGGCCTACAGCCCTGGCGAAACGCTCAGCGATGCCTCCCTCGGTCGCCTCGAGCAATGGCGCCCCGGAAGGCGCATCGGCACGCGTCGCCACGTCGCCGGAGCGCGACAACTGATCGACACCGCCGACATCGACATTGGCGCCGTCCAGGCGTGTGACGTTCGCGTCCACCGCTTTCGTTTACCCGATGTCGCGAACGGGTAAACATCGAGC
This sequence comes from Gaiella sp., assembly GCF_039915195.1. GTDB lineage: Bacteria > Actinomycetota > Thermoleophilia > Gaiellales > Gaiellaceae > Gaiella. The sequence goes on from NZ_JBDSNT010000131.1 coordinate 2,797, forward strand.
GACTGCCGTGCCGTTTCTCATCCTGATCATCTCCTCTGGCGCGTTCGGAGCTGCGGTGTTTTTCGCGGCGTCAAGATACCCGACCGCTACGGGCGCGCCACCGCCGGCAAGCGCTGCGGCCGGGCGACAGCTCAGCCGGGAGACGGTGCGGCACCCTGCACTCGCGCGGCTCCTGCGGGGTCGACTCGACCCTGGAACCGCTACCGGCCTCGCGCTCACGCTCGCTCTCGCGCTCGCGATCATCGGTGGGTTGATGCTCGGCGCCCTGGCCTACCTCATCCGATCGAATGCCCGCCTCGTCGAACTCGATGCGAGCGTTGGACAATGGGGCGCGGATAATGGGAGCGACCGGTCGACGCAGCTCTTGCAGCTGGTTACGGATCTGGCCAGCACGCCGGTGACGATCGCCGTGATCGCCGTCGTCGCGATCGTCGCGATGGCCCGCCTCCCTAACCGCTGGATTCTGCCGTTCTTGATCACGGTCGTGCTCGGTGAGGTCATTCTCGTCAATACCATCAAGCAGCTTCTCGATCGTGTGCGGCCTACGTTCAATCCGATCACGGAAACCCTCGGTCCCTCTTTTCCGAGCGGCCACTCGGCAACGGCGGCGGCACTCTATGCCGGGGCCGCCCTCGTACTCGCTCGAGGCCGCTCGCCCCGCACCCGCGCTCTCCTTGCCGGAGGCGCCGCAGCGATCGCGGTCGGGGTTGCGTGCAGCCGTGTCATGCTCGGCGTCCACTGGCTGTCAGATGTAATCGCGGGCCTCGCTTTCGGCTGGGCCTGGTTCTCGGTGTGCGCGATCGCGTTCGGTGGGAGGTTCCTGCGCTTCGGCGCTCCGGTGGAGAAGGCGGAGCGGGTCGCGGAGAGACTCCCGGAAGCGGCGTCCGAGCGCTCCGTCCGGGAAGGTTCGACCGAGACCCCGTAACGGGCGCGCGTAATCCCGACGACGTGTCCGGGTCCAATAGGCGGCTCGTTAGATGTCGTACAGGTGGCTCTGCAACGGGCCGATGAGCCTCCGCCGGCGTCGCGAGACACCCGGCAGGCGCACCAGTCGGTGGGTAAGCGGCTTCCCTTCCTCGATGCGATGAAGCTGCTCGGTAGCGATCGGTCGCCAGAGCTGATCGAAGATCGCGGCGGTATTGCCCTGGATGTCCTTCTCGTCCCGTTCGAGGTGCTCTGACCAGAGCCTGAGCCGCGTAGCCCGCGCGACCGTCTCGTCGTGCGTGACGATGTTCATCTCGGTGTCATTGAGCAGGGAGTGTGCGTTCAGGTTGGCCGAGCCGACCGTCAGCCAGCGGTCGTCGACGATACCGATCTTCGAATGCACGTAGACGATGTCACGCAGCTTCCCCTCGCGGGCATAGACCGTGCAGGCGAGAAAGCGGTCGCCGCCGTCATCGGCGTCGATCAGCGCTGCGACCTGTCCACGCGAGATGTCGGCGCCGTCGTTCGCGCGAGCCGGGAGTAGAACCACGACGCGGAAGTCGTCGGTCGGTGGATTCCTGAGCTTGTCAGCGAGGACGTCGACGACCTCGGGCGACCAGAGGAACTGGTTCTCGAGGTACACGATGCGTTCCGCGGAGCTGAGCGCCCCGATGTACGACTCGAGGATCGAGTAGTCGCCGTTGCGCACCTCTCGGTAGGCACCTGCGGGAAGCGTCCGCACGATCTGCAGCTTCACGTCACCGGCCACTTCCGGCTTGGTAGAAGGGGCGAGCCTCTCGCCGGCCGCGCTCTGCCAGCGAAGCCGGAAGTGCTCGGCGACGTCCTGTACGGCGGGGCCTTCGATGCGCACCGCGGCGTCGTGCCACCCGATGCCGCCACGCGCTCGATGGTTGGGAGTGTCGTACGGATCCCCGCCGTCGACCGTGAGATCGATTCCGCCGACGAACGCCACCTTGTCGTCGATCACGATGGTCTTTTCGTGGTGACAGTGCGATGCACCCGTGCATGCGTCGAGCGCGGTCTTGATCTTCGTGTGACGCGTCAGCGTCCGTTCCACATCGCGGACATCTCCCCTTGACGGTCGAAACGCCGGCACCGGCGCGCCTTTCCACAGAAGAACACGAACATCGATTCGGTCGGCAAGCTCGGCAAGAAGCGTCCTCACGACGAGTGGCTCCTCTTCGCGGCTCAACGCCAGCTCCGGCGAGAGGAACCATCCCGTCATGTGAACATGCGACTTTGCCGCGGCCATGTCCCTGGCCATCCGCGGGAGAGCCTCTGACCCGTCGATCAGCACCTCGAGCGCATTGCCCTCCCGCGGCGGGGCGGTGCCACGCGCGAACTCCAGAGCCGAAGCGTCGAGCGCATGCTGCCACCCAACCCTCCTGAGCCGACGCCTGTGACGATTGTGAACCGCACTGTCGACCCGACGGCCGAGCAGATGGCCCAGTCGAGCTGTGGCATCGTCGAGAAACCGAGGAGGCCGAAACTGCCCGGCGACCGAATCTGCCGGGCCGGAGGAGCGGCCCGTTGTCGGAGAGGAGTCCTCGTGGGGTAGTTCGCCAGTCACCAGGCAACGGATCCTACGTTTGCGGGAGCTCCGCGTCGAACGGCACCTTCGGCCCCGCGCGTTTCGGCAGCGCAGTCCAGGGGAACAACCCACTCGTATCGGAACCTCACAGAAAGGACGCGAATGGGAATCATCGCCTTCATTATCCTCGGTCTCCTGGCGGGCATACTCGCCAAGGCAATCATGCCGGGCGAGGATCCGGGCGGCATCATCGTCACCGCGATCATCGGGATCGTCGGCGCACTCCTCGGAGGGTTCATCGCCGCCGCGGTTTTTGGTGCTCACCCTCTCGACGAGTTCTTCGACATCTCGACGTGGGTGACAGCAATCCTCGGCGCCATGCTCCTGCTCTTCATCTACCGACTGGTGATGAAAAACCGATGAAACATCGGGGTGGCCACCGCACTGTCTAGCCAGCCTGGCCGTGACAGCCCGTGACGAGGGAGGCCCCGTGGGGCCTCCCTTCCCGTCTCTGCTGGGCAGACGAACGTATGCGCTCAGTGACCGTCGCCGTCGCTGTCGCCCGGGATCATGTCTTCGATCTTGTCCGACGCCTTGCGGCCGACCTCTTTCGCCTTGTCAGCGGTGGTATCTACAGCGTCTCCCGCCTTGTCCCCCGCCTCGCGCAAGTCGTCGCGCGTGGCGGTCGTGCTGTCCTCGTGCTCCCGCCTGTCTGTCATGCCGGTCTCCTTTCGAACGGATTGATCGGACCGCGATCTGTTACCCGTCGGCCGGAGCCGACAAACATCGGGGTGTGCGCGAGGTTTCAAGACGGGCGAGGCGTGGAATCCTCACCTCGTTGACCCACCTGACGAGAGCGAAGGAGCGCGAGATGGAGACGAAGGAGCGCGAGATGGAGACGAAGCCGCACGACGAGGAGACGCACCCTGGCACGGACGCGATCGAGGACCTGATCTCCGGCTACGGCGACGGCCACTGATGACCGATCCTGCACCCACCCCCACGTTTCCTGGCCCGGCCCCAGGCCCCGATCCTGCGCCCGCCCCGACGCTTCCTGGCCCGGTCCCGAGCCCCGATCCAGCGCCTTCCCCTCTGACCCTTCCGGATCAGTCGCCGAGTCCCGATCCAATACCGGCACCGCAGCCTCCGCCTGGGTCACCCGAACCGGGCCCCATGGCCCTCGGGAACAGAGGTGGCACGAGCTAGATCCAGTCGTCCCTCCACGTGGTTTGGCGTCGGTCGCTGACGTTTGGAAGGTCGCGCTCGGGGGTAAATCTCTTTCGCACGTCCCTCAAAGGAAAGAAAGGAACCCATGGGTATCTCAGTCAGCCTCGTTCTCATCGCGGTCGGCGCCGTTCTCACGTGGGCCGTTACTGCTACCACCTCCGGGATCGACATCAATACCGTCGGCGTGATCCTGATGATCGTCGGAGCGGCCGGCCTCGTCCTCTCGATGATCTTCTGGTCGAGCTGGGGCGGTTTCGCAAACAGCCGGAACACGACGACCGTCGTGCGAGACGACACACGACCCCGTTGAGTCACTGTCGCTGCGGGGTCGGCTACGAAGGCGGCCCCGCAGCGTTTGACCGACAATGGCCAGAATGATGACATTCGAGGATGTGGGTGCGTCGGGGGGCATTCGTGTCGTCACCCTCGGGGGCGAGATCGACGCTTTCACTGCCCCATCCCTCCGGCTCGAATTCGAACGACTCATCAAGGAATCGTCGGCCGTCTCTACCTTCGTGATCGACCTCGAGGGAGTGACGTTCCTCGACTCATCCGCCCTGGGTGCGCTTGTCGGAGCGTTGAGGCTTCTCCGCGTACAGGGGGCGACGCTGCGCGTCGTGGAACCTCATGGGGCGGCGAAGCGGATCTTCGCGCAGACCGGTCTCGACGCCGTTTTCGCGCTCTACCCCACCCGCGAGCTGGCGCTCAGCCGCGGAGAGACCGGGTAAAGCAAAGCCGCGTTCCCAACCCACTTGCCCGCGGGCTGATCTCCACCTCGTCCGCGACCGCCCGGATGATCGCGAGGCCCATCCCTTCCTCACCGAGCTCGTCCGGCCGCCAGTCGGCCACGCCGTCCCGCTCGAACCCGATCCCATCGTCCTCGACGACGACCTCGAGGCGACCGTCGTCGCCGAGCACGAAAGTAATCGTCACGTCTCCGACACCGTCGACGTACGCATGCTTGCAGGCGTTCGCCGCAGCTTCGGTGACAGCCAGCCGAACGTCCGCGAGTGCTTCCTCGTCGGCCTCCGAGCGACGCGCTAGACCGGTGAGCGCGAGTCGCGCCAGGAGGAGATATTCGGGTCGCGCCGGGAGAACGAGGGTCACGGACGTGTCGGCGCTCACAGGGGTAGCCCCTCGCCGTCGTCGAGGCGTCCATGCATCGCAGCGAGCGCGGCCCGCAGGAGCCGAGAGACGTGCATCTGTGAAAGCCCCATCTCGCTCGCAATTTCCGACTGCGTCAGTCCCTTCACGAACCGAAGCACGACGATCCGTCGCTCTCGTTCGCTAAGTGCCTCGAGCCCCGTGCGAACGACCGAGCTGCGTTCGAGCGTCTCGTACCCGGCCTCCTCCTCGCCGAGCATGTCGATCAACGTCAGTTCTCCGCCGGGAGTGGTCGGGGTCGAGAGCGACGTGGTCGTATGAGCGCGCGCCGTTTCGAGCGCCTCGATCACGTCTTCCTCCTCCACCCCCGCGGCCGCTGCGAGCTCGGCGACCGTCGGCGCCTGGCCGAGCTCGGATGAGAGGTCGTCAACGAGACGCGAGACGCGGAGCGAGAGCTCCTTCATCCGCCGCGGAACGTGGACGCTCCACGATCGATCGCGGAAGTGGCGGCGAATCTCGCCCACTATCGTCGGAACCGCGTAGGTCGAGAGCTCGACGCCACGTTCGAGATCAAAACGCTCGATCGCCTTGATCAGGCCGATCGCCCCCACCTGGACGAGATCCTCGTATGGCTCGCCCCGACCCGCGTACCGGCGCGCGAGCGAATGCACGAGCGGCATCAGCTCTTCGACCAGGCGATCCCGCGCGGCGCGGTCGCCCTTCAGCCGGTACGCCTCGAGGAGGTCGATATGAGCCCGGCGTTCCGCCACGAGGCTCATCCCCGCTCTCCGCGGGCGAGCTCGAGCTCGGCGTACTCGCGCCCCTCGCACGCAACCACGCCGACACGGTCGACGAGCGGCTCGAGCACGCGGCGACGGCCTTGTTCACTGACCGCACCGTTCTCGAGCGGCCCCATCCGCACGAGGAGGCGATCGTCCTCGACGGTCATCGCGAGCTCGAGGCGCTCGTGAAGCGCTGCTGCGCCGAGGACATCCGCCGCCAGGGTGAGCTCGTCGACGCGGTCGATCGAGAGATCGAGGCGCGACCCGAGGCCACCGAGGACGAGTGCCACGACACCCGCTCCGCGAGCGCCGGCAGGGATTGTGAGGACGATGGTTTCGGTCATGAGCAGGAGTCGGCGAGCCGGGTCCCAGCAGACGATGGAACGTCCGGCAAGCATATCCATGTGCCGCCGTCTACACTCTCGACGATGACGCCAGAGGATTTGAAAGTAACGACCGAGATGCGAGCCGGATCCACGATACTCCACGTCGCCGGTGAGCTCGATCTCGCTACGGTCGCAGCGTTCGACACCGAACTCGAGCGCGCGCAGGCTCTCGGTCGTGTCGTTGTCGTACTGTCCGACTGCACCTTCATCGATTCGTCGGCCCTTCAGTCGCTCGTCCGTGCCCATCGTGCCGGTCCCGCACATGAGCAGAATGGGACGCTTGTCCTCGTAGCCCCGAACCAACCGGCACGCCGCGTCCTCGAAATTGCAGCGCTCGACCGGCTCGTCCCGATGTTCGATACGTTGGATGACGCGCTCGCCTCCACCGCCTGACCCGGCGTCGACGAGCGGCGTGTGAACACTGCATCCGCTCTCGTTACCCCGATCACCCGGGTGTCAAACCTTCGGTTCGGCGCTCACGAGGTGCTCGATGACGATCGTCGTGCCGGTGTCGCTCGTGCGTACCTCGACCGTATCCATCAGCGAGCGGATCAGTGTGAGGCCGAGCCCGCGGTCGACCGACAAGGCGCCCTCCTTCCACCGCCCCGAGTCCTCCACCTCGATATGTAGCCAACCCCCGTCATCGAGCACTGCCCGCAGAGCGAAGGTCTGTTCCGCCGGATCCTGAGCGTGCTCGATCGCATTCACACACGCCTCCCACGTGGCGAGGTCGAGGTCCGCGGCTGCGCTCTGCTCGACGCAACCGGCGGCGAGCCAGGCACGAAATGCGCCGCGCATTTCGATGAGCCCCTCGGTCGTCGCGGGTCGCACAGAGCCGAACTCCTCACCCACGACCGTTGCAAACCGGGCCACGAGCACTGCGACGTCGTCCGGGCGCTCATGACCTCCGGTCAGCGCCGCGATGACGTCGTCGGCGAGGAGCTCCGGGTCGTCAATGCTCACCGTGGCCGAGGCGGCGAGAAGTTGCAGTCCCTCCTCGAGCGGCATACCACGGCGCTCGACGAGACCGTCCGTGTACAGCACGACCGTCGAGCCCGGCTCGAACTCCACATCTCCTGCGGCGAAGCCCAACGACGCATCGACGCCGATCGGCAGCGTCCGGCCACCGTCGAGGAACGTGGTCGTCCCGTCCGAGGCACGCACGAGCGGCGGCGGATGCCCTGCGACGACGTACCGCGCGCCGCGCCGACGAGGATCGACGACAAGGTAGACGAGCGTCGCGAAGGGAACCTCCACCATCCCGTCCACGAACTTGCCAAGCCGCGATACGACCTCGTACGGATCGGTGTGCTCGAATGCGAATGCGCGGAGGGCGTTGCGAAGCTGCCCCATCATCGCCGCCGCACGCACACCCTTCCCCACGACGTCACCGATCACGAGGCCCATCCGTCCGTCACTGAGGTGGATCACGTCGTACCAGTCGCCACCGACGTCCACTCCGACCGTGCCAGGGAGATAGCGCGCCGCGAACTTGACGCCGTAGAGCGAAGGAAGGCGCTCCGGCAAGACGCTCCGCTGCAGCGTCTCGGCGATGCTGCGCTCGGTCTCGTACCGGCCAGCTCGGTCGAGCGCCTGGGCGCCCTGACTCACGAGCGTCGTGAGCCAATCTCTGTCCGCGGTTGCGATCGGACGGACCGAGGGCGATCGCAGTGCGAGTGCGCCGTTCGCGAGTGGGAGCGCGATCCACCCGTCGGCGGCGGCTACGAGTTGTCCGCCGCTCAGGCACTCGGCGATCGGACCGGCCGCCCCAGCCGGGATCTCATCCATCGACTGCAATGCTCCGATCGCGGCCACCACGTCGAGGGAAAAGAGACTCGAACCCTTGCGCGGCAAGCCGACGAGCCCCTCCGCCGCCCCGATCCCTGCCGCGGCGTGCTCGAGACACGCGTGACTCACGTCCGCGGCCGTCACTGCCTTCGACAATGCCGCCGTCACGAGTTGAAGCTTGCGTAGCCTGTTGGCCGAAAGGTGTTCGCGCTCGAAGAGTTGCGCGCGATCGAGAGCCTGTGCCGCCTGGCGGGCCAGGCTGACCACGAGGCTCAGGTCGGCAAGCGTGTCCTTGCGCTTTCCGAGCGAACCGATGAACACGGCACCGATCGCTCGACCGGCGGCAATCAGTGGGGCTGCCACGAACGAGTCTTCGGTCGCGTCGAACCAGGGGTAGCGAGCAGCGATCTCCTCGGGCGACCTGCAGACGACCATCTCCCCGGTACGGATCGCGTCGGTGACAGGCGCCTCGGCGTCGACGTCTAAGGTCGACCACGTCGTCATCACCTCGTCGGCATACCCCTCGCTGGCAACGAGCTCGACCGACCTACCGTCCTCGCTGAGCGCATACACCGTGGCGGCGCGGGCGCCGAGTGCTACGACGCCCTGGCGGACAACGGCCGTCCCTACGTCGGCGGGCGTCGCCGCTACGGCAAACGCTTCCGTGACCGCCTGGAGCGCTCGCGTCTGCTCCTGTGCTCTCCTTCGCTCGGCCTGCTCGATTGCGAGGCCCGCCTGGTCTGCGAATCGTCGTGCAACTGCCAGTATCGACGGTGGCGGCTCGGCGATCACACGCTCCCACTGCAGAACGAGCACACGATCGAACTGGGACCCGATGGCGATCGGGATCCGCAGCGAGGAGAAGATGCCGAGCTCACGCGCGTGACGCAAAGCTTCGCCCCGGGCGTGCGATAGCGCGTTCTCGACGAACAATGCTCTCAACGCATGCATCTCCTCGATCAGCCCGGGAAGATCCGCATAGGCGATCCTGGTTCCGGGTGGTATCACCGGGCTCGGCGGATCGCGCCAGGCGACCTCGACCTCCTCGTCGCCCCCGAGCGGTTTCCAGACCTGGGCAACGTCGCACCCGAATGTCCGGCGTGCCTCCTCGCACACCGACTCGATGACCGCCTCGGTCGTCGCACCCTGAAGGAAGCGCGGAGCAACTGCCAGGATACGGTCGAGCGCCTCACGGGACGTTCGCTCCTGGGCGTAGAACTCGGCACGTTCGAGCGCCTGCCCGCCGAGGTCGGCGGCAACCTGCGCCACCGTCCGGATCTCCTCCGTGATCGCGTCGGGCTCGGCGAAGGGGAATCCCATCGCGCCCACGAGCCGCTCGCCGATGAGGACGGGAACGGCGAGGGCGCCTGATGCGTACGGCGCCAGGGCTGCTCCGTCGGGAAATCGCGAGACGAACTCTCGCCGACGCTGCGCCCACGCCGGCGTCGCCTCCCTCGCCGCCGTCGTGATCGGCGCTCGTGTCTTCAATGGCATCCGAGCGCCTGGCTGCAGGGTCTGTTTCGCGGAGCCCGAAGGATCGACGATCACGAGCTCGTCACCCTCGACGAGGCCAAATGCGCCACCGCGAGCCCCGATCGCCGCAGGGACGCCGTCGACGAGCGCACGTGCGACCTCCTCCGGAGTCAGCGCAGCCGAGAGCGATGCTGAAAGACCCTGGAGCCCCAGAACCTGGAGGCGCGATCGCTCGGCGCGGTCAACCGCGTCCGCAGCCCGGGATTGCCCACGGCGCATCGCTACGCCAACGCCGACCACGATCACACCAACGACGAGGCTGACCGCCCAACGATCGAACGCGTCTCGCGTGGCAATGTCGAGCACGAAGCGTGGCGGCGTGAGTGCCCATGCAGCGAGCGCCCACCCCGTCACGACGGCCGCGACAGCCCCGGTCGTTCCCGCAGTCCACACGGCGACCGCGGCAGCACCGATGAGTGGTGCGTACACGACGTTGCCGCTGAGAGCGAAGACGAGGGTCGCTCCAAGGACTCCAACGGCGCCGATGATCACGCCGACTGACATTGCGGTGACCGCACTCCTGGCCCGTGGACGGAAGTCTCCCGCCTCCGTCAGATCCGCATCGTCACCGAGTTCCACCCACACAGCATCTACCAGCCCGAGAGCGTTGACAATCCCGACCCGAAGGGTGCGAGCAGCTTCACAACGGCCGTTCGCCCGCAGGAGCGGACATCAGCCCGTACCGTTGCCGCCGCGACTGCTCATTTCTGCGTCTCGCCGTCCGAGGCCAGGGGTGAGGACAGCAGCAGGTGGCTATCGAGGATCGCCTGGGCGATATCGAAGACCTTGCGGCCGTTGTGCTGGGAGTGATCGCGTAAAAGCTCGAACGCTCGTTGGTCTGGGAGGCCGTGGCGTTCCATCAGGATACCTTTGGCTCGTTCGATCACGGAGCGACGTCCGAAAGCGCCTTCGAGGTTGTGGTACTCGGCGAAACGCCGTAGGACGATGTCGATAGCGCTCTGGATCTCGCTGGCGTCTCCGTCGGTGATGTAGGCGAAGATGCCGCGTTTAGCAGCTTCGTTGATGAAGACTGAATCGTCGACGTGGAGGAGCGCGATCACGGGACAGGTAGCTTCGCGGACGATCCGACTGATGTGGTCGAGCGCGTGCTCGCTGTCCTCGCCGAGCCCGACAAGAGCGACGTCAGGGCGCTCTTCCCTCGTTACCTGGCCGACCTCCTGAACATCGAGCTCTCTGGCGATCACGGTATGCCCCATCGCAAGGACGACACTGGCGACGCGCTCGAGTCGCTCCGCGCGCTCGTTCGCGATCAGGATCCTGAGGTGGGGAGTTTCGTGACTCCGCTCGGTGTCATCGACCATGAGTCACGCTATGACCGCACGATAGCGGGGTGCGGAGGCGACGCTGTCGTCGACCCTCGAGTCCACGTCAGGCCCCCGACCCGATCGGTGCATCCGCTGTGGGCGCTTGCGAGAGTGCTTCTTCCCTTGAGGAGGCGCATGCGAGCACGTCCAGGAGCCCGCTGAACTCGATCGCAGAACGCACGATGCGCGCCGTTCCCATCTGGAGCACGAAGCGTGACCCGCGGGCCGAGGCCAACCTATCCGCTTTGACGAGGTTGTGCAGAAACGAGGAGTCGACGAAGACGGCATCACTGACGTCCACGACAACGAGGTCGTTGGCGCAGATCTCGTCCGACAGGAGACGGGCCAACTCCTCCCTCGTCGCCATGTCGTGCTCCCCGTGAAGCGCGAGGACCGCAGTGTTGTCCAATGGCCGGAGAAGCTCGACGTCCTGCATGACAACCCCCTGGCTCCTGCGTAACAGAGTTTCGGCGACGTGGGATGTACCGATGAACTCCGACCGAGACCTACGGGCGGGGGCGAGGGTGCCGTGATTTCGACTCCTCAGAACGTTGAGACGCGTGAGTTAGCGCCCTGCTCAAAGCATAGCACCGGTCGACGGCCTTGGCGAGGGCGAAATGGGTCGAGGCTCGGGAGCGTGGTCAGGTCACTTCGACGCTGACAGGCCCCGGGCGGGCGGATCACTCAGGCTGTCGAGTGTTCCGTGATCGCGCCGTTCGGGCTGATCGTGAAGGAGTCGGTAAAGGGGAGGAACGCCCGCAGCCCGCCGTCGTCGATCGACGCGACGACGCGGAGGTCGTCGTGCTCGTCGTCATCCCAGAACCCTTCGAGCTCGACGTGATACCCCACTCCCGACAGGCCGACAACCTCGGAGCGCTCCTGCCGGCCGGCGAGCCTTTCCACAAGTT
>NZ_JBDSNT010000135.1:0-3367 GCF_039915195.1 Gaiella sp.
AGCTCCCGCAGGACGTGTGCAAGAGAGACGCCGCGGCGACGGGCCTCACCCTCGAGGATAGTGAGGTCGTCCGTCTCAGCAGCGAGCGTTGTGCGTCGAATCATGCATCTGATGCTAGCATCGTACAGACGTTCGTGCAACTGATACGTTTGCAGGTAATGGCCGAGCTGCGCGTCACCGCTGACTACACGCCCACCGGGGACCAGCCGCACGCGATTACCGAGCTGGCTGCGTCGCTCGAGGCCGGCAACCGGTTTCAGACCCTTCTTGGGGCGACCGGCACCGGCAAGACGGCAACGATGGCGTGGCTGATCGAGAAGCTCCAGCGGCCCGCCCTCGTGATCGCGCACAACAAGACCCTCGCCGCGCAGCTCTGCAACGAGTTCCGCGAGTTCTTCCCCGCGAATGCCGTCGAGTACTTCGTCTCCTACTACGACTACTACCAGCCCGAGGCGTACGTCCCGCAGGCCGACCTCTACATCGAGAAGGACTCGTCCCGCAACGACGACATCGACCGACTGCGCCACGCGGCCACGGCGTCGCTTCTGTCACGGCGCGACACCGTCATCGTCGCCTCGGTCTCGTGCATCTACGGCCTCGGCTCGCCCGAGGAGTACGAGAAGCGCCTCGTCAACCTGGCGGTCGGGGAGGAGCACGACCGTGACGAGCTACTCCGCAAGCTGATCGACACACAGTACGTCCGAAACGACACGTTGCTCGGACGGGGTCGCTTCCGTGTCAAGGGAGACGTGATCGAGGTGCAGCCGGCCTCGGCCGAAACGGCGTATCGGATCTCGCTCTTCGGCGACGAGGTCGAGCAGATCACTCACTTCGATCCGCTCACGGGCGAGGTGTACGCAAAGCTCGACAACCTGACGATCTTCCCCGCCACGCAGTACGTGACGTCGAAGCCGACCATCGAGGCGGCGATGGGCGGGCTCCGAGGGGAGCTCGAGGCCCAGATCCAGCAGTTCGAGACAGAGGGCAAGCTCCTCGAGGCGCACCGGATTCGCCAGCGCACCGAGTACGACATGGAGATGATGCGCGAGCTCGGCTTCTGCAACGGGATCGAGAACTACTCGCGTGTGCTCGAGGGGCGGCCCGCGGGTTCGCCGCCGCACACGCTGATCGACTATTTCCCGTCGGATTTCCTGTGCTTCATCGACGAGTCACATCAGTCCGTACCCCAGATCGGCGGCATGTACGAGGGCGACCGCTCCCGCAAGCAGACGCTCGTCGACTTCGGCTTCCGCCTGCCGTCGGCGCTCGACAACCGGCCGCTCCGCTTCGACGAGTTCCTCCAGCGTGTCGGCCAGACGATCTTCGTCTCGGCGACGCCGGGCGCGTACGAGCTCCGCAACTCGGCCGTGGTCAGCGAGCAGCTGATCCGCCCGACCGGCATCGTCGATCCAGAGGTCGAGCTCCGCGCGACGAAGAACCAGATCGACGATCTCCTCGGGGAGATCCGTAGGCGCTCCGACGTGGGCGAGCGCGTGCTCGTGACGACGCTGACGAAGAAGATGTCGGAGGATCTCACCGACTACCTCCTCGAGGCGGGCGTCAAGACGCGTTATCTCCATTCCGAGATCGACACGCTCGAGCGAATCCAGATCATCCGCGAGCTGCGGCTCGGCGAGTACGACGTGCTCGTCGGAGTCAACCTGCTGCGCGAGGGGCTCGATCTTCCGGAGGTGTCGCTCGTCGCCGTGCTGGACGCCGACAAGGAGGGATTCCTCCGGGGCAAGACGGCCCTCGTGCAGACGATCGGTCGCGCGGCACGAAACGTCAACGGCAAAGTTCTGCTTTACGGTGACAAGATCACCGAGGCGATCCAGTTCGCCGTCGACGAGACCGACCGTCGCCGCGCGAAGCAGCTCGCGTACAACGAGGAGCACGGGATCACGCCGGAGAACATCATCAAGGGCGTCTCCGACATCGCCGAGTTCCTGACGCTCGACTCGCCGACCGTCCCGGGTCGGCGACGCAGAGGGAAGGAGAAGGTCGAGGGGCTCGATCCAGCCGAGCTCGAGAAGCTCGTGGTAACACTGGAAGAGGAGATGTTCGTCGCCGCCGAGGAGCTCCGGTTCGAGTACGCGGCGAAGCTGCGCGACGAGATCAAGCAGTTGCGCAGAGAGCTCATGGCGCTGGCAGGGGCTTGACGCAGGACGCTCTGGTGCGACATACTTGTGGTATGTCGAAAATGATTACACTTCGTATGCCAGACGAGCGGGTGACGCGAATCGACGAACTTGTCGAGATGGAGTCGTACGAGAGTCGTGCGAGCTTCATCGTCGCGGCGATCAACCGGTTCGTCGAGGAGATCGAGGAGCGCGAGATCGACCGTAGGATCGTCGAGGGATACACGCGTTTGCCGCAGACGCACGAAGAGCAGCGCTGGGCCGAGGAGTCCGCGCGTCGGTCGATTGCCGCGGAACCCTGGTGAAGAGAGGCGAAGTCTGGTGGGTCGAGGATCCGGGTGCCGGCCGGAGGCCGCACCTCGTTGTGACTCGTGACTCCGCGATTCCCGTTTTGCGCAACGTGCTCGCTGTTCCGGCGACGACCACGATGCGAGGAATCCCGACCGAGGTAGCTCTCGGCCTCGAGGATGGCATGCCGAAGGAGTGTGTGCTGAGCGTCGACAACGCGACGCTGCTCCCGAAGAGCTTCTTCGTGGAGCCGATCTGCACGCTCGGCCCCGACCGGATGGCGAGCGTCTGCCAGGCACTCGACTATGCGACCGGCTGCCGCTGACGAGAGGAGACACGCAAGCATGTGCCGCAACATCAAGCAGCTCCACAACTTCGATCCACCCGCGACCGACGACGAGGTGCACGCGGCCGCGATGCAGTACGTCCGCAAGATCAGCGGCTCCGCGAAGCCGTCGAAGGCGAACGAGGCGGTGTTCGATCAGGCCGTGCGCGAGATCGCCCACATCTCGCGACACCTGCTCGACGATCTCGTGACGACCGCGCCGTCGCGCGACCGTGAGGTCGAGGCGGCGCGGGCGAAGGCCCGGGCCGCGGAGCGGTTCGGCACCGCGGCCGCCTGACCGTGTGATCGCAGCGTACGAGTCGGTCCTCGTGTGGGCAGACTCGCTGACGTGGGAGGCTCGCAGTCAGGCAGAGACCGCGACTCGGGGCGGCGCGAGCACCGTGACGCGGTCTCCGCGAATGACGAGCGTAATGCTCGTTGCGACGATCCAGATCAGAGCCAGGAGGAGCGTGGGCGGACCGGAGGTTGCGAACGGCACGGTTGCGAGGAGGAGCGGCGCTGTTGCGAGAGCCCACCAGCCGAGCCATCGCGGCAGGCACCGCGTGGAGAGGATCACGCCGCCTGCTGCAGCGAGCATCACCGCGTCGAGGGCCCA
>NZ_JBDSNT010000016.1:0-5627 GCF_039915195.1 Gaiella sp.
ACATCGCGCACGGCTCCGTGCTCGCGTAGAGCGTGCACCCGACGAGACTCGCCTCGTCGAACCGACGGTTTGCGGCCCGCACGAGGTTGAGCTCGGCGTGATTCGTGCAGTCGCTCTCGGTCAGAACGGTGTTCTCAGCCTCGAGGACGATTTCTCCCGCTGCATCGACGAGCAATGCACCAAAGGGATGGTTGCCGTTTCCGCGCGAGCGTCGAGCGAGCTCGATCGCGGCGAGGAGATGCTGCTCGTCGGGCAGGTTCACGCGGCAAACGCTAGTCGACAATCTCGATCCCGAGCGCTGGTGCCGTCAAGACAGCCGACCTGGGCGCGTCGCCGTCGATCGAGTACCTGGCGTGCCGTAACATCCTCCGGCATTCGGCGAGCCCTACCGGGGGAGGCTGTCACCCTCCCCCGGGGCAGGGGCTTCGGCTAGTGGTCGTGCGCCATCTCCACGATCTGCTCCCGCGAGTACTTGCCGACGAGATCGGGGTGGTCGGCGGCGATGTGCGCCTGGACGTTCTCGACCAACGCATCGTCGGTCTCGCCTTCGACGTTCGTGCCGCACGGGCAATGGACAACCTTCACGAGGGCCTCCTCCTGATCGATGACCTCCGAGACTACTCCGCGGGAGCCGACCGGACAACGCGGACGCCACGCTACGGTTCGGCGACCGCCGCCGTCTTCGCGGTGTCACGCTCGTTGCCACCGGCGAGCTTCTGCGCGAACCAGACGGGGATCACGGAGATGACGATCACGAAGAGTGCGACGACGTTGACGATCGGCAGCTGCGCCGGGCGAGAAAGCGTCGCGAAGATCCAGATCGGGAGCGTCTGCTGCGCACCGGATGTGAAGATCGTCACGACCACCTCATCGAACGAGAGCGCGAAGGCGAGCAAGCCGCCAGCGAGGAGCGCCGTTCGCATCTGCGGGAGCATGACGTAGCGAAACGTCTGCCAGGAGTCTGCGCCTAGGTCGGCCGAAGCCTCGTCCAGCGATCCCGCCGTCCGGCGCATGCGCGCGATCACGTTGTTGTAGACGACAACGACGCAAAAGGTCGCGTGGCCGATGATGATCGTGGAGAGGCCGAAGGAGAAGCCGAGCGGCCCGAGCACGTCGACGATCGTCGCCTGGAGCGCGAGGCCCGTGACGATGCCGGGAAGCGCGATCGGGAGGATCACCGCGAACGTGATCACCTCCCTTCCGAAGAACCTGTAGCGGGCGACGGCCATCGAGGCGAGCGTCCCTAGCACGAGCGCGATCGCCGTCGCGCCGAGGCCGGCTACGAGGGAAAGCTGAAGCGCCTCCCGTACCTTCTCGTCGTGAAACGCGACCGAGAACCACTTCGTGCTGTAGTTCTCGATCGGCCATTTCTGGGTTACGTTCTCGTTGAACGCATACAGCCCGACGACGGCGAGCGGCACGTAGATGAACACGAGCGTGGCAGAAGTACCGAGTCGGAGTAGAAGGCGGGTAGTGCGCGACTCCGTCATCAGAGGGAGTCGAACGCCTTGAGGCGGCGCGCCACGAGGAGGTAACCGACGACGATCACGATCGGCACGAACGAGTAGGCAGCGGCCGTCGGGAGCGCCTGGCTCCGGATGTTGTAGATCACCGTTCCGATGAACTGCTCGCTCGTGATCAGCCCCGGGGCGATGTAGT
The DNA here is from genome assembly GCF_039915195.1 of Gaiella sp. Lineage (GTDB taxonomy): Bacteria > Actinomycetota > Thermoleophilia > Gaiellales > Gaiellaceae > Gaiella. The sequence continues at coordinate 1,660 of NZ_JBDSNT010000016.1, forward strand.
CGCCAAGCGTGAGCGAGAACGTGAAGATCGAGCCCGCGACGACCGCAGGGAACGCCAGCGGCAGGATCACCTTGCGAAAGGTCGTAAACGAGCGCCCCCCGAGATCGGCCGACGCCTCGAGCAGTGACGAGGGAATGCGCTCGAGACCCGCGTAAATCGGCAAGATCATGAACGGCAACCAGAGATACGTGAACACGAGCCAGAGCCCGACCGTCGAGTACCCGTCGAAGCTCAGACCGATCGGCTCGAGCACCCAGTTGATCATCCCGCCGTCGGAGAGAATCGTGCGCCAGGCGTACGCCTTGACGAGGTAGTTCGCCCACAGCGGCATCAGCACCGCGATCACGAGCAGGTTGCGCGTCCGGGGCGAGGCGATCCTCGCCATGTAGTAGGCGATCGGGAAGGCAAGGACGATGTCGGCCAGCGTGACCATGACGGCCATCTGGATCGTCCGCCAGGCAACATCCCTGAACACCGGCTGCTCGAAGATCCGCTGGAAGTTCTCCAACGTGAATGTGTGCACGATCTCACCGGTGAACGAGTTCGTGTCCCAGAATGCGGAGAGCAGGAGCACGAACAGCGAGCCGAAGTAGACCACGAGCAGCCAACTGAACGGCAGCGCGAGGAGCGCAGCAAGCCGGAGCCGCGGGTGACGGAAGAAGAACGTCGAGAGCCGCCGCCCCGGGGATCCCCTGGGCGGCGGCTCGACGTGAACGACCGAGCTCAGTGGTTAGCCCCTGATCTCGGTCCAGGCGGTCTTCCAGTCCTCCTGCGTCTTGCACGTTGTGCCGTCGTCATCGTCCCCGCAGTCCTCGACCGGCGTCGTCCAGTAGTAGACGTCCTTCCACCAGTCCTCGTCATCTGCGTGGTACTCGGCACAGTGATTCTGGTTCTTGGTGAGCTCGCAGGCCTTCAGATTGACCGGCGCCTCCCCGAAGCCCTCTGCCACCGCTGCCTGCGCCTCGGGCGAGATCATGTGATCCATCCAGAGGTACATGCAGTTCGGGTTCGCTGCCTTCGAGTAGGCCATCCACGTATCTGACCAACCCGTCGTGCCCTCCTTCGGCTTGATCGCCGTGACGGCAACGGGGGGCTTCGCCGCGGTCAGCTGGACGTACTGGTACGGCCAGGTCGTTCCAACCGTGCTGTCACCGTTCGTGTACGACGCGATCTGCTTGGCGACATCTCCGGGCCAGTACTCACCGACGTACGGTGCCTGCTTCTTGAGCAGGGCAACGGCAGCGTTGAACTGCTCCTCGTTGAGCTGGTACGGGTTGTCGATCCCGAGGTCGGGCTGCGTCGCCTTGAGATAGACCGCAGCATCGGCGATGAAGATCGAGTCGTCGTAGATCGAGATCTTGCCCTTGTACTTTTCGAGCTGATCGTCCTCCCAGACGACGTTCCAGGAGTTCGTGTCCGCCGGCACCATGTCGTTGCGGAACATCAGGTAGTTGGGGCCGCGGCCGTGAGGCACCCCGTACGGCTCGCCGTCGAGCGAGTTGTACGACTGGCCCTTGATCCCTTCCTGCACGTCGGCGTAGTTCGGGATCAGGTCGGTGTTGACGGGTGCTACATCACCGGTCGCCATCAGACGAACGCTCGCGTTGCCCGATGCCGAGACGCCGTCGTACTCGCCCGTCTGGAGCAGCGAGATCATGTCGTCGGAGCTGCCGCCGTCCTTCGTGTTGACCTTGCAGCCCGTTGCCGCCGTGAACTCGTCAACGAGCTGGGCGTACCCTGCCCACTGGACGACGTTGACCTCGCCCTCTTCCCTGGCGTTCGCCTGGATTTCCTCGAGAGTCGAACCAAGCCCCTCGATCTGAGAGGCACTGCTCTCGTCGTCGCCACCGCACCCCGCGGCCACGATCGCCAGAATTGCCACGACCACGAGCATCCCGGCCCGCAGACCGAGCCGCTTTCTTCGTTCGGTCATTCCATTCCCTCCCGTTCGACGATTTCCGATTCCTGCCCTGGACGCCACTCCAGTCTGACGCGGCGTCCGCGTGCTGCCAACACGTCCCCCGAGGTCTCCTCGAGATTCTGCGCGAGCGCCTGAAGCTCGCCACCCCGATCGAGGCTGACGTGGTACCTCGTCACCGGCCCGACGTACTGAACGTCGCGGACAGTTCCCTCCTCGACATGCGACCCCTCACGGGGTCGCTCGCCCTCGGCCACGATCTGGATCTTCTCCGGCCGAACCGTGTAACGGCGCCCGTCCCGCTCGATCACATTCGAGACGCCGACAAATCCTGCAATGAACTCGCTCGTCGGGTGCTCATACACCTCGGCTGGCGGCCCGATCTGCTCGATCCGGCCCTTGTTGAACACCGCGACACGGTCGCTCATCGTGAGCGCCTCTTCCTGGTCATGCGTCACGTAGACGAACGTGATCCCGACCTCGCGCTGGATGCGCTTCAGCTCGATCTGCATCTCCTGACGCAACTTGAGATCGAGCGCGCCGAGCGGCTCGTCCAGGAGGAGGACCTGCGGGTTGTTCACGATCGCGCGCGCGAGCGCGACACGCTGGCGCTGACCTCCCGACAGCTGCGCCGGCTTGCGATCGCCGTACCCTTCCAGCCTCGCCACCGCGAGAGCGTCGGTCGCCCTCTGCTGTCGCTCGGCCTTCGGCACCTTCTTCACCATCAGGCCGTAGGCGACGTTCTCCTGAACCGTCATGTGCGGGAACAGGGCGTAGTCCTGGAACACCGTGTTGACGGGCCGATCGTACGGGGGCAAACGCGAGACGTCCTTGCCAGCGAGCTCCACCGTTCCGGCGGTTGGGATCTCGAAGCCGGCGATCATGCGGAGCGTTGTCGTCTTGCCCGATCCCGAAGGCCCGAGCAGCGTGAAGAACTCACCTCGCGCGATCTCGAGGTCGACGGAGTCAACGGCGACGACGTCACCGTACGTCTTCCGCAGGCCGGTGAGTCGGATATCGGGGAGCTCAGAGTGCAACAGCCAGAGCATCCTCCAGTACCGAGAGTCCCTCGTCCAGTACCTCCTGCTCGATCGTGAGCGGAGCAAGCAACCGAATCACGTTGCCGTACATCCCGCACGCGAGCAGAAGTAGGTTTCGCTCGAAGGCCGCTGCGACGATCGCGGCCGCCTGGTCGGGGGACTGCTCGGCCATCTCGAACGCGAGCATCGGCCCGAGACCGCGAACCTCTCCGATCGCGTCGTGCTTGGCCGCGAGGCGCTCGAGGCGCGCGCGCATCGTGTCGCCGAGCGCGGTCGCCTGCTCGAGGAACTCGGGATCGGCAACGGCGTCGAGCACTGCGATCGCAGCGGCGCACGAGAGTGGGTTGCCCCCGAACGTGCCGCCGAGACCGCCGGCGGGCACCGCGTCCATGATCGAGGCGGGGCCGGTTACGGCGGCGAGCGGCAGGCCGCCGCCGATCGACTTGCCCGATACGAGCAGGTCGGGCTCAACGCCCGCGTGGTGCTCGATCGCCCACATCTTCCCGGTCCGCCCCACGCCGGACTGCACCTCGTCGTCGACGAAGAGGATGCCGTTCTCGCGGCAAATCTCGGTCAGGCGCAGCAGGTAGTCGGTCGGCATCGTGAGGAAACCACCCTCTCCCTGCACTGGCTCGAGAACGACGCAGGCGACGGACGCCGGGTCGACCTCGGCCTTGAAGAGCTGCTTCAGGCCGGCGATCGCGTCATCGGTCGTGACTCCGCGGTACGGGTTCGGCACCGGTGCGCGGTAGACCTCGGGTGCGAAAGGCCCAAAGCCCGCCTTGTACGGCTTGACCTTGGCGGTCATCGTCATCGTGAGGAGCGTGCGGCCGTGGAAGGCGTTATCGAAGACGACGACGGCGGGCCGGCCGGTTGCAGAGCGCGCGATCTTGACCGCGTTCTCGTTGGCCTCGGCGCCCGAGTTGACGAGCAGCGACTTCTGCTGCTCGCCGGCGCAGGGCGAGAGCTCGGCCAGGCGGCGGCAGACCTCGACGTACGGCTCGTAGACG
>NZ_JBDSNT010000083.1:0-20821 GCF_039915195.1 Gaiella sp.
GCCGCCGACGAGGACGAGGCGAATCCGGAGCCGATCGGGCTGCTGATCATCTCCGGCGACGGGGCGGCAGCCGATCCTGCAGTGCGCGCGCTCGCCGAACGGGCCGAGCACGTGATCGCAATCACGATGTTCCATGATCTCGCCGTCGGATGGGCCGACCTCGTTCTCCCGGCGACGAGCTCGCTCGAGAGCGACGGGACGCTCCTGAACCTCGAGGGCCGATTGCAGCGCCTCCGGCGTACGGTGATCGCTCCCGTCCCCGACGAGCTCGCCTGGATCTCGCAGCTCGCGGGCCGCTTCGACGTCGAGCTTTCGCCGCATGCGGTCGTCGTCTTCGACGAGCTCTCGGCGGTCGCATTCGGCGGCGTCGCCGGCTTTGAGCTGAACGGCACGGCCCCTCTGCCCGCACGTACGCCCTACGAGGCGCCCGCCCCTGCGGCCGAGGTCAAGCCCGCAACGCCGGCAAGGCCCGCCGACGGGCACTTCCTCGGCGAGCTCCGGCTGCTTCGCTACCGCCCCCTCTTCTCGGGCCCGTTCGTCGAGCGCGTGGGTGAGCTCGCGTTCCAGCGACCGCCCACCGAGCTCGAGCTCTCGACCGCAGACGCCGAGCGACGGTCGATCGCGACCGGTGATCGCGTCGTCGTCAAGTCGAACGGCACGTCGGTCGAGCTTCGGGCGCGGATCAACCGCGCTCTCGTCGCAGGGGTGGCACGCGTCGCCGACGAGCACGCCGACGACCTCCACCTGCACGTCGAGGTCCTGAAGCCGTGAGTATCGTGCCGAACCTCCTTCTGTCCTCCGGCGCAAACGGCGAGCCCTGGTGGATCGCGATCGTCAAGGCGTTCATCGTGATCAACCTCGTCCTCGTCACCTTCGCGTACCTGACGCTCGCCGAGCGCAAGATCATGGGCCGGATGCAGCTGCGCTACGGCCCGAACCGGGCCGGCCCCTACGGCCTCCTTCAGCCGATCGCCGACCTCGTCAAGCTGATCCGCAAGGAGAGCTTCTTCCCGGCTGCTGCGATCGACGTGCTCTACATCTTCGCGCCCTTCCTCGCAGCATTCACCGCTCTCTGCACCTTCTCCGTGATCCCGTACGGCCCCGGCTGGGAGGTCGGCGGCTACCAGATCAACGGCTACGTCGCCGACCTGCCGATCGCGCTGCTGCTGATCTTCGCCATCGGCTCCCTCGGCATCTACGGGTTCATTCTCGGCGGCTGGGCGTCCGATTCCAAGTACGCGCTCCTCGGCTCGATGCGTACGTGTGCGCAACTCGTGTCATACGAGGTCGCGCTCGCGCTCAGCGTGCTCGGCGTCGTGATGATGGCACGGTCGCTCTCGCTCGTCGACATCGTCGATGCGCAAGCCGGCTCGACCTGGTACATCCTCCCGCAGTTCGTTGGCTTCGTCGTGTTCCTGATGGCCGGGACCGCCGAGACGGCCCGTGCACCTTTCGACCTTCCCGAGGCCGAACAGGAGCTCGTCGCCGGCTACCACACCGAGTACGGGGGGATGCGCTTCGGACTCTTCTCGATGTCCGAGTACATCAATCTGATCACGCTCTCGGGCCTCTGCGTGACACTCTTCATCGGCGGCTGGCACGGCCCGTGGTTGCCCGGGCCGATCTGGTTCCTGATCAAGCTCTTCGTGCTGCTCTTCCTCTTCATCTGGGTGCGGACGACGGTGCCACGGCTCCGCTACGACCAGTTGATGCGCTTCGGCTGGAAGGTGCTGCTCCCGGTCGCAACTCTCAATGCCGTGATCACGGCAATTCTCGTGGTGGCTCTCTAGTGCGCTCACGAGCGACGTTCCGCCTGTTTGCCCCCGAGGCCCGCGGATGCCGTGCTCGCTCCCGGGAGAGGCTGCGCCATCTCCCCTACGGGGGAGCCGGCGAAACGTGCGGGGATGGGCGACGATGAGCCCACAACCGTTCGGCACCCTCAAGGGGTTCGGCGTCACGTTCCGGCAGATCTTCCGGAAGCCGATCACGCAGCAGTATCCCGAGTTCAAGCGGGCCGTCTATCCGCGTTTCCGCGGTCGCCACATGCTGCACCGGCACGAGAACGGTCTCGAGAAGTGCGTGGGCTGCTCGCTCTGCGCCGCCGCGTGCCCGTCCGACTGCATTCGCGTCGTCGCCGATGAGAACACCGCCGAGAACCGCGTCTCGGCCGGGGAGCGTTACGCGCGCATCTACGAGATCAACATGAGCCGCTGCATCTTCTGCGGGTACTGCGAGCTGGCCTGCCCGTTCGACGCGATCACGCTCGGGAACCAGTTCGAGATCTCCGAGTACTCGCGCGACGACCTGATCTACACGAAGGACATGCTCCTGACGGAGCCCATCAAACGGGTGCCCGTGCAGGACGCAGACCTGTTCGACACTCCCATCCCCGCCTACAAGACGTCGTCCTGATGGGAAACATCCTCGTCTGGGTGCTGTGGATCCTCGCCGCGCTGGCGTGCATCGGCAGCGGCGTGGCCGTGATCAGCTTCACCAACCCGTTCTACTCGGCGTTGGCGCTGATCGGAAACCTCGCCTCGCTGGCCGCGTTGTTCCTGCTCGCCTCGGCCGAGTTCGTCGCCGCGGCCCAGATCCTGGTCTACGCCGGCGCCGTGATGGTGATGTTCCTCTTCGTGATCGCCTACCTCGGCGGTCGGGCAGATGCGCCCTGGGCCGGAGGGCCGAAATGGCTTCAGCTCGGATCGTTCGTCGTCGGCGCGGCGATCATGATCGAGGTGATCGTGGCGCTCATCGCGAAGGCGGACGGCAGGCTGGCAGACCGCGCGGAGATCGAGCGCTCGTTCGGCAGCCCGGCCGAGATCGGGAGGCTCTTTCTCACTGACCATCTTCTCGCTTTCGAGATCACGTCGATCGTGCTGCTCGTCGCCGCTGTCGGTGGCGTCGTGCTCGCGCTCAAGACCGAAGCGGAGAACGAGGCGTAGTGGGGCCTGGGACTACCTGGTACATCGCGGTCGCCGCCGTCCTCTTCGGAATCGGTACGACAGGCGTCATTCTGCGTCGCAGCCCGCTGATCGTGCTCCTCTCGCTCGAGATCATGCTCAACGCCTCCAACCTGGCGCTCGTCGGGTTCTCGCGTCACTTCGGATCCGTTGACGGACAGATCTTCGCGATCTGCGTGATGGCGGTTGCCGCGGCCGAGGTCGTCGTCGGCCTCGGTTTGATCGTGGCCTTCACACGACGCGGCATGTCGCTCGACGTCGACACGGTCACGGAGCTTCGCGGATGATCGCCGGCGCCTGGCTCTGTCTGCTCGCACCCCTGGCCGGTGCGTTGCTGATCACGCTTGCGGGCACGCATATCTCGCGCTCGACCGCTGCGTGGGTCTCGACAGGTTCCGTGTTCGTCGGCTTCGCCGGAGCCCTCGTCGCGTTCATCCAGATCGCCGGCGAGAACCCCGATGACCGCTCACACCTCTCGACCGCCTACACGTGGCTCGGGATCGGGCAGTTCGAGGTTCCCATGCAGATTCTCGTCGATCCCGTCTCGCTCGTGATGATGATGATCATCACCGGGGTCGGCGGCCTGATCGTCTGGTACTCGGTCGGTTACATGAAGGGCGAGGACGAGGAGCGCCGCTACTTCGCCTACATGGCGTTCTTCGTCTTCTCGATGCTCATGCTCGTGATGGGCGGCAACCTACTGCTGCTCCTCGTGGGCTGGGGTCTCGTCGGGCTCGCGTCCTACCTTCTGATCGGCTTCTACCACGATCGCCCGGAGGCGACCGCGGCCGCCAAGAAGGCCTTCATCATGAACGCGATCGGTGACGCAGCCATGGCGCTCGCCTTCTTCCTGCTGATCTCGCAGACGGGAACGCTCTCCTACTCGGAGAACTTCGAGTTCGCGTCGACCGGGGCGCTTCCGACGAGCACCATGAATCTCGTCGCGCTCGGGCTCCTCGGCGGCGCGATCGCGAAGTCGGCCCAGCTCCCTCTCCATACCTGGCTCCCGGACGCGATGGAAGGCCCCACGCCCGTCTCCGCGCTCATTCATGCGGCGACGATGGTGACCGCCGGCGTCTACCTCATCGTCCGCACCCACGATATCTTCGAAGCCGCGCCGAACGTCCAGCATCTCGCGGCGATCATCGGGGGCTTGACGATCATCGTCGCCGGTGTGATCGCGCTCGTGCAGTGGGACATCAAGCGCGTGATCGCGTATTCCACGATGTCGCAAATCGGCTACATGTTCCTCGCCGCAGGCATCGGCTCGTACGGGTACGCGATGTTCCACCTGTTCACCCACGCCTTCTTCAAGGCGCTGCTCTTCCTCGCCGCGGGTGTGATCATCCACCACCTCGCCGGGGAACAGGACGTCCGCAGGATGGGCGGTCTGAAGAGCGTGATGCCCTACACCCATGCGGTGTTCCTGATCGGAGCTCTCGCGCTGGCGGGAATCCCACCCCTCTCGGGCTTCTGGTCGAAGGACGGCATCATCTCCGCGGCTCTTGCAGATGGAGGGGCGCTCGGCTACACGCTCGTTGCGCTCGGGCTCGTCGGCGCCCTGCTTACCGGCGCCTATACGTTCCGGCTCTACTACCTCGTCTTCCACGGTGAGCCCTCCGAGCTCGTACTCGAGCACGCCGGTGGACATGGCTCGGATCACGCGCACGGAGCCGAGAGCGCGGTCGGGCACGACGAGCACGCGCACAGCGAAGGGCCGCTCTCGATGCTCATCCCCGTCGGCATACTCGCGGTCCTTTCGACGATCGCCGGCTTCCTCGCCATCCCCGGAGTGTGGGAGCCGTTCCTGCACTGGATCGACGGCGTGGCCGAGCCGCTCGTCGTTGCGACGGTCTCCCAGGACTATGCGACGAGCGCGATTGCTGTGGTTCTTGCCGGCACGGGAATCTGGCTCGCTCAGAGCGCCTACCGCGCGAGCGAGGACCTCGTCGCCGAGGGTCGCATCCGCACGATTCTCGAGCACAAGCTCTACTTCGACGAGCTATACGACGCGCTGTTCTCCCGCCCGTCCGAGCTCGTTGCAAACCTGCTTCGGGAGAAGGTCGAGGAGCCGGTCATCCAGGGCTCGCTCGGTGAGATCGGCGCCGGTGTGCGGGAAGCAGGCGGCGGCACGGCACGGCTCCAGACCGGCCTCCTGCGCTCGTACGCGCTCGTGATCGCGGTTTCGGTCGTCATCCTCGTCGTCGTTTTCGTGGCGGTCCGCTGATGCTGACGAACCTGCTGATCCTGCTCCCGCTGATCGGCGCGCTCGTTGTCTGGGTATCTCCGCTCCCGCGTGAGGCGACGGCGGCGCTCGCCGTCCTCATCGCGCTCACGGAAGTGGCGGTGTGGATCGTCATGGTCGCCGGGTTCGACTTCGCCTCCCCGGTGCTTCAGGATGGTGCGCAGCGCGAGTGGTTCGGGGACCTCGGCGTTACCTACCACGTCGGGTTCTACGGGTTCTCGCTGTGGCTCGCCGGACTGACGGTGGTAGTTGGTGCTGCCGCAATCGGCTTTGGCGCATGGGTCGGTCGCGAACGCGCCCGGGCGTACTTCGGGCTCGTGCTGTTCCTGATCGGCGCCGTGGTCGGCGTCTTCTCCTCGCAGGATCTCCTGCTCTTCTACGTCTTCTTCGAGATGATGCTGATCCCGATCTACATCCTCGTCGGCGTCTGGGGCGGCCCGAAGCGCGCGTCCGCGACGATCATCTTCGTGATCTACACGATGGCCGGATCGCTGCTGATGCTCGCCTCGATCGTCGTGTTCGGCCTCTCGCAGGGGACGTTCAGCCTGATCGACTCCGGCACGAGCAACAACGACTGGGTCTTCCTCGGCTTCCTCATCGCGTTCGCGGTCAAGGCACCGCTCCTGCCGTTCCACGGGTGGCTCCGCACGGCCTACACCGAGGCGCCGCCGGAGATTGCAGCGCTCCTCTCCGGGGTCGTATCCAAGGCCGCCGTCTACGGGCTTCTCTGGATTCTGCTGCGTCACTTCCCGGAGCCTGTCGACGACTGGCGTACCGTGGTGCTCGTTCTCGCCGCTGCGGGCCTCGTGTACGGCTCGCTGCTCGCGTTCCGCCAGCCAGACGTGCGCGGGGTGATCGCGTACTCCTCGATGGGGCAGATGAGCCTGATCGTCCTCGGGATCTTCGCCACCAACGACCTCGGGGTCAGCGGGGCAATCCTGCACTCGGTGAGCCACGGCCTCGTCTCGGCTGCGATGTTCCTCCTCGCCGCGATGCTGATCGAACGCACCGGTACCGATCGCTTTGCCGACCTCGGTGGGATGGCCAAGGGTCGTCCCGCCCTCGCCACGATCGTGATGGTCGTCGGGATGTTGACGCTGGCGGTGCCCGGTTCGGCGAATTTTGCCGGCGAGTTCGCGATTCTCGCGGGCGTGTTCTACGAGGGCTGGGGGTACGCCGCGATCGGAGCGGCAGCGATCGTCCTGGCCGCGATGTACACGCTCAGGCTGATCTCGGGCATCCTTCACCGCGCCAAGGGCGATGCAGTCCGCGCGGAGTCGCTCGATCTCCGCCTCGGCGAGCTCGCCCTACTCGTTCCGCTCGTTGCGATCCTTCTCGCGCTTTCGGTCTGGCCGTCGGCCATCACCGAGCACTCCTTCCCGAGCGCACCGCCAGTCGCGGAGGCGAGCGAATGATCATCGGTGCGTCGATCGAGACCCCGAGCGTCGACTGGCTTGCGCTCTCACCGGCGCTCGCGCTGCTCGCTGCGGCGGCCGTATGCCTGCTCGGCGCAGTGCTGGTTCCGGCGGCAGGCCGACGTGCGTTCTCGGCGACGATTGCGGGTGCCGGATTCCTCGTCGCGGGCGGTCTCGCAGCGGTCGTCTTCGATCGCTCGCCCGAGCAGACATTGCTGATCGCCGAGTCGATGGCGCGTGACCGGCTCGCTGCACTGACCCAGATTCTTATCGCCGGCTTCGGCGTCCTCGCCGTGCTCGTCTCGTGGGGCGACCGCCGCCGCGACCACGTGGGCGAGTACTACGCGCTCCTCGCCGCCGCGGGTGGCGGGATGGTCTTCTTCGTCTCGGCCGGGAACCTGCTGACGATGTTCCTCGGACTCGAGTGGTTTTCGATCGCGCTCTACATCCTTGTCGCGCTCGACACTCATCGCAAGGAGTCGCTCGAGGCGGGGCTCAAGTATCTGATCGTCGGCAGCTTCGGCTCGGCGTTCCTGCTCTTCGGCTGCGCGCTCACCTACGGTGCCACCGGGGAGCTCGGCTTCAACGCGATCCGGGACGCGACGGGTGCCGACGATCCCCTCTTCGTTGCAGGCATGGCGATGATCATCGCGGGTCTCGCCTTCAAGGCCTCGGCAGCGCCGTTCCACATGTGGACGCCCGACGTCTACGAGGGTGCGCCGACGCCGGTGACGGCATTCATGTCCGCCGCAACCAAGGCCGCAGCGCTCGTCGTCACCCTGCGCATCCTCGTCGTAGCGTTCCCCGAGCAGGCCGAGATCTGGACGGTGGCGATCGCCGTTCTCGCCGTCGCCTCCCTCGTCGTCGGCAACCTCGCCGCGCTCGCCCAGACGAACGTGAAACGGCTACTCGCATACTCGTCGGTCTCGCAGGCAGGCTTCATGCTGATCGCGATCGCAGCGAACAACGACCTCGGTGGGAAGGCGCTCCTCTACTACCTGATCCCGTACGGGGCCGCGTCGGCCGGGGCCTTCGCCGTCGTGGTGGCACGCGAGCGGGAGCTCGGTCGGCAGGTGACGCTGTCGACCCTCGAGGGCTGGGGCTGGGAACGACCGTTCTACGGCGCGGCCATGTGGGTCTTCATGCTCGGATTCGCCGGCTTCCCGCTCACCGGTGGGATGATCGGCAAGTTCTACGTCTTCTCCGCTGCCTACGAGGCGGGATGGTGGTGGCTGATCGTGATCGGCGTGATCGCCACCGCCGTCAGCGTCTACTACTACCTCGCGGTCGTACGCGCGATGTACATGCGCCCGTCGTCGGCGCGCGCCGATCTCGTCGTGGCCGGAGGCTCGCCGCCAGCCGATCCCGGACTCGACATCGCCGTGGGCACGGCAATCGCCGTAACGATCGGCTCGTTCTTCTTTGTGCAGCCGCTGATCGAACTGGCCGGCAAAGCCGTTCTGTCGCTCTTCGCATAACCTGCAGGGCGTGGCTCGATCGATCACCTCGCTCGGACACGCAGAGTTCCGCCTCGATCTGCCTTCCGGGGACAGAGTCCACGTCGACCCCTTCCTGACGGGCAATCCAAGCTGCCCGGCCCTCGAGCTCGAGCCCAATCGGGTCGATGCGATCCTCCTCACGCACGGCCATGCCGACCACGTCGGCGACACTGTCCGCCTGGCCCGTGCGTTCGCCTGCCCGGTAATCGCTCAGGTCGAGCTGATCACCCCTGCGCCGGGAGAAACGGTCGCCCGGTGACCGTGCGCGAGCGCTGGTTCGGCTCGACCGGACGCAAGGTCCCGGCCGTCGTGCTGGACGGAACGATCGACGTGTCGGGTGCAATCGAGATCCGCGACATCACCGATGTCACAGCTCTGCAGGCTGCTCACGCGGCGGGTACCCCGATCGTCGTCCGGGCAAGCTCGGTTGTCGAGGTTGCAGCTGCGCTCTCGCGACCCGAGGTCTCGTGCGTCCTCGTGACGCACGAGGAGCTGCTGACGGTCGATCTCGCCGACCACACATACGGATAGATGTCGGTGGATCCGCGAAGCCCGATGCCGACACGATTTCGCGTTCTCCGACTCGACGAAGTCGATGGGTACGCGGATGAGGGTAAGCCGCGCTGGCACATGATTCGCACGATGCTCGGCATCGAGTCCTTCGGGAGCAACGCCTGGCGCGCCACGGAGGCGAGTCAGGAGATCATCGGTGAGCACGACGAGCTCGGAGAGGGAGTGGGCGGTCACGCCGAGCTGTACCTCGTGCTCGGAGGGCGGGCCACGTTCACGATCGACGGTGAGCGGATCGCCGCACCGGCCGGATCGCTCGTCTACGTCCAGGATCTCAGCCCGGTTCGCGAGGAATGCTCAGGGCGATCCAGACCTCGAGGCGATTCGCGGCGACGATCGCTCCCCTGCCGCGCCGCTCTAGGCGCGTCAGGAGTCCCCGGGTAGCCGAAGGCCGTCCGCGCGGGCGCGAAAGCCGGGCACCGGGTCGAAATCGGGCCGCGCCACGAGCATGACGGCACCGTGCTCCGGGCCAGCGAGCGCTCCAACGAGGAGCTCGAGGCCGACAGCGAGAGCGAACGCCTTGTGCGCGCTCGCGCCACCGAAGGGCACGAGCTCCTCCGGTGATGCGAGTCCCGCGAGCACCTCGCCGTGCGTCACAGCTCCCATCGAGACATCGACAACGATCGGCGGCCCCTCGCTCGACGGGATGGCGATTGCCAGTGGATTCGTCCCGGTCAGGGCCTCCGAACCGTCGGGGTGGGCCAATCGAGGTGGCGAGGTGGCGGTGAGGAGCGCAATCAGCCCCGCGCGCTCGGCGAGCTGTCTGACCCAGTAGCCGAGAGCGCCCGTGGGAAAGCAGCGGGTGGCAATGACGAGCTTGATCGACGCGGGCGGGCTCGTGACGAGCTCGTCGCAAATCGTCTGTAGCGTGAGGTAGCCGAGCGATTGGCCCCCGTCCCAGCGGTCGACCTCGCGCGACGAGGCGGTCAGCTCGGGGCGAGCCTCCCGGTCGAACGGCTGCTCCTCGAGCCAGGCGATGCGGGAGTATCCATGCCCTCGCTTGCCCCGCCGCTCTGCATCGTCGAAGTGTGCGAAGAGAACGTCCGCCGCAGCGCTCGAGATGCCGAGTGAGGCAAGCCGCGCCCGGGCCTCCGTCGGGGTACTCGGGGCGTCGCTCATGCGGGTGAGCGTATCCCCCGGAGGGACAGGATGCACACACAATCTTTACTAACTCGCACAGCAATGCCTACAGAACCCCGAAAGGATACGTGCAGACGGAATCAACAAGGGGAGGATCCACCAGATGCGCCGCACCGTAACCATCGCACTCGGCACCGCCGCCGCGCTCGCAACAGCCGCTGTCGCCTTCGCTGTCGTACCGGCAGTCGTGGGCATCAACCCGGCCACAGCCACGTTCTCGACGGCCACGATCGAGAAGTCGAAGACGCGATCGTGTGCTGCCGACACGAAAACGTGGGAGATCACGCGCGGGCACTACACGGGCTCTGTCGTCTCGGGCAACTCGATGCTCGCCGGATCACTGAAGATCCACGCGAAGACCACCTACAACACGACCGACAAGCTCGGCTACGTCGACGGCTCATTCAGGATCAAGGACGACGACAGCCGCTTCAAGGGCAAGTTCGCCGGCACGATCAAGGACGGCAAGCTCGTCGGCTTCCTCACGGGCAAGTCGCACGGGAACCACGCGAAGGTGCTCGGCAATCTGAGCGCCGACTTCGCCGGTGGCGCGACGAACTTCACGAACGGCAAGATTGGAGCCGAGAGCAGCGACGCTGTGCTCGCGATCGTTGCCGGCCCGGTGTGCAAGTCCGAGAAGTCCGGGAAGTCCGGGAAGTCCGGGAAGTCGGAGAAGGCACGCCGGATCGAGGTCAAGGGCGAGATCTCGGCGATCGGCACCTCTCCCACGACGGTCACGGTCACCGGCAAGGACGGCTCGAAGACCTGCGCCATCGACGCTGGCTACCCGATCCCGGACGGATTCCCGGTCGGCACGAAGGACGTCGAGATGAAGTGCAAGGCGATCGGCGATTCCGCCGTGTGGACGCTCCGCAAGCTGGAGAAAGACTCCTAGCTCGCACTCGCGGCCAGGCGGTTCGATCGAGAGGGCGCCCACGGGCGCCCTCTCTGCGTTTGTCCAGTGCGGCGTCTCGCAACGGTACGCCTGTTTGCTCCCGAAGTGGGTGGTGTCGTGTGCGCTCCCGGGAGAGGCCGCGCCTCTCCCCTACAGGACGGTCAGGGCCTTGCGAATCGTGCCCCGGCGCGTCTTCTGGATCCGTGCCGCCAGGTCGACGATCGCGACCGACGCCTCGGAATCGGGCGCAGCCTCGAGCACCGGCGTTCCGGCATCGGCGGCTTCACGCAGGGCCGGGTCGAGAGGGATACTGCCGAGCAGAGGCACGCCGATCTCGTCGGCCAGCCGCTGTCCGCCGCCGGAGCCGAAGATCTCCTGGCCCGTGCCGACGAGGTAGGACATGTTCTCAGCAACGCCGATGATGCGCATGCCCACCTTCTCCGCCATTCCAGCGGCGCGAACGGCGACCTGCTGTGCGGCGGGTTGGGGGGTCGTCACGATCAGCACCTCCGCTCGCGGAAGCAACTGGCCGAGCGAGATCGCAACATCACCGGTGCCCGGTGGCATGTCGACGACGAGCGTGTCGAGCTCGCCCCAGTAGACGTCGGAGAGAAATTGCTCGAGGGCGCGGTGCAGCATCGGGCCGCGCCACATCACGGGTGCGTTGTCGTCGAGGAAGAAGCCGATTGACATCAACTTGAGATCGCCGCGAACGGGAGGGACGATCATCGTGTCGACGACGACCGGTCTCTGCTGAACGCCGAGCATGTGAGGGATCGAGTGTCCGTAGACGTCGGCATCGAGCACTCCGATGCGCTGGCCTGTTGCAGCGAGCGCAGCCGCGAGGTTCGCGGTCAGCGTCGATTTGCCGACGCCACCCTTACCGGACGCGATCGCAAGGACGCGCGTGATCGGATCGAGCGAGATCGTCTTCTCCGGACGTCCGCCGCGCAGTCGCGTGGAAAGCGCCGCCTTCTCGTCGGGACTCATCACGTCGAAGTGGAGTTGCACGGAGACGACCCCGGCCACAGCACCGACGAACCGCTGCACCTGATCCTCGAACGACGAGCGCATCGGGCAGCCCGCAACGGTGAGAGCGATCGTCACCTCGACTGCGCCGTCGTCGCGAATCACAACATCGCGAACCATCTCGAGCTCCGTGACGGGCTTGTGGAGCTCGGGGTCGATGACCTGCTCGAGCGCCGTGAGGATCGTGTCGCGGAGCGGAGTCGGCATCGGAGCAGCCTAGCCGCCGTCGGTAGTTGTCCGCGCAACCTATGGTGGCTTCCCGCAGTTCGATCCGAGTGTTTGCCCCGATGCCCCGACGGCTCACAGAGCGGAGACTCATTCCACGTCCTATCCCGCACAAGGGGTGGAATCGAGAAGCCAACCGGGAGGTAGAAGACAATGAACGGTCGCAGAGTTCTGGAGATCGGCGGGATCGCCGCCGGTGTTCTCATGATCGCGTTCGGGATCGGCGCACTCGTCATGAGTGTGAACGCGCGGAACACCGTGAGTGACGAGATCAAGGCAGAGCAGATCGTCGGGTCGGGAGACATGAACCCGACAGACATCGCGGTTGCAGCGAAGGCTGCAGGACTCGTGGACATCACAGTCCCATCCTGCGACGTCGCCGATCAGCCGATCGAGAGCGGCACAGATGCACGTTGCTTTGCCCAGTATCTCCGCATCCACGCACTGGAGGCATCCGGTGGCCTGACCTATGCGCAGATGGGTCGGTTCCTCGCGGCCAGCGACCCGAGCGACCCGAAGGGCACGAGCGACGACAAAGCCGCGCTCAAGGACGATGCCGGAAAGCCGGTCTCGAACGCAACGCGGAACACCTGGGTGACGGCGACGGCACTCGCAACAGCACTCAACGTCTCTTACATGGCCGAGCAGATCGCGTTGTTCGGGCTCATCGTGGGAATCGCACTCTTGCTGAGTGGCATCGGGTTCGTCATCCTTGCGCTCACCGTGCTCGGCAAGCACGACAAGCCTGCAACTGCCTGAATGTCCGAGGCGACCGGAGAGTCGTCACTTCCCGGGGCGAAGGGGCGGCGCAAGCCGCTCTTTCGCTATGTCAGCGTTGCTGCGATCTCGGCACACAGCGCCGGGGTCGCAGCGGCCACGAGCCGTGAGCGCCCCTCGAGATCGAGAAGTGCGGAGGCGAACGGCGGATCCTCGAACAGCTCGATCGCGTAGCCACGCTCCCGCACGAGCAGCTGCGCTGCGGCGATGTCGATCGAGCGGGCCGGCTTGAGGGAGCACACCGCGTCGACCCGGCCCGCAGCGAGGTGGCAGAGGGAGAGGGCCAACGAGCCCATCACACGCAGGCGCTCGGCGACACCGAGCAGGGAAGCGGACTTGTCGGCGATGTAAGCGGTCGTCGTCGCTTCGAACGAAAGGATCTCGATCGGATCCTTCGGCGCCGGGGTCTGGAGGGGGCGATCGTTGAGACGCGCCCCGCGCCCACGCTCGGCGACCCACTCCTCGCGGGCGCCGAAGTCGAAGACGTAGCCAAAGATGACATCCTCCATCGTCAGGCCTTCGGCAACCGCGAGTGACAGGGAGAAAAAGGGGATCCCGCGCTTGGCGTTCACCGATCCATCGATCGGATCGACGATCACGCGCGTTGACCCACCCACACCGAAGACGCGCTCGCCGAGCTCCTCGGAGACGAGGACGAAGTCGGCGTTGAGCGCCTCGAGGCGCGCGACGACGGCATCCTCCGCAGCCGCATCGATCGCCGTGGTCTCGTCACCGCCCTCGCCCTGTCGGAGGACCGGCTCGCGCTCGAGGCGCGTCGGCAGCTCCGCCAGCACGACGTCGATGTCGGCTACGCAAAAGCGACAGAGCTGGAGCCAGTCCGGGCTCATACGGGATGGAAGAGCAGTCCGCTCGTGAGCTTGGGGAAGAAGTACGTCGTCTTCTGCGGCATCACCTCGCCGCGTCGCGCGCGCTCGAAGACGTCCTCGATGCGCGTCGCGCGCAGGAGGAACGCTCCGTCGAACTCGCCCGCGTCGACCTGCGTCACTGCCTCGCCGAGATCGGCCGTGTAGCCAAGCCCGTCGTGACCGACGAGGCGGTCGACGAGCTCGACGTCGAGCTCGCCTGCGTGGCCGACCACAGGGAACGTCACGCCTTGCCGATAGCCAACTGCGTGCGCCTCGTCGTACGCCAGGCGGGACATACGTTCGACCGCAGCGGTGGGCGATGCCGAGTCGCCGAGGCTGATCGGTGGCAGGGCCTCATCGTGGCCGCGGAAGAGGCGGTGGGTGGCAAAGATCTCGAGCCCGGGATCGGACGTCGAGACGAGCACCACCATCATGCGCGCGCTCTCGGGTGTTCCCTGCTCGGCGGCATAGGCGACGGCTGTCTCGTACCGATGGTGACCGTCGGCGATGAGAAGCTGCCGGTCGGCGAACGCCTCGGCTATCCCGTGACCCGATTCGCGCCAGAGACGGGTCCCCTCGGCGACGAGATCGGGCTCTCGCTCTGGCACGGCGACGGCCGGTTCCCCGTCGTAGAGGAGGAAGATCGGCTCGAGCTGCGCGCGAGCCGCACGAAGGAGTCGGAGTCGGCTCTCCTTCGGCCCGGCGTGCGTCCGTTCATGCGGGAGGACCGTGCTCGTGTCGTAGGGCTCGACGCGAAGCGACGCGACGAGGCCGTCGCGGCGACGTGCGATCCCGTCGGGACCGACGTAGTCCTGGCTCAGCGCCCAGACGGCAGGATCGTCGTCGCGCACGAGGACGCCTTCGTCGAGCCACGCCCGGAACAGACGCCCCGCCTCGCCCTCGGAGTCGTTGAGCGTGAGATGGACGACGTTGTGTGGGTCGGCTGCCCGATACGCGTCGCGTGCCTCCGGCGTGAGGACGTCGTAGGGGGGAGCCGTAACCCCCGCTCGAGGACGCGCGTAGCGGATCGCACGAAACGGGGCCACATCAGCCATGCCCCGAGCGTACCTCCGGGCAAGCCTAGACTGCAGGCGTGACCAGCATCGCAGAGCTCACCGAGGACCGCACCGTCGAGGGCGTGTACGCCGTCGGACGGAAGGAACGCCGCCGGACGAAGAATGGCGCTCCGTACCTTGCTCTCGAGCTCGTCGATGCGAGTGGACGCATCGAGGCGCGTGTCTGGGACGACGTCGAGCTTCTCGACGGGCGATTCGCCGAAGGCGATGCGATCCGCGTCCTCGGGCGCGTGGAACGCTTCAGCGGCAAGCTTCAGGTCCAGGTGCGTGCGGTCGAGGTCGCGCCCGACACGGACCCGGTCGACCTGACACCGTCGATGCGGCGCGATCCCGATGAGCTCGACGGCTTCCTCGAGTTCCTGGTGAGCGAGATCGTCCATCCAGGTCTCGCCGGTCTCGTCGCGGGCGTTCTCACCGACGACGCCGTGCGATCGGCGTTCCGCTCGCTGCCCGCCGCCGGAGCGGACGGGCACCACGGTTACGCGGGCGGTCTTCTCGAGCACACGGTTGGCGTGGCCACCCTCTGTCGCGAGACAGCCCAGCTCCATCCGCGCCTTCGCAACGATCTTCTCCTTGCGGCGGCGCTGCTCCACGACGTCGGCCGCACCGTCGAGCTCGGCCGTGGGCCTGCGTTCCGACAAACCGAGGAAGGGCGGCTCCTCGGCCATGTCCACCTTGGCCTGCGGCTGATCGAAGCCAGTGCCGCATCGCTGCCGACGGACGTCTCGGCCGAGCTTCTCCATGCTGTCGCGACGCACCACGATCGGCAGGCAGCACGCACGGCCGAGGCTCTCGTGCTCTACCACGCAAACCAGCTCGATGCGATGGCCGCGACTCGGCCGGTGGGCGAGGACTAGCGAGAGCGTGACAGCCGTTCACTCGCACTGTGCGTCAGCACTGTGGGAACGCGGGACTTCCCGGATGGGCTCGCAAAAACGAAGCGGGCCTCTCGGCGCTGACCGTCCTCTGCTGATCCCAGCTCGTCGGGCTCGCCGGTCTCACCGCGTGGATCGTCGCACGCCAGGCTGAGTGTCCCGACCGAGGCTCGTTCGCGCTAGACGTTGAAGCGAATGTTGAGCACGTCGCCGTCCTGCACGACGTAGGTTTTACCCTCGAGTCGCTGGGTGCCACGCTTCGACGCCTCGGCGTGCGAACCGGCGTCCAGAAGATCGTTCCAGCGGATCACCTCGCAGCGGATGAAGCCGCGGGCGATGTCGGAGTGGATCGTGCCACCCGCCTCAAGGGCCGTTTGCCCGTCTCGGAGGGTCCAGGCCCGCGTCTCCTTCTCGCCGGCGGTAAAGAACGTGATCAGGCCGAGGGCGTCCTTGAGTCGGCCGACGACCTCGTCGAGCGCAGACGCTCCCTCCCGGAACGCGGCGGCGTCCTCATCCGCCATCTCAACGAGCTCGGCCTCGAGCTTGCAGTCGATCCCCCCTGCTCCGTTGACAATCGCTATCAACGGCTTGGTGGTCAGTGGGTCGAGCTCGCCGGGCAGCTCACCGCTCCAATCCGTGAGCGGCTTACCCGCCTCGAGATGCGCGAGCACCTCGCGGAGCACGTCTGCCTCCTTGCGCACGGTCGCGTCCCCCGACTTGGCGAGCTTGTCGACCCGCTCGAGCCGCTTCGCGACGTGATCGGTGTCTGCGACGAGAAGCTCCAGCTTGAGCGTCTCGATGTCGCTCTCAGGGTCGCCGGTACCGGAGAAGCCATCCGCGATCGCGAGCAGTGCGTCGACCTGCCGGAGGCCGCCGAGGAGCGCAGGCCCGGTTCCGGGGACATCCTGGATCCGGACGGCTGCCGGCGTCACCTTCTTCGCGCCAACGAGATCCGCAAGCTGGCCGAGCCGGTCATCGGCGATCGTCGCCATGCCCACGTTCGACTTGTCCGTCTGCGACGCGTACGCCGTGATCTCCGCGCCCGCTTTCGTGAGCGCGTTGAACAGCGTTGTCTTGCCCGCATTGGGGAGTCCTACGATGCCGACCTCGAGCGCCATGGCGGCCAGCCTAGCCGCCCGCGCTCAGCCTCCGCGACGCCGGCCGTCATCGTGAGGCGAACGACCGGTCGTGGCAGGCTCCTACAGTCCGAACCCCACACGAGAGTCGCGAGCGAACCGCTTCAGGTAGGCGACCCGGGCGAGCACGATCGCAGCCCGGCCATCGTCGGTGTCGAGTTGATGCGTCCCTTGCGAGCCGGACGCGAGTGCGTGCTCGAGCGCGTCCGCGCTCGCGGGAGAGACATTGGCCGCGATGATCGGGCCGCCGGCGAAGGCGACTTCGATGCGGACGGATTCAGGTGACTCGGGCAACGGCGACAACCTCCGTGAGGACGCCGTGGACGGCGTCGGGATGGACAAAGGCAACTTGCAGGCCGAAGAGGCCGCGTCGCGGAACGGTATCGATCAACTCCGCTCCCGCAGAGGCGAGATCGGTCAGGGCGCTGCTGACGTCTGGGACCTCGTAGGCGATGTGGTGCATGCCCGGGCCTCGCTTGGCGAGAAAGCGCCCCACAGGAGTGTCCTCACCGGTCGGAGCGAGCAACTCGATCCTGCTCTTGCCGAACACGATCGACGCCGCCTCGACCCCCTGCTCCGAGAGAACCTCGCGATGCTCGAGGTTCCCGCCGAGGAGCACGGTGTACGTCGCGATGGCATCGTCGAGATCGACGACGGCGATGCCTACGTGATGGATACCGACCGGCTGCATGCGCCCGATGCTACTTCCCGATGGGGGCGCCCCGTGGTCGAAGGGAGCTTGGTGAGTGGCTCGCCGGAGGCGAATCGCCTACAGCGCTTCGCGATCGAGCACGCGAACGGTGCCCACGGTCTCGGCGGAGCGGGACTCGCGAGGAAGATCGCCCATGATCGCAAGGAACTCCTCGCGATCGATGGTCTCCCTCTCGAGAAGCCCACCGGCGAGCCGGTCGAGCGAGACACGGTGCTTGCCGATCAGGCGAAGAGCTTCCTCGTACGCGTGGTCGGTGAGCTGCGCCTGCGCGCTGTCGCGCATCCGCTTCGTCTCCTCGGAGAGCGCGTAGTTGTCGGCGCGCATCGTCCGCGACGGGGCGATCTCGGACATGCCGAACTCGAAGACCATCGACCGGGCGATCTGCGTCACCTTCTCGAGGTCACTGGCGGCGCCGTTCGTTACGCGTCCGAAGACGATCTCCTCTGCCGCGCGCCCGCCGAGCGCGACCTTCATCACGTCGAGCAATTCCTCCTTCGTGTGGAGGTAGCGATCTTCGACGGGCAGGTAGTACGCGAGTCCGAGGGCGTCTCCGCGCCCGACGATCGTCACCTTTTGCACGGGCATGACATCGCCCATCAGGTATGCGACGAGTGCGTGGCCGGCCTCGTGGTAGGCGAGAATGCGCTTCTCCTTCTCGGTCACGACTCGTCGCTTCTGAAGACCCGTGAGCACACGCTCCATGGCCCCTTCGAAGTCCTGCTGACGGATGTACTGCTGATCCTGTCGCGCCGCAAAGATCGCCGCCTCATTCGCGATGTTCGCAAGGTCGGCGCCCGTCAGGCCGGCGGTGCGACGAGCTATCACTGCGATGTCGACGTCTGCTCCAAGCGGCTTCGACCGTGTGTGAACGCGGAGAATCTCTTCGCGGCCCAGCAGGTCGGGCGGCGCCACGTTCACCTGCCGGTCGAAGCGACCCGGGCGGAGAAGAGCAGGGTCGAGGTCTTGAAGGCGATTGGAGGCACCCATGATCACGACTTCGTCCGCACCGCCGAAGCCGTCCATCTCGACGAGGAGCTGGTTGAGCGTCTGGTCGTGCTCGCGGTTGTGGGCGCCTCCCGAGCGAGCACTGCCAATGGCGTCGAGCTCGTCGATGAAGATGATGGCGGGCGCGTTCTTGCGCGCTTCGGCGAACAGCTTTCGGATCCTGGCGGCCCCGAGGCCGGCAAACATCTCGACGAAGGCCGATGCGCTCGAGGAGTAGAAGTTCGCGCCCGACTCGTTGGCCGCAGCCTTGGCCAGGAGCGTCTTTCCTGTTCCCGGCGGCCCGTACAGCAGAACGCCCTTCGGGACACGAGCCCCGAGGCGCTCGAACTTCTTGCGGTCGCGAAGAAACTCGACGACCTCCTTCAGCTCGTCCTTCGCCTCATCCGTCCCTGCGACATCATCCCAGCCGACGGGATCGGTCGTGTCGCGATCGACCATCGCCGGCTTGACCTTCGGCACGAGCGACATCGTGCGCAGGAGGAGCCAGATGATGATGCCGAAGAAGATGATCGGCAACCACGTGATGAGGAAGCCGCCGATGTCGTCGACGGAATGGGGCCAGGTGACCACGGAAGGTGTATCGGCACGCCGTCGTCGCGACTGAAGAGCTACCGCCGAACGGCCACGAGCGCCCGCCGGTTCGGCGTGACCCAGAGCTCGATCGTGGTCAGAAGCGGATGCCTAAGCCACGCGTCCCTTCGCGCGTCCGGAAGAACCGGGTCGAACGAGAAGTCGTCCAGAACGGCCGTACCGCCCGGTGCAAGAAGCCCGACCGTCGCCTCGACGTCGTCCTTCGCATCGTTCACATCGACGAAGAGGAGATCGAACGGCGCCTCCGGCGGAAGGGTTTCGCGCCACGAGCCCGCAAGAACCGTGACGTTCGGATCGTCGGCGTAGAACGCAGCGGTGGCGGCCGCAAGGGTCGGGTCCCTCTCGACCGTGAAGAACGGAGTGGTGGGTGGCAGAGCCGAGACGATCCAGGCGGTGCCGACCCCCGCACCGGTTCCGATCTCAGCCGCACGGACAACGCCGCGACGGGCCGCGAGCACGTGCAAGAGCGCACCGTCCTCACGCTCACACGACTTCTCGAACCCGTGCGCCGCCGCGAGCTCGAGCGCCCTCGTCACAAGAGGAGGCTGCTCCAGGGTAGACCTCTACCGCGTTGTCTCTTCAGCGTCGAGGCAGGCCGCGAGAGCCGCCTGCGCGACGGCGAGCTGGGCGGCCGTGGGCTCGGCGGTCGAGACCCTGGTCTGCAGCTCGTGCCCCGGTCGTGCAAGCGCTCGTGAGACCGGACTATCGGGATGACGACCCATCCACGCGAACACCTCGACCGCAGCTCCCACGGCACCAACGGCTCCGGCCACGCGTGCGGCGGGGCGGGCCCGTGACGGGGCTCGGGCCGCGAGGGCGCTCGCGACGGCGCTCGAGAGGAGGAGCGGTCCGACGAGATGCCCTCCGCATCGATCGTGCTCCTTCGTTGCAGCCTCGCCGGTCTCGTAGGTGCCGATCGAGATGTGCTCGGCGCCGTGGTAGGAGGCGAGCTCGCCGCCCCGGAGAGCAAGAGCCGCGGGGGCGATGGTTGCGAGCGCGGCGATCGCCTCCCGCGCAGGAAGGCTGAGCCGAGAGCGTCGCGCAACCCCGGCCGCCACCGAGCCAGCGATCATCGTCGCCCCGACACGTGGGCGCTCAAAGGGAAACCGGGCGTCTGGCAGCGCGCGGCGCACATCGGGCAGCACCGCAAGCGCCTCGACAAGGCGCAGCGGGCCTCGGATGAACGGCGTTGTCACGTTCGGGGCGAACCGCCGCTTGGTACCGGCCGCGCTCCGGATCGACCCGTCCCTCGCCCGGACGGCCGCCCCCCACGAGGTCGGCCCGTGGACGAGCACGCCGTTCGAGAGAGCCATCCCACCGAGACGAAGCTTCTCCATGCTCGGGAGGGTACCGTGCCCCAATGGACGCACGGCCCGTGCTGGGAATGATCGCAGCCGCTCGGCAGGACGACCGCGTCGTCCTGGTCGGGATCGGGGGGCACGGGTGTGCGGGGAAGACGACCCTCGCAGCCATGATCCCCGCGGCGCAGCGCGTGGCCACGGACGAGTTCTGGACGGGAGACGGATTCGATATCGAACGTCTTGCCGCCGAGGTCGTGGCGCCGCTCTCCCGTGGTGTCGCCGCTCGGTTTGCGTCCTACGACTGGACAACGCGCACGCCACGTGGGCCGAGAACGGTAGAGCCGCACGGGATCGTGATCATCGAGGGTGTGTGCGCGCTCCACCGCACCCTTCGCGACGCCTACGCCGTGCGCGTGTGGGTCGACGCACCCGCTGACGTGCGGCTCGCACGTGCAGTTGCCCGTGACGGCACAGCCGCACGCGCCGCCTGGGTGGAGGTATGGA
>NZ_JBDSNT010000141.1:0-26303 GCF_039915195.1 Gaiella sp.
GCGATCGTCGCAGGGATCGGCAAGCTCGAGGGACGAACGATTGCCGTGCTCGGCCACCAGAAGGGCCGCGACCTGAAAGAGCGCACGAGGCGTAACTTCGGCATGGCGTACCCGGAGGGCTACCGGAAGGCGATCCGGGTGATGGAGCTTGCGGAACGGCATCGCTTCCCGCTGCTCACGCTCGTCGACACGCCCGGTGCGTTCCCGGGGGTCGCCGCCGAGCAGCATGGACAGGGTGGCGCGATAGCTCGCTCGCAGGCGGTGATGGTGCGACTCAGCGTCCCGACCGTGTCCGTCGTCATCGGCGAAGGGGGATCGGGCGGCGCGATCGCGATTGCCGTCGCGGACCGAGTCCTGATGCAGGAGAACGCGATCTACTCGGTGATCTCACCTGAGGGATGCGCGGCGATCCTCTGGCGCGATGCCTCCCAGGCGAAGAAGGCGGCTTCCGCCTTCCGTCTCGACGCCGCTCATTGCCTCGACCTCGGTGTGATCGAGGGGATCGTCCCGGAGCCCGTCGGTGGGGCGCAGACGGATCCCGACGCAGCAGCGTCGCTGCTCCAGGAATCGGTCGTCTCCCACCTCCACGAGCTCGACGGAATCCCCACGGGCGACCTGAGACGTTCTCGGCGGGCGAAGTTCCGCTCGATGGGCGTCTTCGCGTAGTCCGCACGCTTCTCCACAGTATCCACAGGCTTATCCCCTGGTCGCAAACCGCATCTTTGCAGGGAAGATGCCGCGTCTGTTTCGGACATGTTAAGCCGGCAGCCAATCCGCGATGATGGATCGGTGGCACTCGACGACTATCGCCGAAAGCGGGACGGCGATCTGCGCAACCGGCTGCTCCTCCGGAAGGACGGCACCGCATCGGCGCACGCGTACGCGCCGATGCTCGCCGCGTCGACAGAGGTGCTCCCTACGGGCGACGAGTGGGCATTCGAGCCGAAGTGGGACGGTTACCGCGCCCTTGCCCGGATCGCAGGCGGCGAGGCGACGCTCACGAGCAGGAACGGCAACGACCTCACGAGGCGGTTCCCTGCCGTCGCCAAAGCTCTCGTCGCAGACGTCCGGTCTCCCTCGGTCGTGCTCGACGGCGAAGTTTGCGCGCTCGACGAAGCCGGCCGGTCGGATTTCGGGCTCCTGCAGCGCGGAGAAGGATCCCTCGTCTTCGTCGCGTTCGACGCGCTCGAGCGCGACGGTGAGGCGCTGACAGATCTCGCCTACGACAGGCGGCGTCGCGTGCTCGAGGAGCTCGTCCACCCGGGCGGCGGCGTGCTGCTGTCCCCGTCGTTCGACGATGGTACTGCCCTGGAGGCGGCCGCTCTCGAGCACGGTCTCGAGGGTGTCGTCGCGAAGAAGCGAAGCTCTGCGTATCACCCCGGGCGCCGGTCTCCCGACTGGCGCAAGCTGAAACTCAAGCATCGCCAGGAACTCGTGATCGCGGGCACGACGCGCGGCAAGGGCCGCCGCAGCAACGGCATCGGCTCGCTGATCCTCGGCGTGCAAGGACCATCCGGGCTAGCGTATGCCGGCAATGTGGGAACGGGACTCACGGATGCCGAGCTCGACCGCCTCGAGGATCTGCTCGCCCCGTTCGTGCGGCCCGACTCACCGTTCCGGGATGCGCCCCGCCTGCCGCGGGTCCGCCGGGACGATGTGACCTGGGTGGAGCCAAGGCTCGTCGCCGAGGTCGAGTTCGCCGAGTGGACGAAGGACGGTCGCCTCCGGGCTCCTGTCTATCTTGGTCTCCGTGACGACAAGCCGGCAGAGGATGTCGTCGCGGAGAGGATCCGGGTGCAGACCGAGATCTCGCGCGGCTCGCGGCACCTGAAGCTCACGAACCTCGAAAAGCCGTTCTGGCCGGAGGAGGGAATCAGCAAGGGAGACCTGCTCGCGTTCTACCGCGATATCGCTCCCGTCCTCGTGCCGCACCTTCACGGCCGCCCGTTCACGATGAAGCGTTACCCCGACGGCTGGCAGGGGAAGCACTTCTTCCAGAAGGACGCGCCGTCGCACATGCCGAACTGGATCCCGCGTGCGCCGTTCCCCGCGTCCAACCGCGACGGCGAGAAGCGGACGATCGACTACCCACTCGTGAACGACGACCTGGCGCTGCTGTGGATGGTCAACATGGGCTGCATCGACATGAACGCGTGGACGTCGCGGGTCGACCTTCCCGCGCGCCCGGACTGGGTCATCTTCGACCTCGACCCGTCCGATGACGTCGGCTTCGTCGAAGTGATCGAGGTGGCTCTGCTCGTCAGGCAGATCCTCGATCTCGTGGGGCTCGAGAGCTTTCCGAAGACGAGCGGCTCGCGTGGGATCCACGTCCTCGTGCCGATAGCGCGGCGACACGGATACGACCAGACGAGGGAGTTCGCGGGAATCGTCGCGGGTGCTCTCGCCCGTGCCCACCCTGGTCTCGTTACGACCGAGTGGATGAAGAGCAAGCGTCGGGGCGTACTCGTGGATGCGAACCAGAACGGCCCGGGGAGGACGACCGCGACGGTCTACTCGGTCAGGCCGCGACCGGGCGCTCCCGTGTCGACGCCGCTGCGCTGGGACGAGGTACGGCCAGGGCTCGACCCGCTCTCATTCGGCTTCGACGAGGTGCGCCTGCGGGTCGCGCGTGACGGCGACCTGTTCGCGCCCGTGCTCGGATCACGTCAGTCGCTCGGTGCTGCGCTCCGCTCGCTCGGCTAGGCGGCGCCGAAGACCGGGAGGGCCGGCTCGAGGCCGATGATCTCGACCGGGAACGGTGAGACCCAGTCCTTCCGGTCGAGGCGGAGATCGTGGTGGGGGACGGGGACCCCCCGGGGGCTGATCTCGCCGATGCCCGTCTCGACGTAGCCGAGCTTCTCCGAGACGCGGGCTGATGAGCGGTTGCCCTCGAGCCACCCGCTCGTAGCCGCGACCGCTCCGAGCCCACGGAATGCGAGATCGAGCACCGCCGCCCGCATCTCCGTTCCGATCCCACGGCCCTGGAACTCGGTGCCGAGCCAGGAGCCCGACCCGACGACAGACGTCTCCCGGAATCCCTTCGAGTACAGCTCCTGGTTACCCAAGAGTTCGTCGTCGGCCCACACGAGCAGATCGAAATGCCAGTCGTCGGGAGACCAGTCGGTCATCAGACTTCGATGGAATCCGGCAAATCCTTCGTGGAAGTCGGGCTGCCCGATCCCATCCGTCCAGGGGACGCTGAACGGCATCTCGTCCGGCCCGTGGATCCCACGTGCGGCGACCTGCCCGAGCTCGTCGATCTCCTCGGGCGTCCCGAGCCGGAGCTCGAGCCGCGGCGTCCGTAACCGCACCTCGGAGAGCGGGGTGAGGTCGATCACTCCTCGAATCCCCCGGGATGACCGAGACTCGAAAGCTCGGCGATATCGCGCCGGAAGAACAGCGCCGTCGTCCAGTCCGCGACGACGCGGAGCTTCCGGCTCAGTAGGGGCAGGGCGTAGAGGTGGTAGGTTCGCGCAACGAACCAGCCGGGGAACCCCGAGAGGTGGATCCCGAGCACGTCGGCAATTCCCTTGAAGCGGCCGAGCGTCGCCACCTGGCCGAGCATCCGGTAGCCGTACGGCTCAGGCGTTCCGGTGAGGTTCCCTGTCAGGCGGCGCGCCTGTCGCAACGCGTGCTGGCAGGTCGGTGGATCCGTGTGCCCGGGCGTCTTCGCATTCGGGACAGCCGCACAATCGCCGAGCGACCAGATGTTCTCGTAGCCCTCGACGCGCAGAGTCGGGTCGACGCGAACGCGGCCCCGTTCGTCGAGCGGGAGCCCGAACGAGGCGAGGAGCGGCGACGCCTTCACGCCGGCCGTCCACACGAGCGTTCGGGCAGGAACCGAGGTTCCGCCGGAGAGGACAGCCGCCTCGCCGTCGAACGATGTGAGCATCTCGCCGACGCGGATCTCGATCCCCCGGCGCTCGAGCTGGCGCGCAGCGTAGACGCCGAGCGTGCGGGGAATGTCCGCGAGGATCGTCGGCGCTGCGTCTACGAGCACCCACCGCTGTTGGGCTCCCTCGAGGGTCGGGTAGAACCGCAGTGCCGCCTGGACGAGGTCGTGCACCTCGGCGAGGGCCTCGACGCCGGCGTACCCCGCGCCGACGAAGACGAAACCGAGCTCTGAGGGCGGCCCACCCGCGGCCGCTGCATCGAGTCGCTGGAGAGCGTGATTGCGAAGGGCGATCGCGTCGGCAAGATCCTTGAACCCCCGGCCGTACTCGACGAGTCCCGGCACGGGAAACACGCGCGTCACTGCTCCGAGCGCAACGACGAGCCGCTCGTACGAGATCTCCGCAGGCCCGGCGAGGGTCTCTGCCGCGACGACGTTCCTTACGACGTCGAGCGACGTCGCGCGACCGATGACTACGTCGGCGTGCGGGCACATCTGACGCAGCGGTACGACGACATGCCGTGGCTCGAGCGTCCCAGAGGCCGCCTCGGGGAGCAGGGGCGTGTAGAGCATCGAGTTCTGTGGGGAGACGATCGTCGCCCCGTGCTTCCCGAGGAGGCGCGCGACGTAGGCCCCGGCGAACCCGCCACCGAGGATCAGCGTTCCTCCCTTTGCCTCGCGCACGATCACGCTGTCATTGTGGCGATGCGGCGTCGACCGGGCGGGCTCAACCGGCGAGCCGACGCTCCAGAAACCGCTGTTCGGGGCCGTCCTCCGTCAGAGTGAGTGCCCGGCGGTACGCCTCGCGTGCCTCCGCGTCGCGCCCGAGGCGCCGCAGAAGATCCGCGCGGGCCGAATGGAAGTGGCGATAGCTGTCGAGGCCCGGGATTGCCTCGATCAGCGCCAGGCCGTCTTCCACCTCGCCCGCGAGTGCGACGGCTACGGCGTGGTTCAGGCGCGTCACCGGCGAGCCGTCCAGGCGCAACAGCGCCTCATAGGCGGCCACGACCGTTCGGGCGTCCGATCCCTGTGCGTGCCCCGCGGCGATCGCCGCCTGCAGCTGGTACACACCCGGTCGGCGCTGGGCCTCGGCTCTCGCGAGCATCCGGAGGCCCTCGTCGATCGCGGCTCTGTCCCAGAGGGCGCGGTCCTGATCGGCGAGAAGGACGAGCTCTCCGTTCGGCGACAGGCGCGCGTCGCGTCGCGAGTCCTGCAGAAGCATCAGCGCGAGCAGCCCGTAGGCCTCGGGCTCGTCGGGCATCAGAACACAGAGGAGCTTCACAAGCCGGATCGCCTCGGCACAGAGATCGCGACGGACGAGCGCCCCCCCGTTGTTCGCAGCGTACCCCTCGTTGAAGACGAGATAGATGACGCGGAGCGCTGCCGTCAGTCGATCCGGAAGCATCGCTTCGGCCGGTACGCGAAACGGGATCCCGGCCATTCGGATCTTGCGCTTCGCGCGAACGAGCCGTTGCGCCATCGTCTGCTCCGGCACGAGGAACGCCGACGCGATCTCCGGGGTCGTCAGACCACCGACCTCGCGCAGGGTGAGGGCGATCTGGACGTCGACGGCGAGCGCTGGGTGGCAGCATGTGAACAGGAGCGCGAGGCGCTCGTCCGGCAAGGCTTTCACCTCGTCGGCGTCCTCGGGGAACGACGCGAGGCGTGCGAGCAGAGCGGTCTTGTCGGCGAGGACGTGGTCACGGCGGATCCGATCGATGGCGCGATTTCGGGCGGTCGTGACAATCCAGGCACCCGGGTTGTCGGGCATCCCGGCGCGCGGCCACCTCTCGAGTGCAATCGCGAAGGCGTCCTGCACCGCATCCTCGGCGCGTTGGAGATCGCCGAGGACACGGGTCAGGATTGCGACGCACCGCGGCCATTCGTCGGCGTAGACCGCGGAGACGTCGTCGTCGATCACCGGGTCGCGAGCGGCCGGATCTCGAGGGTGCCGTAGTCGGCTGCCGGGACGAGCGCCGCGAGCCGGATCGCCTCGTCCAGGTCCGGGAGCTCGGTGATGAACACTCCCCCGAGCTGCTCCTTCGTCTCGGCGAACGGGCCATCCGTGACGATCGTCTGCCCGTCGACGACGCGCACGACCTTCGCCTCCGACGCCCCCGCGAGCTCCTTGCCGGTCACGTTCGGATCGGCCTTACCCATTTCGTCGAAGAGCGTGATCCAACGGGGCATCGACTCCGCCCGCAGGCGCCCGGCTTCCTCGTCGGAAAGGCCTTCCCATGACGCCTGGTCGCTGTAGACGAGCATCGCGTACTTCATGCCGCTGCCTCCTCATCGACGTGGACGGGCCGGATCTCGATCGCTCCGCCGTGCCAGGCGGCCGGGATCTTCGCCGCCCACCTGATCGCCTCCTCGAGCGTGTCGCACGAGAAGAGGTAGTAGCCGCCGAGCGCTTCCTTCACCTCGGCGTAAGGCCCGTCGGTGACGACGGCTTCGCCGCCCCGGACGCGCACGCTCGTTGCTGCCGCGGTCGACTCGAGCTCGGCCGCATCGACGAGTGCTCCCGCAGCTTCCGCGTCTCGCGCTACGGCCATGTATCCCTCGTACGCCGTCGCACGGTCGGATTCGGACATCGCGTCCCACGCTTCCGGATCGCCGTACACGAGTGCCAGATACTCCATGTTGCCTCCCGTTGGGTTGTTTGCGATTTCACCATGACGACGAACGGCGTTCACGGAAATCGACCCGTCGTTCAGGCGGCGGACATCCGATCGAGGAGAAGCAGCGCAGCCCCCTTGTCTAGCATCTCGTTCAGGTTTCCGCACTTCGGGCTCTGGACGCATGAGGGGCAGCCGCTCGTGCAGGGACACCCACGCAGGAGCCGCTCGGTATCCGAGACCCAGCCTGCGAAGCAATCGAACCCGCGCTCGGTGATGCCGACTCCGCCGGCATGGCCGTCGTAGACGAAGACGGTTGGCAGTCCCGTCTGGAAATGCACGTTCGTCGAGAGGCCGCCGATGTCCCAGCGGTCACACATCGCCCAGAGCGGAAGCAGGGAGATCATGGCGTGCTCCGCCGCGTGGAGGCCGCCGAGCAGCTTCGGCATCTCCTCGAGCCCGTCGAGCAGGTCGCCGTCGGGCGAGAACCAGACTGCCTCCGTCTGGAACGTCACCTCCGGCAAGATCAACGGGATCACAGCCAGAGTCGAGCCATCGCGGATCGCCTTGCGCTGGTATGCGATCACCTGCTCGGTTACCGAGACCCGACCGAAGTGAAGATCCACGCCTGCGACCCGTGCGTGTCGCAGCGGTTCGTCGATCGATGTCTGCGTGTCTTTCTGCACCTGGGTGTACCAGTCCACGCCCGCCGGCTCGACGACGGCAGTGCGCGAGACCCCATCCAGGTCGCGTACGAGGTACTGGGCGCCCATGTGGAGATAGACGGCACCCTGATGGACCGAGGAGTACGCCCGCTCGCGCTCGATGAGACCAAGGACGGATCCCGTCGTTCCATCGACGATCGTGAACGAGTCGCGATCGCCGGAACGGAGCGAGAATCGGCCCGCGGGAGTGTCCCGTCCCTTCCAGACGTACCCGGCCGGGGTCTTCTCGAGCTCGGGCAGCACAGCGGCGCGCTCGAGTGCCTCACGGCCGAGAGTGGCCACATCACGCTCGGCAATCGGGCCCTCGAATGACGCGGCGCAGACGTGCAGGTCCAGGATCCGATGATTCGCATGGTCGAGCCTCGTCGCCTCCACGCTGCGCTCGAGGAGCGAATCGGGCTCGCGCATGAAGAACTGATCCAGGGCGTCCTCGCTGGCGATCAGCACTGCGAGACCGTGCTCTCGCCGACCGGCGCGACCCCACTGCTGCCGCAGGGACGCGACCGTTCCGGGAAAGCCGACCGAGATCGCGCAGTCGAGCCGGCCGATGTCGATCCCGAGCTCGAGCGCATCGGTCGCGGAGACGCCGAGGAGCTCGCCCTCCATCAGCCGCCGCTCGATCTCCCTGCGCTGTGCCGGCGTGTAGCCGGCTCGGTACGGAGCGAGGCGCGCGGCGGTCGCGGTGTCGACGCGCTCGGAGGTGAAACGGTGGATCAGCTCTGCCGCCTTGCGGCTCTTCGTGAAGCAGATCGTGCGGAGGCCGAGGGAGACGAGCCCTGCCATCAGGAGCGAGGCCTCGGACAACGCGCTCGCGCGGACGCCGAGCTCGGGATCGAGGAGCGCGGGATTCCAGAGCACGACGTCTCTCCGCGCTCTCGCGGAGGTGTCCGTGTCGATGATCGTCGCCGCTTCGCCCGTGAGGGCCAGAGCGAGCTCCTTCGGGTTCGCGATCGTCGCGGATGCGAGCAGGAAGCGCGGCTCGGCGCCGTACAGCCGGGCAAGCCGTCTCAGCCGCCGGATCACGTTCCCGACGTGCGAGCCGAAGACCCCGCGATAGACGTGCGCCTCGTCGATCACCACGTAGCGGAGGTTGTGGAGAAGGTCGCCCCAGCGGTCGTGATTCGGGAGGATCCCGATGTGCAACATGTCTGGGTTCGTCAGGATCAGGTTCGCCGACTTCCGGATCGCCCCCCGTCGTTCCGGTTCGGTGTCGCCGTCGTAGATCGCGGGCCGGACGCCCGGAAGCCGGAAGCCGGCGATGCTCCTCGCTTGATCCTGCGTCAGCGCCTTCGTCGGGTAGACGTAGATCGCACGCGCTGTCGGCTGCCGGACGATCGAGTCGAGCACGGGCAGATTGAACGCGAGGGACTTGCCCGACGCGGTTCCCGTCGTGATGAGAATGTTCTCGTCTCTCACCGCCGCCTCCCATGCCTCGCTCTGATGGGCGTAGAGGCCGTCGACGCCCATCCGCGCGAGGGCGGCGGCAATACGGTGGTCGAGGGAAGCGGGGAGAGGCTCGAGCCGGGGGGTACGAGACGGCTCGGTCGAGCGGTAGGCGAGCTCGTCGCCGACGAGAAGACTGTCCCAGGGGCGGGTCACTCGCCGATGTGCTGCGCGAACGCCCGCTCGTAGCGGCTCTTGCTCTGCGGTCCGATCAGTGTCTCCCGCGCCTCGCCGCCGATGAAGAGGATGACCGTCGGAACGGAGAGGATCCCGTAGCGCGAAGGGGTTCCCAGGTTGCCGTCGATGTCGAGCTTGACGAGCCGCACTCGCCCGGCTGAGGCCTCGGCGATCTCGATCAGCGCCGGCTCGATCGCCCTGCACGGTCGACACCACGGGGCGCCGAACTCGACGATCACCGGGATCTCGCTCTCGAGAACGTCCGTGGGGAACGTCGCGTCGGTGACCTCGTCCATCGATGAAGTGTAGGTGTGAGCAGGTCTCCCGTCGCCGGACAGCGCTAGAGCCGTCCGCGGGCCGCCCGGTAGCGGAGCAAGGGCACCTGGAGCATCGCCTCGACCACGATCGATCCACCCATCTTCGACTCACCGACGCGCCGGTCGACGAACGTGATCGGGATCTCGACGACCGAGAAGCCCTTGCGCAGCATCCGGTACGTCGTCTCGATCTGGAAGCCGTAGCCCTTGGCCGCGATCGTCTCGAGCTCGATCGCCTCGAGTACCCCACGCCGGAAGCACTTGAAGCCACCGGTGAGGTCACGAATGCCGACGCCCAGGATGATTCGAGCGTAGAGGCTGCCGCCGCGGGAGATCAGCTTGCGACAGGCACCCCAGTTGACCGTACCCCCGCCCTGCACCCAGCGCGAGCCAAGCGTCACGTCCGTACCAGCCTCGCACGACGCGATCAGCCGGGGCACATCGGCGGGGTTGTGGGAGAAGTCGCAGTCGATCTCGACCACGAGCTCGGCCCCGCGAGCGAGCGCGTGCCGAAAGCCCGCGATGTAGGCAGGACCGAGCCCTTCCTTCCGCTGTCGATGGAGAACCTCGACCCACGGCAGCTCGGCAGCGAGATCGTCAGCCAGCTTGCCGGTGCCATCCGGAGAGTTGTCGTCGATCACGAGGACCCGATCACGATCCGTGTCGAGCTGCTCTCCGAGCGCGCGAATCATCGGGTCGAGGTTGTCGCGCTCGTTGTAGGTGGGGAGGCAGACCATGGCGCGCATTCCGCAATCTTGCACTGTGTGGACGCACCTATGATCGGATGATGGTCGCCGCGCTCCCGCGAAACATCGATCTGGCCGATCGATTCGACCAGCTTGCCGATCTCTCGGAGATCCTCGGCGAGCAGTCGTTTCGGGTCGCCGCGTATCGTCGCGCCGCGACGCGGATTCGCGAAACGGCCTCGTCCGTTGCCGAGCTGGCCCTGCAGGGGAAGGCGAAGGAGCTTCCCGATATCGGGAAGACGATCGAGGCCAAGATCGTGGAGTTAGCGGAGACCGGCGAGATGGCGGCGCTCGCCAAGCGTCGTGCCGAGGTTCCAGGCGAGGTGGCCTCATTCATGCGACTCCCCGGCCTCGGGCCGAAGACGGCCGCCCGGATCTGGCGCGAGCTCGGGGCAACGACGCTTGCAGAGCTGAAGGAAGCGGCCGAGGGCGAGAAGATCAGGGCGCTCTCCGGTTTCGGCGCCGGCACCGAGGCCAAGATCCTCAAGGCGCTCGCCGAGGGAGCCGGGCCGACCGAGCCCCGGCGAGGGTTGCTCGGCAAGGGGCTGCCCGTCGTGCGCGAGGTCGTCGAGGCTCTCCGGGCGCACCCGTCTGTCATCGATGTCTCCGATGCAGGCAGCACGCGGCGACGGCGGGAGACGTTCCGGGATCTCGACGTCATCGCCACTTCGACGGATCCGGCTGCTCTCACCGCACACTTCGTCACGTTGCCGTGGGTGCTCGAGGTCGTGGCCCATGGCGATACGAAGGCAACGGTCATCGATCGCGGAGGCTTTCGTCTCGACCTCAGGGTTGTACCGCCGGAATGCTACGGCGACCTCCTCCAGCACTTCACAGGCTCGAAGGATCACAACATCGCCCTCCGCGAAGACGCGCAACGCCGAGGGCTGTCGATCTCGGAGTACGGCGTCACGGTCGTCGAGACGGGGGAGATCAACACGTTTCGGGACGAGACCGCATTGTACGAGTTCCTCGGGTATGCGTTCATCCCGCCGGAGTTGCGTGAGGACGGTGGCGAGCTCGAGGCAGCCCGCAGTGGCCGGCTGCCACAGCTCGTGGAGCTCTCGGATCTCCGGGGCGAGATGCACTGTCACTCGACGTGGTCGGCAGACGGGAAGGCGACGATCGAGGAGATGGCCCGAGCCGCGTCCGCGCGCGGCTACGAGTTTCTGTGCCTCACGGATCATTCGCACTACCTCCGCGAGGGACGTATCGAACAGCAGTGGGAGGAGATCGACGAGGTCAACGAGCGGCTCGGGTCGATGCGCGTGCTCCGCGGCGTCGAGGCGAACATCAACGCAAAGGGTGTCGTCGACGTCCCGGACGAAGTGCTTGCCGAGCTCGACTGGGTCGTAGCGTCATTGCATACGTCGTTCGACAAGAGCCCTACCGAGCGCGTGCTCGCAGCGATCGACAACCCACACGTCGATTGCATCGGTCATCTGACCGGGCGGCGGATCTCCCGCCGTCATGGCGCCGACCTCGACATCGAGCGCGTGATCGGACGCGCGGTCGAGACCGGAACGGCGCTCGAGATCAACGGTCAGCCGGACCGGCTGGACATGCGCGACGTCCACGCCCGGCTCGCGGGGGAGGCCGGCGTCCTCGTTCCCGTGACGACCGATGCCCACTCGGTCGAGTCCCTTGCGTACGCCGAGCTCGGCGTCGGCCAGGCGCGCCGGGCCTGGTTGACCAGGGAGCACGTTCTCAATACCCGGCCCTGGACCGAGATCGAAGAGTGGAAGCGATGAGCACGTTCCGCGAGGACGGCGCGGCTGCGCTCGAGTGGGTCGCGAACTACCTGGAAACGATCGACGAGCATCCGGTTCTGTCTCAGGTCGAACCTGGTGCTATCCGTGCAGCGCTCCCGGCCTCACCCCCCGAGGCCGCCGAGCCCTTCTCGGCTGTCCTGCGCGACCTCGACGCAGTGCTCATGCCGGGCATCACGCACTGGCAGAGCCCTCGCTACTTCGCGTACTTCGCAACGACTGGGGCCGAGCCGGGCATCCTGGCCGAGCTCCTGATCGCGGGACTCAACCAAGTCGGCATCCTCTGGCGCGCGTCACCCGCGCTGCAGGAGCTCGAGGAGGTGACGCTCGACTGGCTGCGACAGTTGCTCGGCCTTCCCGTGCCGCTTCACGGCCACATCGAGGACACGGCCTCTTCGGGCCTGATCACGGCGCTTGCCGCGGCGCGTGCCGCCCATCCGGACCGGAGAGTTGTCGTCTGTTCCGAGCACACCCACTCATCCACCGTCAAGGCCGCGCGACTTCTCGAGCTCGAGATCCGAAAGACGCCGGCGGACGACGCTTTTGCGATACGCGCGGACGAGCTCGATCTCGACGACGCCTGCGCCGTCGTCGCGACCGTCGGAACGACCTCGTCAGCCGCCGTCGACCCGGTTGCGGCGATTGCCGATCGTGCGGGAGCCGAGGGTGTCTGGCTCCACGTCGATGCGGCCTATGCCGGAGCGGCCGCCGTCTGCCCGGAGCTGCGACACCACTTCGCCGGCTGGGAACGAGCCGATTCGATCGGCGTCAATCCGCACAAGTGGCTCTTCACGCCGATGGACTGCTCGGTCTTCTTCTGCTCACGCCCCGAGGCTCTCCGCCGTGCCTTCAGCCTCGTTCCCGAGTACCTGCGCGTGGACGAGGACGTGGTCAGCCTCAGCGAGTACGCGTCGCCACTCGGTCGGAGATTCCGTGCGCTGAAGCTCTGGGCGACGCTGCGATGCTTCGGGCGGGAGGGCCTTCAGTCGATCCTCCGTGAGCACGTCCGGCTGGCAGCGCTGTTCGAGGAGTGGGTCGCCGCAGAGCCCGGCTGGGAGCTGTGCGCCCCGCGGCACTTCTCCCTCGTGTGCTTCCGGAAGGAAGGAAGTGACGAGGAGAACGAGGAGATCGTGCGACGTGCCAACTCGAGCGGTGAGATCTTCCTCTCGCACTCGAAGCTCGACGGCCGGTTCGTGCTTCGACTTTCGATCGGCAACGCTCGAACGAGCGAGGCGGATGTAGCGCTCGCATGGGAAGTCCTGCGTCGAGAGGCAGCGCTCTAGCTCAGGCCACCGTGGCCTGCGACGTGCGCGCTAGCTGTAGCGCCTCAGCAAGGCTCGCGACGGCGCCGGCATCGCCGGTGACGCCGAGGTCGCTTGTCTCGCCGAGAACGACGAGGGCGTAGAAGCCGGCCGGAGTTCCTGTGACGATCGCCTCCGCCTCCTCCGAGATCCCGGCACTGACGACACCGTCGATGAGCGATGCACGCTCCTCTCCGATCTCGAACGCGACCCGGGCCGTCGGCGCAGATGCCACGACAGCCGTTCGCAACGCCCGCTCGAGCCAGTCGACGTGCAATTCGGCATCGGCGGGCGGGGGCCCGAGGGTCTGTGCGCCCCACCGTGCGAGCGCTGCCAGCACGGGCTGGAGGCCCTCGCCGGCCTCTGTCAACTCGTAAACGTTGGAAGCGGCGGGGGGCGGAAGGCGACGGCGCGCGACGACACCCCCGGACTCGAGATCTTTCAACCTCGTTGCGAGAACGTTCGTGCTGCAGCGCGGAAGCCGTTCTCTCAGATCGCTGTAGCGGAGAGGGCCGTGGTTGAGCTCACGCACGACGAGCAGAGCCCAGCGGTCGCCGACGAGGTCGAGGGCGTGGGCGATCGGACAGTACTCGTTGTACGCCTTCACGAGCGACCACGCATGCGAGGAAGTATAGATCTACCACTCCTAACTTGCAAATTACAAGATAAGACTTGTATTTTGCAACCCTCTGCGATATCGTCGGGGCCCAATCGAGACCACACGGAAAGGAACGCCCCACGATGAGCCAGTCCGACAGACGCAAGTGGATCGCCCTGCTTCTCCTCTGCATGGTTCAGTTCATGGTCGTGCTCGACATTGCGATCGTGAATGTCGCGCTCCCGTCGATCAAGATCGACCTCGGGTTCTCGCAGGCAAATCTGCAGTGGGTGATCTCGGCTTACTCGCTCGTCTTCGGTGGTTTCCTGCTGCTCGGTGGCCGTCTCGCCGACCTTCTCGGGCGCCGACGCGTGTTCATGGTCGGTCTCGTGATCTTCTCGGTCGGCTCGTTGCTGTGTGGCCTCTCGTGGAGTGAGGGTTCGCTCATCGCAGCTCGCGCACTCCAGGGTCTCGGTGCGGCGACGATCTCACCCGCGGCACTCTCGATCCTGACGACGATGTTCAGGGAGGGCCGTGAGCGCAACATTGCGCTCGGTGCCTGGGGCGCCGTCGGAGGCGTGGGGGCTGCGGCCGGAGTTCTGCTCGGCGGCGTTCTGGTCGACCTGCTCGCGTGGCCCTGGATCTTCTACGTCAATGTTCCGGTCGGGATCATCTCGCTCATCGTCGCCCCGATGCTTCTCCCGGAGAGCAAGGACGAGAGCCGATCGAGCTTCGACGTGCTCGGTGCCGTTCTCGTCACCTCCGGCCTGAGCATCCTCGTACTCGCGATCACGAAGGGGAACGACTGGGGTTGGAGCTCCGGGCGCACGATCGGAGTCTTCGCCGTTTCTGCCGTTCTGCTCATCGGGTTCATTGCGCAGGAGTCGCGGGCACGTCACCCGTTGATGCCGTTCTCGATCTTCCGGCTGCAGACGCTCGCTGCGGCGAACATCGTCATGTTCATCATGGGAACCGCGCTGTTCTCGATGTTCCTGATTCTGACGCTCTACATGCAGCAGGTTCTGTTCTTCTCGCCGCTCAAGACCGGGATTGGTTACATCGCCGTTGCCGGAACCGCGATCATCTGGGCGAACGTCGCGGCCCTGGCCGTCACGCGTGTCGGCGTCAAACCGACGCTCGTGACGGGGATGGCGGTGATGACGGTCGGACTCGTCCTCTTTACGCAGATCTCGGCAGATGGCTCGTACTGGAAGAACCTCTTCCCAGGCTTTCTTGTGATCGGGTTCGGTATGCCCTTCGCGTTCGTCTCGCTCACGATCGCAGCGCTTGCGGGTACGAAGCCGGATGAGGCTGGACTGGCCTCGGGGTTGATCAACACGACCCAGCAGATCGGTGGAGCGGTCGGGATCGCGATCCTCTCCACGGTCGCGACTTCCACGACGAGCAGCGCAGTCGAAGCGGGCACGGCGGTTTCTACTGCCTTGACCGAGGGTTTCCAGAACGCTTTCTGGGTCGGAGCGGGGATTACCTTCGTCGGGGTCATCGTGTCGCTCGTCCTCGTGCGCGAACGAGACGTCAGCCCGGCCGGCGTCGGAGAGCCTGCGCTCGAACCCTCCTGATCGCGTTGTCCAGGGGTCGCATCCGCGTCGCGCCGTAGGATGGCGCGGGTGCGACTCGTCGCAATAGGCCTCGTAGCCGGTCTCTTCAGCGCACTCTTCGGCGTCGGCGGCGGCATTGTGATCGTGCCGCTTCTCCTCGGTGTGGCGGCATTTGGAGCGCGGGAGGCAACAGCCACATCGCTCGGAGCGATCGTTGTGACAGCCACTGCGGGCGTCGCTCTCTACGCCCTGCACGACAAGGTCGATCCGGGCTACGCAGCGCTCGTCGGTGTGCCGGCAGTTGCGGGGTCGTTGATCGGCACCTCGGCCCAGCAGCGAATCTCGACCCGCGCGCTGACGGTCGTCTTCGCCGTCTTCCTCGCTCTCATCGGCGTCTGGCTTCTCGCCGGTTGAGCACATCTACGATCATCCTCGCGGTCTGCCTCGGCCTTGTGGCCGGGGTGATGTCCGGACTTCTCGGCGTCGGTGGCGGGATCCTCTTCGTCCCTCTGCTCGTCGCACTCGGCCTCGGTCAGGTCGAGGCTGCCGCGACATCGCTGCTTGCCATCATCCCGACGGCTGCAGTCGGCGCACTGAGACAGTCGCGATACGGCAACCTCCGTGTGCGCCCGGCTTTCGTGATTGGCGTCGCGTCCATCGTCGGCGTCGAGATCGGGGTGCGGGTTGCTACATCGATACCCGAAGACGTCCTTCGCCGGCTCTTCGGCGTCCTTCTCATCGCAGTCGCCGTCCAGCTCGCGTGGCGCGCCAGATCCCCAGAAGGCGAGCTACCCTAGAGCTCAGTGAATCGCCGTTCTCTCCTCGTTGTACCGATTCTGATCTCCATCGTCGCGGTGGCGATCGTCGTGTCCATGGCGACAGCCGCGCCGGGTGAGCCGGAGGCGTCGGCGACCGCCGTCGTCACGCGTGTTGTCCAACCCGGTCTCGCCGACGAGGTCTCCCTCGCCGTGACAGCCCCGCCGCGCGACGATCGGGTCGTCGCCAACTATTCGTATCCGGCGGACGGCTCGATCGTCCGGCTCAGCTCTGCCGGCGCACGTGTCGTAGCTCAGCCTGGTGTCTCGTCGATCGCGCAGAGCGGCCTGAACGTCGTCAGCGTCTCGTTGCTCGGCGGCGAGATCACGCTCGACTCGATCGACCTTCGGGCAAGCGTCGCGGCCGGTCCCGCCAACGCCTCGGTCGACGTGCCGGCATCGTCTCTCACGGGTCTCGTGGTTCTCGGGCAGCCCGTCACACCGACACCCAACTCGGTTGTGCCGCTCGCCGACTGGGGAACGCTCGAGATTCTGGCATCGACGTCAGAGACGACAAGGAACGCACCACGAGCGGCAAGCGCGTCCCTGACGGCGCTCCGGATCAAGGTGACCACGGACCACGGCGGACTCCCTGCCGGAAGCTCGATCGAGGTCGGGTCGATCGCGACGTCAACCGTTGCTGCAGCACCGGTCGTTCCCGCCAAGGAGCCGACGAGGCCGACAGCGTCCGCGCCTCCGGTGCGGCCGATCGTTCCGGCGAGCGCGCCTCGCGAGCCCGGAACCTCGATCGCCGGTGCCCCTCCCGAGCTCGTACGGCCCGCGCCCGAGGTGACGGCGCAGTTCTCGAACGGCGGCTACGTCTTTCCTATCTACGGCCCGGCATCGTACGGTGACACGTTCGGAGCTTCGCGTCCGGGCATATCAGGAGGGTGGCACCACGGTGAGGACATCTTCTCGCCGCTCGGGACACCGCTACTTGCCGTCGCCGACGGAACGATGTTCTCGGTCGGGTGGAACGATATCGGCGGCTGGCGGATGTGGCTCCGCGACAGGCTCGGCAACGAGTTCTACTACGCGCATCTCTCGGCCTACTCGCCGCTCGCCGTGAACGGCAAGCAGGTCGAAGCGGGGGATGTCATCGGATTCATGGGGAACACGGGCGACGCGGAGTTCACCCCGTCGCATCTCCATTTCGAGATCCACCCCGTCTCGCTGCTCTCGCTCGGATACGACGGTGCGGTTGCGCCGTATCCGTTCCTCAATGCATGGCGCCGGGCCGAGGATGTCTCGTTCGATGCAGGCCGCGCGTACCTGCCGCTCGATGGTCCGGCTGGATCACCGAGTGCGGTCGCGCCACCGGCAGGGGCCGTTCTCCTCGAAGCATCCGATATCTCGA
This sequence comes from Gaiella sp., assembly GCF_039915195.1. Lineage (GTDB taxonomy): Bacteria > Actinomycetota > Thermoleophilia > Gaiellales > Gaiellaceae > Gaiella. The sequence continues at coordinate 17,315 of NZ_JBDSNT010000141.1, forward strand.
GCGCGAGCGGCCTGACGCCGGGCGGGCTGAAAGCGACCCTCTCCGGTCAGGCTCCGAAGAGCCCGACCGGTGGAGGGGACCGCTAAGCCAACCGTCTACTCTTTTGAAGCGTCGACGGGCTCGTCCGCCACCTCGGCGGTTCCGTTCGCTGCGGCCGAGAAGGCGTCTTCGGCATGTGCAGCGGTGAAGTCGAACTCCTCGAGCGGCTGGAGATCGTCGTCTCCCGCAACCTTGTCCATCAGCCATTCCCGCGTCTGCGCGCCCGACCAGGGGTTGTAGAGCGCGCCGGCGATGATGCCTGCGAGAAGCATCGCGTTCCGGCCCTTGTGGCCCTTACTCTTGTTGCCCTTCAGCGTGCCCGCAGCCTTCCCGAACTCCTCGAGCGCCTTGCGGAGATTCTCCTGCACCTTCTCGTCGGTCGCGAGACGCGATGCGGACTTCGCCGCCCCGGCACCCTTCGCATCCTTGACGAGCGGCCCGTACAGCTTCTTCGCCGCCGAGAGGGCCTCCTTGAGGTCGTCGCGGAACTCCTTGTCGTTCAGCGCGCGATCGAGATACGGCTTCAGCGTCTCGACCGTCGGCGCAATTTTCGTGTCCTTCTTTGCCATCTCGGCCGTCCTTTCCTTGTGCAACGTGGGAAGTGAAGTATGACGATGGTTCGTCACCTACGATGGTTCTACCCGTGAGACGCGTCAAACAGAGCATTCTCGCCATCCTGACCGTCATGGTCGCGTTTCTCGCCTTCTGGGTCGCTGCAGTTCGAGCCGTGCCGGGCGTGCGCCGGCGGAAGGCGGCGGCGCGCGCAGCGCGGGGCGCCTGATGGAGCGCACTGGAGGGATGCACGTCCCACCTCTGATCCGCGGCTCGGTCGTGACCCGCTCCGCGTCGCTCGTTCTGGGTCTCTTTCTCTTCGCGTTCGGGATCGTCCTTCTGCTCGAGTCCGGATTGGGACTCTCGCCGTGGGACGTCCTCGCGCAGGGCATCTCCGACAAGACACAGCTGTCGTTTGGCACCGCCAACATCGCGATCGCGGTCGTCGTCCTCGTGGTCGCGTGGGCCCTCGGTGCGCGGATCGGCCCGGGAACCGTTGCGAACGCACTGCTGATCGGCCTCTTCGTCGACTGGCTGGTAGCGATAGACGCGATCGATGCGTTGTCGGACACCTCGCTCGCGATCCGGATCACGCTCATGGTGGTCGGCATCCTGATCATCGGGATCGGGACGAGCTTCTACGTGGGGGCGGGGATGGGAGCCGGCCCGCGAGACTCCCTGATGCTCGTTACCTCCCGACGGTCGGGCGTGCGAATCGGCGTGACGCGTGCCACGATCGAGGTCGTCGCCACCGTTATCGGGTTAGCGCTCGGCGGCACGGTGGGCATTGGCACGATCGCTTTCGCCTTCGGCATCGGCCCGGCCGTCGAGCTCTCGTTCTGGCTCCTCGGGAGGAGCCCGATCGCGATCGCGGCACCAGATGCCTCGCATGCCGCCTGATCCCGTTAGCATCGCGGCATGAAGGGACTGGTCTGTGCGGGAGGAGAGGCGACGCGGCTCGGCGAGCTGACGCGCGTCACGAACAAGCACCTGCTTCCCGTGGGCAGCTGGCCGATGGTCTACTACCCGCTTCAGCTGCTCCAACTCGCTGGCATCCGGGAGGTTCTCCTCGTCACGGGTAAGGGCCATGCGGGTCAGATGATCGACCTCCTAGGCGACGGGCACCTCACGGTTCGCGGAGGCGAGGCACCGCTACTCGAGCTCGATCTCACCTACAAGGTCCAGACGCAGCCGGGCGGGATCGCCGAGGTCGTCGGGATGGCCGAGGACTTCGCCGGTGGCGAGCCGATCGTCGTCGTCCTCGGGGACAACATCTTCGAGTACTCGCACGCGGCCGCGATCGCAGCCTGGGGCGATGGTGGCGTTGGCGCGCAGGTCTTCGTCAAGGACGTGCCGGATCCCGAGAACTTCGGCGTCGTCGTCTACGACGACGACGGCAACGTCACGGATCTTGCCGAGAAGGCCGGTGTCGTCGACCTGCGCTATCCGGCACCGCCGTCGAACGACGCGGTCGTCGGCCTCTATTGCTATCCGACGGACGTCTTCTCCGTGATCTCGAGCCTCGAGCGCTCGAGTCGTGGTGAGCTCGAGATAACAGATGTCAATCGCGCCTATGCGGAGCGAGGCGAGCTGTCGGTTGTTCCGGTCGTCGGCTGGTGGGAAGACGCGGGGAAGCACTGGCAGCACCTCGCCGAGATCGGCCGGATGATCGACGAGACGGGCGTCAACAAGTGACCGTCGAGGGGATTGTTCGGATCCCGTTGCAGCGATTCGCCGACGACCGCGGTTGGTTCTGCGAGCTTCGTCGCGAGAGCCTCCTCCCGAAGCCGACGGTGCAGACGAACGTGTCGGTGTCTCGCCAGGGCGTCATCCGCGGCCTCCATTTCCACGAGCGTGGCCAGGACGACCTCTTCGCATGCCTCCAGGGAATGGCTCGTGTCGTCGTGCTCGATCGGGAGTCGGGAGCTACGTTCGCGGAGGACATCGGCGACGAGAACCCGGTGGCGCTCTACATCCCGGGACGCCATGCGCATGGTTTCGAGGCCCTCACCGATCTGTTGTTCGCCTACCACGTGACCGAGGAGTACGATCCGGCCGATCCGGACGAGCAAGGAATCGCGTGGGATGACCCGCGCGTGAAAGACCTGTGGAGCACTCGGACACCCATTCTCTCGTCACGAGACAGCGCCGTCGCGTCCTGATCACGGGCGGTGGAGGTCAGCTGGCGGGTGCGCTCGCCACCGTCTTCGCCGGGGATGTCGTGAGGGCACTGTCCCGCGTCGACTGGGACGTGCGGTTCCCTGCGCCCCCCGAGGTCGGCGAGCCGCAGCTCGTTCTCCACACGGCGGCCTGGACCAACGTCGACGGCGCGGAGGACGACCCGCAGGGCGCCGCCGAGGTCAACGTCGGAGGGACGACGCACGCGGCCGAGCTCGGCGCCCCGATCGTGGCGTACTCCTCGGACTACGTATTCGACGGCCGCAAGGGTGCGCCGTACGTCGAGTCCGACAGCCCGAGCCCACTCTCCGCGTACGGCCGCTCGAAGTTCCACGGCGAGGCTGCGACGGGCGAGCGTGCCTGGATCGTACGGAGCTCGTGGCTGTACGGACCGACGGGGCACAACTTCCTGAAGACGATGTTGCGACTCGGCGCGGACCGTGACGAGGTCGCCGTTGTCGCCGATCAGCGGGGATGTCCCACGTACGTCGGCGATCTCGCCGCCGCTTCGCACGAGCTCGTAGAGGCCGGTGCGCCGTTCGGCGTCTGGCATCTCGCCGCCGGAGGCGATTGCACCTGGGCAGACTTCGCCGAGGCGATCTTCGAAGAGGCGGGTCTCGACTGCCGCGTGAAGCGGATCACGACTGCCGAGTTCGGGGCGAAGGCTCCGCGCCCCGCCGTGTCGATCCTGCGCAGCGAGAAGGACGCGCCGCAGCTTCCGCACTGGCGCGAGGGGCTGGCGGCGTGCCTCGCGGCGCTCGCCGAGACTCGCTGAGGCTCCGGGCCAACGAGGCGCTGCGCTCCCGACCTGACCGCGTGCCGGATCGCTGATCGATCCGGTTCCGGCCGTTCCGAAAGCCGAATTCGCACGGATGTCGGGCGAAGTGTGGCTACCCTGTCTCGATGCGCGTGCTCGTCACCGGCGGTGCCGGGTTCATCGGCTCTCATTTCGTGCGCCGGCTCGTTGCCGGTGGAGACAGCGTGGTTGTGCTCGACAAGCTCACGTACGCGGGGAATCCCGCCAACCTCGAGGGAATCGAGCACGAGTTCGTTCACGGGGACATCGCCGACCCGGTGGCCGTAGCGACTGCCACTGCCGGGTGCGCTGCCATCGTCAACTTCGCCGCCGAGACGCACGTGGACCGTTCGATCCTCGGCCCGATGGAGTTCGTCCACACCGACGTGCTCGGCACGATGTGCCTGCTCGAGGCCGCGCGCGAGACCGACGCACGGTTCGTTCAGGTCTCGACCGACGAGGTCTACGGTGATCTCGAGGCCGGTGGTCGGGCGCAGGAAGGCGACCCGCTCCGCCCGTCCAGCCCGTACAGCGCAGCAAAGGCCGGCGGTGACCTGCAGGTTCTCGCCTACGTGCGCACCTACGGCGTACACGCGTCGATCACACGCGGTGCGAACACCTACGGGCCGAACCAGTATCCGGAGAAGCTCGTGCCCCTTTTCACAACGAACGCGATGGAGGGCGAGCCGCTCCCGGTATACGGGGACGGAAAGCAGGTCCGCGAGTGGCTCCATGCCGAGGATCACTGCGCTGGAATCGAGCTCGTGCTGCGGGAGGGCGCTCCAGGCGAGGTCTACAACGTCGGCGGCGAGGATCACGAGAACATCGAGATCACCCACAGAATCCTCGAGCTGACAGGCGCCGATCCATCGCTCGTGCGTCACGTCGAGGACCGGGCAGGTCACGACCGCCGGTATGCCCTCGACGATTCCAAGCTGCGGGCGCTTGGCTGGCAGCCCCAGCACTCGTTCGGCGAGGGTGGCTTGCCGGCAACGGTCGACTGGTACCGCGACAACCGCTCCTGGTGGGAGCCGATCAAGTCGGGCGCGTATCGCGCCTATTACGACGAGCAGTACGCAAACCGACTCAAGGCCTAGGCCGTCTTACCGAGAACAGTTCCATGGGTATCTCATGATGCGACGCGTCCTCGTTCCCATCCTCTCGTTCCTTCTCGTCGGCACGGCCGGTGCGTCGCTCGCTGTCGAGCCGTCGGGCCCTGCTAGCACGGCCCCGGCCCCGCTCTCCGCTCCGGTCTACGTCCTCACGGGCGGGGGATACGGGCACGGAGTCGGGCTCAACCAGTACGGGGCGCTCGCGCAGGCAAAGGCCAATCGGAGCTACAGGGACATTCTCGCGTTTTACTACCCCGGGACGGAGCTGACGAAGGCTCCGGTCGCGAAGGTGAGGGTGCTCCTCGCCGATGGTCGCCCGTCGGCACGGCTCTCGTCGATCGTCCCCTACTTCGTCAAGGACGGATCCGGCCTCGTGACCGAGCTGCCGGCCGGCGAGATCACCGTCAAGCCCGATCTCCGGGTTCTCGTCGACGGGAAGCCGACCCGCCTTCCCGGGCCGCTCGCGTTTCTCCCTGGCAGAGGTGCGCTGTTGCAGTTTGACGGCAAGGAGTACCGCGGCGAGATCCGCCTCTCCGTCGTCGCGGGAGCGCTGCAGGTGATCGACTTCCTCGGTCTCGACGCGTACCTGCTCGGAGTCGTTCCCGGTGAGGTGCCGAAGGAGTGGCCGGCGGCAGCGCTCCAGGCCCAGGCCGTCGCCGCCCGCTCGTACGCGCTTGCGAGCATCGTCAAGAGCAAGCCGTTCGACCTCTACTCCGACACGCGGAGCCAGGTCTACTACGGCGTCGCCGCCGAGGCCCCCACGACGAGCGCAGCCGTCAAGGTAACGCGGGGACAGATTCTCAGTTATTCCGGCAAGGTCGTTACCGCGTTCTACTACTCGTCATCCGGAGGCCGCACCGCGTCGAGCAAGGACGTGTTCGGTGTCGACACGCCGTACCTCCAGGCGCGGGAAGACCCCTGGGATGCCCTCTCGCCGTACCACCGCTGGGTGCCGCGGACGTTTACGGCGGCAACCCTTGGTCAGGCATTCCGACTCTCGGGCCCCGTGGTCGACGTGAAGGTAGTCCCGACGGAGTCGGGGCGACCGCTGTCCGTAACTCTGACCAAGAAAACGGGGGCGACCGTCCTGCTTCGGGCCGCGGACGTCCGCGCTGCGCTCGCGCTTCGCTCGACTGCTTTCCGGCTCGGCCTCCTGCGCGTCGGACGCCCCACCCCGTCTCCGAATCCCGGGATGCCCGTAGCGGTCTCGGGCGTGGCGCGGGATGTCACGACGCCGTTGCTCGAGAAGCTCGGGGCGCAGGGTGCCTGGCTGCCGGCGGTCATGCTCAAGCCCAGGCCGGATGGCACATTCCTTGCGACCGTGAGGCCCAAGCTGACCACGACGTACAGGCTCGTCGCCGAAGATGTCGTGGGGCCGGCGCTGACGATCACGGTGCCCACAGAGGCTACGCGGTGACCGGAAGAGCGGCTTGTACAGGCACTCTCGTCGCGTCGGTGACCGCCGTTATCTGCCTCGTTGCAGCCCAGCCTGCTGCGGCGTCCCGCTATGCGGTCGGGGTTGTGGACGGCGAGAGCAGCACGCTCGTCGCGAAGCGTCTCCGTTCCCGAGGGGCGACTCGCATCGTCGACCTCAGCCCGATTCGCGCGCTCGCCGTATCCGCTCCCGACGCCCGGGAGCTCGGGCTCGCGAAAGGCGTCACCTATGTCGAGCGGCTCGGCAGCCGCAGGCCGTCGTACACCCCGAGCGATCCGTTCCTCGCACGGCAGTGGTACGCCGCCCGGAACCGAGCGTTCGACTTCTGGCCGGAGCCCCCGGTACTCGCTTCTGTCCGCGTGGCCGTGATCGACTCGGGCGTCGACGGGACACACCCCGAGCTTCAGGGGCGCATTGTCGCCGCGAAGAGCTTCGTCGCAGGGCCGCCAACGGTCGACGCCCAGGGCCACGGAACGTTTGTCGCGGGCCTGATCGCGGCCCAGACGAACGACGGGATCGGCATCGCCGGCCTTGCGCCTCCGGCGGAGCTCCTGGTTGCGAAGGTCGTCGGGCCGGAGCGATCGATCCCCGTCGAGGCGGAGGCCAAGGCCATCCGCTGGGCTGTCGCGACCGGCGCGCGCATCATCAACATGAGCCTCGGCGGCCCTCGTGATCCCCGGGATCCGAGCAGGGACACGTACTCGCAGCTCGAGGCCGACGCCGTTGCCTACGCGGTCTCGAAGGGTGTGCTCGTCGTGGCGGCGGTCGGGAACGCTGATCAGTCTCCTTCCCAGCCGTGGCCGTACGCAAGCTGGCCTGCAGCACTTCCTCACGTCATCGGGGTCAGCGCTCTCGGGCCTGCAGGTGGCTCGCCGTCATTCTCGAACCGCGATGTGCAGTTCAACGACCTCGCAGCCCCGGGCGTGGACATCCTTTCGACCTTCCCGTTGCCGCTCACGGCGGCGTTTCCCGCCTGCCCCGAGCAGGGCTACTCGAGCTGCGGCCCGGCGGAGTACCGGAGCGCCGAGGGGACGAGCTTCGCTGCACCACAGGTCACCGCAGCGGCCGCCGCGCTTCTCGCGTCCTCGCCCCGGCTGACGGCCGACCAGGTCATGTCGCTCCTTCTCGGTAGCTCCGTTGACGCAACCACCGCGAACGGCTGTGCAGTGTGCGCGCCGGGGAGAGACCGGTTCACCGGTTCTGGTCGCCTCGACCAGACCGGCGCGCTCGAGCTGCTCGGCACGGGAGTTCCGGCTGCAGACAGGTTCGAGCCGAACGACGGTGCCGGTGCGGGCGCCTACCCGCTCTTCGGCCAGCGGCGGCGGATCGATGCGACGCTCGACTTCTGGAACGATCGGGATGACGTCTACCGCGTCTATCTTCGAGTGGGTGAGCGGCTCGCCGTGACATCCGCTGCCGGCGCTCCGGTACGCCCGGCGCTCTCACTCTGGACACCGGGAACGTTGGCAGTCGACGCGAAGTCCGCTCCGATCCGGCGGCTTTCGATCCGGCCAGCGGGCGGTGCGCTCACGCACCGGGCGCGTGTCGCCGGGTGGTACGTCCTGCATCTCCGTGCGACTCGAGCGGCCTCCGGCGCGTATCGGGTCACCGTGACGAAGTCACGCTAGACGACCCATCCCTACGCGTCGAGCAACTCGTCGCCGGGAACGTCGCGCAGGATCCGGGCGGGGGAGCCGACCACCACGACGCGCGGGGGGACGTCCTTCGTCACGACAGCGCCGGCGCCGACGAAGGCATCCTCGCCGATCTCGACCTGCGGGCAGATAATGGCGCCGCCGCCGACTCGAGCGCCACGACGGATCGTTGGGCCTTTGATGTTGCCGAACCGCTTCTCCGTGCGGCCCATCCAGTTGTCGTTCGTCGTCACGACGCGCGGGGCGATGAAGACGTGGTCCTCGAGCGTCGAGTAGGCAGTGATATACGCGTCTGCCTGGATCTTCGTCATCGCGCCGATCGTCGTGTCGTTCTCGATCAGGGAACCGCGTCCGACAACGACATCGTTCCCGATCGTCACTCGCTCACGGACACACGATTGATCTCCGAGAATCACTCGCTCGCCGATCGTCGTGCCCGCGAAGACGATCGCGCCCGTCGAGATGATCGTGGCGGCCCCGATCACGGTCGGCGGCAACGACTCGCGTTTCGCAGTCGAACGGGGTGAGAGAGTCGGCTGCTTGCCAACGACGGCGTTCTCGAGCACCTTGACCCCTTCGCCGAGCACCGTCCCGGGATAGACGATCGCGCTCGCGTGGACTTCTGCGTTCACGCAGAAGCGCCCGTGTCGAGCGAGGTCGTCAACCGGTCGAGCGTCCGAACGACTGCGAGCCCGTCGGTCGCTTCTCGATGATCTCCCGGCCCGTCGGCGACGAGCTTCAGGAAGTGCTGCAGTTCGAGCTTGAGCGGTTCGTCCGTTGCGATCTTCGGGCTGAAGATGTCGCCGGTGCGCGTGCGCCACTCTCCCTCGGTCGGCTCCCAGGGGCCTTTCTCGTACACGGTGACCTTCCGCTCGAGCTCCATGTCGTCGAACACCACCATCTTCTCGCGGCCCACGACCGTCATCTTCCGCATCTTGTGCGGGTCGAGCCAGGAGAGGTGCATGTGTGCGACCTTGCCGGACGGGAAGCGGAGGAAGCAGAACACGACATCTTCGATCCCCGGCTGGACGAAGTCCTGCCCGTAGGCGACGACCTCGGAGGGCTCCTCGCCAAGGAGCCACAGAATCACGGAGAGATCGTGGACGCCGAGCGACCAGAGGGCGTTCTCGTTGGAGCGAATCACGCCGAGGTTCTGCCGGTTGCCGTAGACGCACGCGATGTCGCCGAGCTCACCCGAATCGACGAGTTCTTTCACCTTGCG